>NZ_JBIWLW010000024.1:0-22942 GCF_044766385.1 Streptomyces sp. NPDC102274 | reverse complement strand
AACACAAATAGCGTGGGCTTCTTTTTGGGCGGCCGTGTTTAGCCCCGGGGTGTTCCCCCCCCCCCCACTCAAACGGGCGCGGGGGCCCGCTTATTCCCGCGCCCCCCGGCTCCGTCGTGGAAATACGCGCAGACTCTCCCGGGAACTGCTCAGACCGTCTCGGGAAGCTCGTCGAGCCCTTCGGCGACCAGCTTCGCCAGCCGGTCCAGAGCGGCGTCGGCGCTGTCCGCCTCGGAAGCGAGCACGACCTCCTCGCCGCCCTGCGCGCCCAGACCGAGCACCGCGAGCATCGACGCGGCGTTGACGGGGTTGCCGTCGGCCTTCGCGATCGTCACCGGGACGCCCGCGGCCGTGGCGGCGCGGACGAAGATGGAGGCGGGACGGGCGTGCAGGCCCTCGGCCCAGCCGACATTGACGCGGCGCTCAGCCATGGTGTTGCCCTTCAAGTCTCAAAAACGATGTCTAGACCAGCGTCTCATGTGCCACGAATTGCTCCGGTGCCGACCCCGGACGGACCTCGGCTCCGAGCGAGGGCGTGAGCCGGCACCTGCCCCGGCACTTGCCCCAAGACCTGCCCCAGGACTTGCCCCGGGACCTGAGCCGGGCCCCGGGCCGTGGAGGCGTCGGCGCCGTAGGCTTTGCCCATGGAGACGCCGCCGGACCATGCGTACCCCGACCACTGGGAAGCGGACGTGGTGCTGCGCGACGGGGGCACCGCGCGGATCAGGCCCATCACCGCCGCCGACGCGGAGCGGCTGGTCAGCTTCTACGAACAGGTCTCCGACGAGTCGAAGTACTTCCGCTTCTTCGCGCCCTACCCGCACCTCTCCGACCGGGACGTGCACCGCTTCACCCACCACGACTACGTGGACCGGGTGGGCCTCGCCGTGACGGTGGGCGGCGAGTTCATCGCGACCGTACGGTACGACCGCATCGACGAGCGGGGGCTCCCGGCGACCGCTCCCGCCGACGAGGCCGAGGTCGCCTTCCTCGTCCAGGACGCGCACCAGGGACGCGGCGTCGCCTCGGCCCTCCTTGAGCACATCGCGGCGGTCGCCCGTGAACGGGGCATCCGGCGCTTCGCCGCCGACGTACTGCCCGCCAACAACAAGATGATCAAGGTGTTCCGGGACGCCGGATACACACAGAAGCGCAGCTTCGAGGACGGCTCCGTACGTCTCACCCTGGACCTCGAACCCACCGCCGAATCCCTCGCCGTGCAGCGTGGCCGCGAACAGCGCGCCGAGGCACGCTCGGTGCAGCGCCTGCTCACGCCCGGCTCGGTCGCCGTCGTCGGCACGGGACGCGTGCCCGGCGGTGTCGGCCGCACCGTCCTGCGCAATCTGCTCGAAGCGGGCTTCAACGGACGTGCGTACGCGGTGAATCACGCCTTCGCCGAGGATCTGCGCGAACTCGACGGCGTCCCCGCCTTCCGGTCCGTCGCGGCGATCGGTCACCCCGTCGACCTCGCGGTCCTCGCCGTACCGGCGCCGCAGGTGCCGGAAGCGGTCGAGGACTGCGGCCGGCACGGCGTCCGCGGCCTGGTGGTCCTCTCCGCCGGGTACGCGGAGAGCGGCGCCGAGGGCCTGGAGCGCCAGCGCGAACTGGTGAAGCAGGCCCGCTCGTACGGGATGCGCGTCATCGGCCCCAGCGCGTTTGGGATCATCAACACGTCCGAGGCCGTCAGGCTGAACGCCTCGCTCGCGCCCGAGCCGCCCGACCGGGGCCGTATCGGACTGTTCACCCAGTCGGGAGCCATCGGCATCGCCCTGCTCTCCGGGCTCTACCGGCGCGGCGCGGGCCTGTCGTCCTTCATCTCCGCGGGCAACCGCGCGGACGTCTCCGGCAACGACATCCTCCAGTACTGGTACGAGGACCCGGACACCGATGTCGCCCTCCTCTACCTCGAATCGATCGGCAATCCGCGCAAGTTCACCCGGCTCGCCCGCCGCACGGCGGCGCTGAAGCCGGTCGTGGTCGTCAAGGGGGCGCGTCACAGCGGCAGCGCGCCGCCCGGCCACGCGGTCCCGGTCACCCGCATCCCGGACGCGACGGTCTCGGCGCTGCTGCGGCAGGCCGGGGTGATCCGGGTCGACACGGTCACCGAACTGGTCGACGCGGGCCTCCTGCTCGCCTCCCAGCCCCTGCCGGCCGGCCCGCGCGTGGCGATCCTCGGCAACTCCGAATCCCTCGGTCTGCTCACGTACGACGCCTGTCTGACGGAGGGCCTGCGCCCCTCGCGGCCCCGCGACCTCACCACCGCCGCGACCCCGGAGGACTTCCGCGCCGCCCTCGTCCTGGCCCTGTCCGACCCGGCCTTCGACGCGGTCGTGGTGACGGCGATCCCGCACGTGGGCGAGACCGGTACGGCGGACCCCGCCAACGGCGGCGCCCTGGGCACCGCGCTGCGCGAGGCCGCGGCGAGCGCCCCGGGGAAGCCGGTCACGGTGGTCCATGTGGAGATCGGCGGCCTGACGGAGGCGCTGACGGCGGTGGGGGGCGGCGCGCGAGGCCCGGCCGCGTCCGCCCCCGGGACCACGGCCACGGCCCCGCCCCCGCCACCGGCCGCCGCACCGCCCGCCGCACCCGCCTCCTCCGGCCGCATCCCCGCCTACCCCGCCGCGGAACGCGCCGTCCGCGCGCTCGCCGAAGCCGTCCGGTACGCGCAGTGGCGACGGCAGAGCGCCGAGCCCGGCAAGGTGCCCGAGTCCCTCGACGACACCATCGACGAGAGCGCGGCCGCCGCGCTCATCGAACGGCTGCTCGGAGACACACCCGACCCCCACGGCGTGCCGCTCGGCGCGGCCGACACACGGGAACTGCTCGGGCTGTACGGCATCCCCGTACGCCCCACTCTTCCCGCGCCCGGTCCCGACGACGCCGTCGCCGCGGCGAAGCGGCTCGGCTACCCCGTCGTGCTCAAGACGACCGCGCCCCATCTGCGCCACCGCTCCGACCTCGGGGGCGTACGACTCGACCTCGCCGACGAGGCACAACTGCGCCTCGCCCACCGCGAGCTGACCGAGACCTTCGGCGGCCCCGTCGAGCTGCGGCCCGTTGTCCAGGCCATGGCCCCGCGCGGAGTGGACACCGTCGTACGGGCCGCCATCGACGCCGCCGCCGGAGCCGTGCTCTCCTTCGGGCTCGCCGGCGCGCCCTCCGAGCTCCTCGGCGATATCGCCCACCGTCTCGTACCGGCCACCGACCGCGATGTCGCCGAGCAGATCCGGTCCATCCGCTCGGCGCCCCTCCTGTTCGGCTGGCGCGGCTCCACACCGGTCGACACCTCCGCGTTGGAGGAGTTGCTCCAGAGGGTCTCCCGGCTGGTCGACGAGCACCCCGAGATCGTCTCCGTCACCCTGGAGCCCGTGGTCGTCGCCACGCGTGGACTCACCGTCCTCGGCGCGAACGTCCGTCTCGCACCGCCGCCCGCCCGCGACGATCTCGGCCCGCGCCGCCTTCCCAGCTACTGAGCGCCGGCCGGGTCCTGGGCCGTGTCCGACAAATCCTGTGGCTCACGGCGTCCGGCACGCGCGCTCACCGCGTTGTCGGGCTCGTCCTCGTAGCTCCACTACGAGGACGAGCTCCGCCTTGCGATCGCACGCACCGGACGCCGTGAGCCCCGCCCTCCGGGCGGACTGCGCTATGTGTCGGACACGGCCTGGCGGTCACGGCCGGATGAGGCCCCTCCAGGGCGTCTCCGGCAGCCATCCGGCCACCGTAGGATGGAGCCCATGGCGAAGACCGGTACGACGACCCAGGGGCTGCGCACGGCGATCGAGCGCAGCGGCTACTACCCGGCTCTCGTGGCCGAGGCGGTGGAGGCCGCCGTCGGTGGCGAGCCGATCGCGTCGTACCTCGTGCATCAGGAGACCAGCTTCGACGCCAACGAGGTACGTCGGCATGTCACCGTCCTCGTCCTGACGGCCCACCGCTTCATCGTGAGCCACACCGACGAGCAGACCGCCGACTCCAGCTCCCCGACCCCGTACGCCACCACCTCCACCGAGTCCGTCAAGCTCGACCGGATCTCGTCGGTCGTGGTCAGCCGCGTCGTCGCCAATCCGGAGTCGTACACCCCCGGCACCCCCCCGCGCGAAGTCGTTCTCACCATCGGCTGGGGCGCCGTCGCCCGGATCGATCTGGAGCCCGCCGCCTGCGGCGACCCCAACTGCGAGGCGGACCACGGCTACACCGGCAGCTCCACCGCCGACGATCTGAGTCTGCGCGTCAGCGAGGCCGGTGACGGACCGGACACCGTCCGCCAGACGGTCGCGTTCGCCCAGGCCCTCTCCGAGGCCACCGCCGCCGGCACGGCGCCCGGCCGCTGATGGCCGCCGAAGCCCTCTGGCAGGACCCCGTCCCGCTCGCCCTCGACACCGCGCCGCTGCCCGAGTACGGCAGCGGCTCGCTCGCCGATCTGCTGCCCACGCTCGCGGCCGGCCAGGGCGTACCGAACCTGATCGCGGCCATCCCCGAACTGACCCCCGCCGATCGGAACTGCGTCTTTCTGATTGATGGTCTCGGCTGGGAACAGATCACGGCACATCCGGACGAAGCGCCCTATCTGACCTCGCTGCTCGGTAGCTCGCGCGGCAACACAGGACGCCCGCTCACCGCGGGCTTCCCGGCCACCACCGCGACCTCCCTCGCCTCCGTCGGCACGGGCCTGCCGCCCGCCGTCCACGGCCTGCCCGGCTACACGGTCCGCGACCCCGCGACCGGTGCGCTGATGAACCAGCTCCGCTGGAAGCCCTGGACCGCGCCGCACGTCTGGCAGCCGTACCCCACCGTCTTCCAGCTCGCCGACGCCGCGGGCGTCCACACCGCCCAGGTCTCGTCGCCGACCTTCGCCCATACCCCGCTCACCAAGGTCGCGCTCAGCGGCGGGACCTTCCTCGGTCGGCTCTCCGGCGAGGAGCGGATGGATCTGGCGGCCGAGCAACTCGGCGCGGGGGACCGGTCGCTGGTCTACACGTACTACAGCGACGTCGACGGCAAGGGGCATCGCTTCGGCGTCGACTCCGATGCCTGGCGCGGCCAGTTGATGTATGTCGACCGGCTCGTCCAGCGCCTCGCCGAGCAACTGCCGCCCCGGGCCACGCTCTACGTGACGGCCGACCACGGCATGATCGACATCCCCTTCGACGAGGAGTCGCGCATCGACTTCGACGAGGACTGGGAGCTGCGCGCGGGGGTGGCGCTGCTCGGCGGCGAGGGCCGGGCCCGCCATGTCTACGCCGTACCGGGCGCCGGGACCGATGTGCTCACCGTCTGGCGCGAGGTGCTCGGCGAGCGCTTCTGGGTGGCGAGCAGGGAGGAGGCGATCGCGGCGGGCTGGTTCGGACCGCCCGGTGCGATGGACGAACGGGTGTACGGCCGGATCGGCGATGTCGTCGCGGCGGCCCACGACGATGTGGTGATCACCGCCTCCGTACAGGAGCCGCACGAGTCGGCGATGGTCGGGATGCACGGTTCGATGACCCCCGTCGAGCAGCTGGTCCCGCTGCTGGAAGTACGCTCCTAGGGCGCGCCGGCGTTGTTGTCTTCAAAGTAGCGCCGCCCGACGGACCGCGCGTCGCGGTTTCCGGGCCCCCTCCTGTCACCGAAAGGCCGTCACTCCCTCATGCCAGAGCTGGTGTTCTTCTCCGGAACGATGGACTGCGGAAAGAGCACCCTCGCTCTTCAGATCGAGCACAACCGCTCCGCGCGCGGGCTCCAGGGCATGATCTTCACCCGCGACGACCGCGCGGGCGAGGGCAAGCTCTCCTCGCGGCTCGGTCTGGTGACCGACGCCGTCGAGGCCGCCGAGGGCTTCGACTTCTACGCGTATCTGGTGGACCGGCTCTCCCAGGGCGGCCGGTGCGACTATGTCATCGCCGACGAGGCCCAGTTCCTCGCGCCCGAGCAGGTCGACCAGCTCGCGCGGGTGGTGGACGATCTGGAACTGGACGTCTTCGCCTTCGGCATCACCACCGACTTCCGCTCCAAGCTCTTCCCCGGTTCACAGCGGCTGGTGGAGCTGGCCGACCGCGTCGAGGTCCTCCAGGTCGAGGCGCTCTGCTGGTGCGGCGCGCGGGCCACGCACAACGCGCGGACGGTCGGTGGCGCCATGGTGATCGAGGGGGCGCAGGTCGTGGTCGGCGATGTTCACCAGAACGGGAGCGAGGTCGGGTACGAGGTGCTCTGCCGACGCCATCACCGCCGCCGGATGACCGCGGCCACCGCGCGGGCGGCCGCCCTCTCCCCGGACGTCCTCCCGGTCTGAGCCGGCGCGACCGGGTCGGGCTGCCGCGCCGCGCGTCGCCGGAAGCCCGCTGTACGCCGCCGGTCAGTGTGTGGCCGACCGTACGATCGTGAAGACCGCGCCCTCCGGGTCCGTGACCGTCGCGAGCCGCCCGTACTCACTCTCGCTCGGTGGCGTGATCACATGACCGCCCAGTTCGGTCACCAGCCCCGCGGCGGCGTCCGTGTCGTCCACCTCGAAGTACGTCATCCAGTGCGAGCCGAGATCGCGGTTGAGCGACCGGCCCACACCGTGCAGTGAGGCGACGGGACGGCCCTCCAGACGCAGTGTCATGAAGTCGAGGTCGGCGGAGACGACCTCCTCCACGTCATAGTCGAAGAGCGCCTCGTAGAACTTCGCGACCGAGGACGTCTCACGCGTGATCAGTTCGTTCCAGATCGGGGTGCCATGGGCTCCGGCCACGGCCGTGCCGATGTGCGCCGCAGCCTGCCAGATCCCGAAGACCGCGCCCGACGGGTCCGCGGCTATGGCCATGCGGCCGGCCTCGGACGCGTCCAGCGGTCCCACCCCGACGGTGCCGCCGCAGCTCCTGATCGTCTCGGCCGTCAGATCGGCGTCGTCCGTCGCCAGATAGGTCATCCAGGCGATGGGCAGCTGCCGGTCCGGCGGCAGCTGGCCGATGCCCGCGATCGCCTTGCCGTCGAGCAGTCCGCGGACATACGGTCCGAGCTGCTGCGGTCCCGGCTGGAACTCCCAGCCGAACAGCGCTCCGTAGAACTCCTCGGTCGCGGCAAGGCCGTGCACCATCAGACTCACCCAACAGGGTGTGCCGGGTGTGCGCCGGATCGCTGCCTCGGTCATCGTCACTCTCTCCTCGGACCTTCGTGATGGCGGCGCGGGGACGAGCGTGAGCCGCCTTGCGGGACATGGCCGTATGGCCGTGGAGATGCTGTCACCCACCGCCATCCGGCGCCGGATGGCCGCGCCGCGTTTGGCGGGATCTCGATTCGCTGTTTACCCCCCGTTTCTCCGCCGTTATGAGCGGCCCGGATCGTACGCGAGGATGGCGTCATGACAGCCATCATCACCGCAGCAGAACTCGCCTGCGAGTCGGCCGGGCCGCGCCCGCCCGTCCTGCTCGACGCCCGCTGGCAGCTCGGCGGTCCGCCCGGCCGCGCGCAGTACGAGGCCGGGCATCTGCCGGGTGCCGTCTACATCGACCTCGATCAGGAACTGGCGGGCCCGCCTGGCGCGGCCGGCCGGCACCCGCTGCCCGAGGTCGCGGCCTTCGGCGCGGTGATGCGCCGGACCGGAGTCTCGCAGGACACGCCGGTCGTGGTGTACGACGGCGGACAGTCCTGGGCGGCGGCCCGCGCCTGGTGGCTGCTGCGCTGGGCGGGCCACCCGGACGTCCGGGTCCTGGACGGCGGACTCGCCGGCTGGACCGGTCCGGTGACCACCGAGATCCCCGCGCCGGAGGAGGGCGATTTCACCCCGGCGCCCGGCGCGCTCCCGCTGCTGGACGCGGACGCCGCGGCGGCCCTGGCCCGCGAGGGGCTGCTGCTGGACGCGCGGGCCGCCGAGCGCTACCGCGGCGATGTCGAGCCGATCGACCGCGTCGGCGGCCATATCCCCGGCGCGCTGTCGGCGCCCACGTCGGAGAATGTGGCTGAAAACGGCGGGTTCCGCCCGACTCAGGACCTCGTGGCCCGCTTCGCGGCGCTGGGCGTCACCGGTGATTCGAAGGTCGGCGTCTACTGCGGCTCGGGTGTTTCGGCCGCCCATGAGGTGCTGGCCCTGGAGATCGCTGGCATCCCGGCGGCGCTGTACGCGGGTTCCTGGTCCGAGTGGTCCGCCGACGCATCGCGTCCGGTCGCCAAGGGCCCGGATCCTCAGTAAAAGGCCGCGCACATACGTGGGGCCGGTACTCACCAGCCGTGGTGAGTACCGGCCCCTTCCGCTATGTACGTGCGTGCTAATCCTGCTTCTTGCGGCGCGTACCGAACACGATCTCGTCCCAGCTCGGCACCGCGGCCCGCCGACCCGGACGTACGCCGTCCGCCTCCGCCTGGCGGTCCGTCGTACCGGTGAGCCGGTCCCGGTGCCCGGCCACCGAACGCGGCATCAGCACATCCGCGTACGCCGAACCGGCACCGGCGGAGGCGGCGGGCGCCACCGGCTCCTCGGCCTCCGGCTCCTCCTCCTGGTCCGCTGCCGGGCCCGCGGGCTGCTCGGGCACCACCATGTCGCCGCGGAAGCTCGGCACCGCCTCCAGCAGGCTGGTCAGCGAGTCGCGCTCGCTCGTATCGTCCGGCTCCGGCGCGACCGGCCGCTCCAGCTGCCGGTCGAGGGAACGATCCAGCGGCCGGTCGCGCGGCAGCCGCGCGATCCGGGGCACGAACGGGAAGCTCGGCTCCTTCGTGGCGACCGTGTCGTCGGTGTCACCGATCAGCGCGCGCGCCTCGTCGTCCACGGCCTGGACGAGCCGCCGGGGCGGATCGTACGTCCAGCTCGCGGAGTGCGGCTCGCCCGCGACCAAATAGACGAGCAGGACTTCCCAGGTGCCGTCGTCCCGGCGCCAGGAGTCCCACTGCACGGTCTCCTTGTCAGCGCCGCGCAGCGTCAGCCGTTCCTGAACGGCCTCACCGAGCTGGGGCCCGGTGTTCTCGCCGGGGCGGCGCACAGCGGTCTTCCTGGCCCGTTCCGCCATGAAGGCGCGCTCGGCGAGCACCGGCCCCTCGAAGCGGCGGACCCGGTCCACCGGGATCCCGGCGTGCTGAGCGACCTCCTCGGCGGAGGCACCGGCTCGTATCCGCGCCTGGATGTCCCGTGGTCTGAGGTGGCTCTCCACCTCGATCTCGATCTGCCCGAGACGGGCGCGATCGTTGCGCACGGCCGCACGCAGCCGCTCATCAATCGGAAGCGTGTATTCCGTGCTGTCGGCAGCTTTGAGCACCAGTCGTGTGCCGTCGTTGGAGACGGCCACGACACGCAGTTCGGGCATGGGGACCTCCCGGGTGGTGCCTGCCGACGTCACGTGCGTCGCTGCTTCCGCTAGTCGAGTGTGGCCTGCCCGGGTGCAGCCTGCCACAACCTTTCCGTGCTGCCCGGCGTGTCGGGCATGAATCCTGGATCGCCGATGACACGGTTACCTGTTTGCGACGCAGAGTGACGAACTTGGTCACTCTCTGCAGCAGGTGCCCGTACGGTGCCACGGCTCCGCCGGATCGAGTGCCACGTTCGGCCCCCTTCCCGTAGGTCCCGGACGCCCATGAGGGAGTCCGGCCCCAGGGCTCGCCACAGTACTCCATTCGGGCCACGGGGGTGGACCGGCGCGCCACCCAAGTTCTCCCAGGGTAGGGGAGTTGGGTCTTGGTGACAGCCACGAACGGGTGTCCTGCTTCACAGAATCCCCGAAATCGGAACTATCCGTTTCGCTCAGTTGTCCTTTCCTGGTGCAAGGTGGGGCAGATGGGCGATCAGGGACTGTAGATGGATCAGAGGTCGGGCAGCGGTACGCGGCAGGACGGGAGCGAGGTATCCGGAAACCGGCGGGAGCAGCGGCTCGAACTGAGCGTGCCGCAGGTCGCGGGGAGCGCGCTCGCGGCGGTCGCGGCCGCCGTGCTCGCCTCCCGGCTCGGCGTGTACGGGACGATCGTCGGTGCCGGTGTGGTCAGCGTGATCGCCACCTGCGGCGGCCCGGTCTTCCAGCATCTGTTCCGGCGGACCGGCGAGCAGATACGCGAGGTCACCGTCCAGGCGAAACCGGGGGGCCGGCAGGTGCCGGTACGGGAGGATCCCGGCGATCCGCCGGTGCTGGACGGGGAGTTCGGGGCGGCCACGACCCATGGCACGCGGGTACGGGGCTGGAAGCGCCCGCTCCGCGCGGCCGTTGTCGTCTTCGTGGTGGCGATGGTCGGCATCACCGGGTTCGAACTGGCCGCCGGGCGGGATCTGAACGGAGACAGGGGGACGACCGCCGGATACGTCGTACGCGGTGGTGGCGGCGATTCCACCCCGTCGAAGGACCCCGCCAACTCCCCTGACCCCGCCGGGGATCCGAGCGGGACACCGGACGGGCGGTCGTCGGGCGGAACCGGCGGTACGGACCCGAGCCGGTCGCCCGGCACCGATCCGAGTACGGGTACGGGCCCGGACGGCGGCGTGGATCCGTCGCCCACTCCCTCCGCCACCCCCTCTACCACCCCCTCCGGCTCCGGCGGCTCCACTCCCGCACCGACGCCCTCCGGCGGTTCCGGCAGTACCGGAACGAGTGACACGGGAACGGGCGACTCGGGAACGGCCGACTCCGGGACGACGGGCCAGTAGCCGGACCGCCCCGGTGCCGGGCGGAGTGCCGTCGCGGGGGCCGGGGGGGAGAGAGAGCCGGCCCGGTGGCCGGCGCGAGAACGGGCATCGGCACTCAGTCCCCGAGGACCCGCCGCAGATAGTCGTTCCCGAACACCCGGTCCGGATCCAGCCGGTCCCGTACCGCGGTGAACTCACCGAAGCGCGGATACACCCCGGACAGATAGGCCGCGTCCCTGGTGTGGATCTTCCCCCAGTGCGGCCGGCCGCCGTGCGCGGTCATGATCCGCTCCACGGCGGTGAAGTAGGAGCGGTACGGGGTCCCCCGGTACAGATGCACCGCGATGTACACGCTCTCCCGGCCCGACGCCGTCGAGAGCGCGATGTCGTCCGCCGGAGCCGTCCGTATCTCCACCGGGAAACTCACTCGCAGCGGGGAACGCTCGATCATCGCCTTGACCTCGCGCAGCGCCCCGATCGCGACCTCGCGCGGCAGCGCGTACTCCATCTCCACGAAGCGCACCCGACGCGGGGAAGTGAAGACCTTGTAAGGGATGTCCGTGTACGTACGGGCGGAGAGAGCGCGACTGGAGATCTTGGCCAATGTGGGGATCGTCGCGGGAACGGCGCGGCCGAGTGAACAGGCCGCCTGGAAGGCCGCGTTGGAGAGGAGTTCGTCGTCGATCCAGCCGCTGAGCCGGCCGGGCGGGGCCGCGGCGCCCGCGCTGCGGTTGTTGCGCTTGGTGTTGCAGTTGCCCGTGTGCGGGAACCAGTAGAACTCGAAGTGCTCGTTCTCCGCGACATGCTGGTCGAACTCGGCCATGACCCGGTCGAAGGTCATCGGTTCCTCACGGGCCGTCAGCAGGAAGACCGGCTCCACCGCCAGGGTGACCGCCGAGACCACACCCAGCGCGCCGAGCCCGATCCGGGCGGCGGCCAAGACCTCCGGGTTCTCCTCGGCCGAGCAGCGCAGCAGCGAGCCGTCGGCCGTGACGAGATCCAGAGCCCGGATCTGGGCGGCTATGGAGGCCGAGTCCCGGCCGGTGCCATGGGTGCCGGTGGAGGTCGCGCCCGCGACGGTCTGCTCCATGATGTCGCCCATATTGGTGAGCGACAGTCCCTCCCTTGCCAGCGCCGTGTTCAGCCGTCTCAGCGGGGTGCCCGCCGCCACGGTGACGGTGCCCGCCGACCGGTCGATCTCCCGGATGCCGGTGAGCAGATCGGGGCGTATCAGCACCCCGTCGGTGGCGGCGGCCGCGGTGAAGGAGTGGCCCGAACCGACGGCCTTGACCCTGAGCCCGTCCGCCGCCGCCCGGCGTAAGGTCTCGGTCAGCTCCTCGACGGAGGCCGGGGACACCACGCGGGCCGGACGGGCCGTGACGGTCCCCGCCCAGTTACGCCACGTTCGTGTGGTCGTCGTACGGTTCCCGGTCATCCGCCCCGCGCCCTCCCCGACTCGGTACCGGCCCGCGCAGCCGGCGATACCCCAGGAACGCCACCACGGCCGCGACCGCGCCCGCCGCGACGGGCACCCCGTACCCAGCCTCGGCCCCGGCCGCGTCGACCACCCAGCCGGCGGCCGACGAGCCGAGCGCCACGCCGACCGCGAGCCCGGTACTGGTCCAGGTCATGCCCTCGGTCAGCTTGGTGCGCGGTACGTGCGCTTCGACGAGGGCCATCGTCGTCACCATCGTCGGCGCGACGGAGAGGCCCGCGACAAAGAGCGCCACGGCCAGGAACGGCAGACTCCCGGCCAGTTGGAGGGGGATCATACTCAAGGCCATCACGCAGATACCCACCAGCCACCTCCGCGCGGGGGGTCCGGTGAGATGCAGCAGCCCGAACACCACCCCGGCGAGACAGGACCCGAGCGCGTACACGGCCAGCACCAGACTCGCCGCCGTCTTGTGACCGCGCTCCTCCGCGAACGCGACCGTCACCACATCGACCGCGCCGAAGATCGCCCCGGTCGCGACGAAGGTCGCCACCAGGACGCGCAGCCCGGGGGAGCGGAGCGCCGAACCACCGGTGTGCTGCTCGCGCGGCTGCGGTACGGGCTCGGTGGCGCGTTGCGCGGTCAGCCAGACGACACCGACGACCAGGAAGACGGCCGCGAGCAGCGGGCCCGCCTCCGGGAACCAGGCGGTCGAGAGCCCGATCGAGACGATCGGGCCGAAGATGAAGCAGACCTCGTCGACGATCGACTCCCACGCGTACGCGGTGTGCAGCTCGCGCGGTGAGCCCCGGTAGATCGCGGCCCAGCGCGCCCGCACCATCGCGCCGAGGCTCGGCACACAGCCCGCGCCCGCGGCGAAGACGAACAAGGTCCAGTCGGGGGCGGACTGCTGGGCGCAGATGAGCAGCCCCGCCACGGAAGTCACCGCGACCAGGGTCGCCGGGCGCAGGATCCGCCCCTGGCCGTGCCGGTCGACGAGCCGGGAGATCTGCGGACCGAGCAGTGCGGCGGACATCGCCAGCGTCGCGGAGAGCGCCCCCGCCAGCCCGTAACGCCCGGTGAGCTGGGACACCATCGTCACGATGCCGATGCCCATCATGGCCAGCGGCATTCTGCCGATCAGACCGGCCGCACTGAATCCCCTGGTACCGGGAGCGGCGAATATCGCGTGGTAGGAACTGGGCAACGGACGCTCCGGTAAGGAATGAATCTGGCGATACAGCTTACGGTCGAGGGTTCGCCGCGCGCGCCTCGATTTCCGGCCGGGCGACGGGCCCGCGGCGACTCGGGGCGGGTGCCGGGTGCCGGGTGCCGGGTGCCGGGTGCCGGGTGCCGAGTGGCGCCGGGCGGGGCGCGGTTGCCGGGCGCGGAGAGCCGGGTGGGAGGATCGGACACATGCCAGAACAGCTCGCGACTTCCCCCTACGACGCTCTGCTTCTGCTGTCCTTCGGCGGTCCCGAGGGCCCGGACGATGTGGTTCCGTTCCTGGAGAACGTGACCCGGGGCCGTGGCATCCCCAAGGAACGGCTGAAGGAAGTGGGCAAGCACTACTTCCTGTTCGGCGGGGTCAGCCCGATCAACGGACAGAACCGCGCCCTGCTGGAAGTCCTGCGCAAGGACTTCGCCGAGCATGGTGTGGACCTGCCGGTCTACTGGGGCAACCGCAACTGGGCGCCGTATCTGACCGACACCCTGCGCGAGATGGTCACGGACGGCCGGCGCCGTATCGCGGTCCTCGCCACCAGCGCGTACGCCTCGTACTCGGGCTGCCGTCAGTACCGTGAGAACCTCGCGGACGCGCTCGCCACCCTGGCCGACGATGGGCTCGCGGTGCCCCGGGTGGACAAGCTGCGCCACTACTTCAACCACCCCGGCTTCGTGCGCCCCATGGTCGACGGCGTGCTCGCGTCGCTCGCGGACCTGCCGGAGGACGTACGCGCGGGCGCGCACCTCGCCTTCACCACCCACTCCATCCCCGACGCCGCCGCCGACACCTCGGGGCCCGTCGAGGCCCACGGCGAGGGCGGCGCCTATGTGGCCCAGCATCTCGATGTCGCCCGGCTGATCGCGGACGCGGTCCGCGAGGAGACCGGCGTCGAGCATCCCTGGCGGCTCGTCTACCAGTCGCGCAGCGGCGCCCCGCACATCCCGTGGCTGGAGCCGGACATCTGCGACCACCTGGAAACCCTGCACGGCGATGGTGTCCCCGCCGTCGTGATGGCCCCCATCGGCTTCGTCTCCGACCACATGGAGGTCCTGTACGACCTCGACACCGAAGCCGCCGCCAAGGCCGCCGAGCTGGGACTCCCCGTACGCCGCTCGGCGACGGTGGGGGCGGATCCGCGCTTCGCCGGGGCCATACGTGATCTCCTCCTGGAACGCGCGGCCACCGAGCGGGGGCGCGCGGTGGAACGCTGCTCCCTGGGCGCGCTCGGCCCGAGCCATGACCTCTGCCCGGTCGATTGCTGCCCCGCCCGTTCCCCCAGGCCCGCCGCGGCGGGCGCCGACAGCCCGTACGCCTGAAGGAGCCAGCTGTGACCGACGCCCCGAACGAGGACGCCCCGAACAAGGACACCGCGGCCGACGACGCCCTGAGCGGGGAACTGCTCGCCCTCGCCCTGGAGGCGGCGGGCCGGGCCGGCGCACTGCTGCGTGACGGCCGCCCCGACGATCTGGCCGTCGCCGCCACCAAGTCCAGTCCCATCGACGTCGTCACCGAGATGGACATCGCGGCCGAGAAACTGATCACCGGCTATCTTTCGGAACACCGCCCGAAGGACGGCTTCCTCGGCGAGGAGGGCGCCAGCTCGGCGGGCAGCAGCGGGGTCCGCTGGGTCATCGACCCGCTGGACGGCACGGTCAACTACCTGTACGGGCTGCCCACCTGGGCGGTTTCCATCGCCGCCGAACGGGACGGCGAGACGCTGGCCGGAGTCGTCGCGATCCCGCTGCGCCGCGAGATCTTCCGCGCCGTGCGCGGCGGTGGAGCGTTCCTCAACGACCGCCCGATCGGCTGCCGCCCCGCTGCGCCGTTGGAGCGCGCCCTGGTGTCGACCGGCTTCAACTACGTCACCGCCGTCCGCGCCCATCAGGCCGGGATCGCCCAGCGGCTGATCCCTCAGCTGCGCGACATCCGCCGCGGCGGCTCGGCGGCGACCGACCTCTGCGATGTCGCGGCCGGGCGGCTCGACGGCTACTACGAGCGCGGACTGCACCCCTGGGACCTGGCGGCCGGCGATCTCATCGCCCGTGAGGCCGGCGCGCTCACGGGCGGCCGTCCCGGCACCCGGCCGGGCTACGACCTGGCAGTGGCCGCCACCCCTGGCGTCTTCGAGCCCCTCCAGACACTGCTGGAGGAGTACGGCGCCTGGCACGACTAGGTCCTGCACCGGGTCGCCGCTCAGGGCACACGGAAGGGCCCCGGCACCGTTCCCCTCGGCGCCGGGGCCCTTCTCTGTAGGTATCTACGGCTCTGTAAATGTCGTGATTCTGTATGTCTGTACGGCTATGGCTGTACGACGGTGTCTGTACGACCGCGGTGCAGGTCAGACGCCAGTGGTGGCGCCGACCTCCACATCCACGCCGTGCTCGGCGGCAAGCCGGCGCAGGTCGTCCAGCTCTTCCTGTTCGACATCCGCGAGGAAGTCGTCGCCCGTCTCGCGGGCATGAGTGAGATCCGTTTCCGTGGCCCTTATACGCTGCAGAAGCCCGGCGGTGAACGCGTCCATTGCGCCCCCTCGTCGTGGGTCAGTGGCACGGGGGTGTGCCGACGTCGTGGTCGGTGGCACGGGGGTGTGCCGACGGCGGGAAGATCACGCACCCACTGCCTCTGGATGACAGATAAGGGTGTGGCATGCCACAAACAGGGCGTGATCTCGGGTGTGAAGTCGTCTTCCCCACGGCCCGCCGCCGAGAAACCTCAACGCATCAACAAATCCCGTGCATTCCCGGATGTGCCAGGTCATCCAGCATCGTCTTACCGCCGGTTTATGGCCGTTAAGGGCAGGATGGGCCCGCACAGCCAGTGATACAACCTGCCCTGAACACGGGTGACGGGCCCAGAGGAAGGAACAGCGACGTGCGCGTACTCGTCGTCGAGGACGAGCAGCTGCTCGCCGATGCGGTGGCCACCGGACTGCGCCGGGAGGCCATGGCCGTCGACGTTGTGTACGACGGAGCGGCGGCCCTGGAGCGGATCGGGGTGAACGACTACGACGTGGTGGTCCTCGACCGTGACCTGCCCGTCGTCCACGGCGACGACGTCTGCCGGAAGATCGTCGAGCTGGGGATGCCCACCCGGGTCCTCATGCTCACGGCCTCGGGCGATGTCAGCGACCGGGTCGAGGGGCTGGAGCTGGGCGCGGACGACTATCTGCCCAAGCCCTTCGCGTTCACCGAGCTGACCGCGCGGGTACGGGCGCTCGGCCGCCGTACGACCGTACCGCTGCCACCTGTGCTGGAGCGCTCCGGGATCAAGCTCGACCCCAACCGCCGCGAGGTCTTCCGTGAGGGCAGGGAGATCCAGCTCGCGCCCAAGGAATTCGCGGTGCTCGAAGTCCTGATGCGCAGCGAGGGCGCGGTCGTCTCGGCCGAGCAGCTGCTGGAGAAGGCGTGGGACGAGAACACCGACCCGTTCACCAATGTCGTGCGCGTGACCGTCATGACGCTGCGCCGCAAGCTCGGTGAACCACCCGTGATCGTCACGGTGCCCGGCTCCGGGTACCGGATCTGATGTCCGTGTCGAGCACACCCGCGCCCCCCGCGGCGCCCCCGAAACCGACCTGGGACCCCAGACGCCCGGACCAGTCGCTCCCCTGGGTGCGCCCGACCATCCGGATACGGCTCACGCTGCTCTACGGCGGAATGTTCCTGATCGCCGGCATCCTGCTGCTCTCGATCATCTATCTGCTGGCCGCGCAGGCCCTGCACGTGGGCAGCGAGCTGCCCTTCAAGATCGTCACCGGCAAGGTGAGCAGCGAGGTCTGCAACTTCCCGGACCAGGCACCCCCGGAGGAGTTCAACGCGGCGATGAACGCCTGCGTCAACCATCAGCGTCAGCAGGCGCTCGACGATCTGCTCAGCCGCTCGCTCTTCGCGCTGGTCGGCCTGAGCGTCATCGCGTTCGCCTTCGGCTTCGCGATGGCCGGCCGGGTCCTCTCCCCGCTGGGCCGGATCACCCGTACCGCGCGTCGCGTGGTCGGCTCCGACCTGTCCCGGCGCATCGAGCTGGACGGCCCCGACGACGAGCTCAAGGAGCTGGCCGACACCTTCGACGAGATGCTGGAGCGGCTGGAGCGGGCCTTCAGCGCACAGCAGCGGTTCGTCGCGAACGCCTCGCACGAGCTGCGTACACCGCTCGCGATCAACCGCACCCTGCTGGAGGTCCATCTCTCCGATCCAGGGGCGCCCATGGAGCTCCAGCAGCTCGGCAAGACCCTGCTGGCCACCAATGAGCGCAGTGAACAGCTGGTGGAGGGCCTGCTGCTGCTCGCCCGCAGCGACAACCAGATCGTGGAGCGAAAACCGGTCGATCTCGCGGAGGTCGCGACCCGCGCGGTGGACCAGGCATTCTCCGAGGCGGAGGTGAAGAAGGTGGAGATCCGCGGCGAGCGCGTGCCCGCCGTCGTGCAGGGCAATGGCGTCCTGCTGGAAAGGATCGCGCTGAACCTGGTACAGAATGCCGTCCGGTACAACATTCCGGAGGGCGGCTGGGTGGAAGTCACCACCGCGATCGAGCAGGGCCAGGCGATCCTGGTGGTGTCGAACACCGGTCCCGTGGTTCCCGCGTACGAGATCGACAATCTCTTCGAGCCGTTCCGGCGGCTGCGGACGGAGCGCACCGGCAGTGACAAGGGCGTTGGCCTCGGTCTTTCGATCGCGAGATCTGTCGCGCGCGCCCATGGCGGACGAATTCACGCCGAACCGCGCGAAGGCGGTGGACTCGTGATGCGTGTCACTCTCCCGGTCTGAGAGACTGCGCGGAGTGTTCGGGCGGGAGATTGCTTTGTTCGCTTTGCGCGGAATTCTTGCCGTCAGTTTTCGGCGGGTCCCTGTGTGATCGATCACAGGGGCGAATTCCCGCCTATCCACTCTGCGTGATCAAGCCTTCAACGGAAAGCCGGTAAAGTCCGGGTTTCCAGGGGTCGGGATCACGGGAAGTACACGGGGTGGCGCCCGTGAAGTACGACGTTGGGACCGTGTACGGTCCCCTTCGCACCCGAAGCCGATCACTCCACGTGAGTCCGGTTGGGTGTCGATTGAGTAACAGACCTTGATGTGAGGCAAAATCTCCGCCTCAGGTCGGGCACAAGTCCGGCCTCTCACGCGTTACCCGCGCTGAGACACCACAGACACCCAGAGGGGGAGAGCGACATGGCAACGGATTACGACACCCCACGCAAGACCGATGACGACGTCGATCAGGACAGCCTTGAAGAGCTGAAGGCCCGTCGGAACGACAAGTCCACTTCAGCGGTCGACGTCGACGAGTTCGAGCAGGCCGAGGGCCTGGAATTGCCCGGCGCGGATCTCTCCAACGAGGAGCTGTCCGTCAGGGTGCTGCCCAGGCAGGCGGACGAGTTCACCTGCATGAGCTGCTTCCTGGTGCACCACCGCTCCCAGCTCGCCAGGGAGAAGAACGGTCAGCCCATCTGCCGCGACTGCGACTGAGGTCAGACCGGCCGTGGCAGGCGACACACCGTTCCGGAAGCGGCGCTTCCGGCGTAAGGGCTCACCGGAGGTGTATGAGGGCGGCACAGGCCCGGCAGAAGGCGTTCAGCCCGCTGCCGAGCACTCCGCCCTGTCGCCCCGTTCCGGCGCGGGTGACGACGAGCGAGGCCGGCCGGCCTCGCTCGATGCGGACCGGGAAGACCACGGCGGCCCCAGGACCAGGGGCCGGCGCCTGGACACCGTCAAACGGGGTGTGCGCAAGGGCGGCGACAGCGCCAAGGCGGCGCTGGTCCATCTCGCCGACCGGATCATCGAGAACGCTCCTCGGGTCCCGGTCCGCGATCTCGCCACCCTCCGCAGGCAGTTCCCGGGACTGGGCCCCGAGGAGCTGGCGGACAAGCTGGTCGCGGGCGCCGCGAACAGCAGCTCCACCGTCGGCGCGGGTATCGGCGCGGCCGCGATGATGCCCGTACCGCCCGCGATGCCGGCCGAGCTGGCAGCCGAGATCACCGCCGTCGCCGCGATCGAGCTGAAGCTCATCGCGGAGCTGCACGAGGTCTACGGACTGCGCCCGTCCGGCACGCTCAAGCAGCGCAGCGCCGCCTATCTGACGTCATGGACGGAGGAGCGCGGGGTCGACATCACCAAGCCGTCGACCTTGAACGGCGCGCTCAGCGGCCGGATGAAGCGCGAGCTGCGGCAGCAGATCATGAAGCGCACGGTCCGCAGCCTGCCGAATCTGGTTCCGTTCATGATCGGAGCCGCCGTGGGCGCGATGATGAACCGGCGGGACACCAAGAAGGTCGCCGAGCGCATCCGCAAGGACCTGCGGGCCCGCCAGATCTCCTGGGACGCGCTGCCCGCGCTGCCTCCCCTGGTGCGGCCCACGGAGCTTCCCGCCGAGCTGCCCAGGGAACTGGGCCAGTAGACGGCCGAGACGGCCGGCGGCCCCCGAGCGGGCTCTCAGCCGGTCCGTACCGCGTTCAGCGCCGCCGCCAGTGCCTTCGGATCCCGCGTCGACAGATAGACGTACGGCGTCGGGTCCTCCGGGTCCGTGATCTCCACGCGCAGCGCCGTCGGCACATAGCTGCGCAGCAGCATGAAGGCGCGCGGGTCGGCCTTGTGCAGCCGCCAGGCCCGCGCCTCCTCGGTGTCGAGCACCTCGGCCGTACCGAGCGCCGAGACCGGGATCCTCGCCTCGCCCGCGACCAGCGAGTCCGCCACCACCCGGATACGTGCCGAGCCGTAGGCACTCACCCCGGCCGCGGCCAGCGCGCCCGCGCCGATCACCCCGCCGAGCATCGGCAGCGGCCCCATCGGCAGCGTGATCAGACCGCCCGCGACGGCGATCAGAGCGGCGATCCCCCACCAGGAAGGGGGGGCGGTCAGGCGTTCGTCGTAGCGCGCGGCGGAAGGCTCCATGGAGCCAAGCTTGGCACGGTGCGGTTCCCGGGCGACCGCGCGGGTAAGGTCTGCGCCTGTGAGTAACGTGCCATCCCGGGGAACGCCCCCCGGACCCCCCGCGGGGCCGGGGCCCCTGACACCGCCGGCCGGTGCCGTACCGCCGGTGCGGCACCCTGACGCCCCCGCCCCCGGGGAGCCGCTCGGGGCGCACTACGAACACTGTTTCGCCTGTGGCGGGGCACAGCCCCACGGACTCCAGCTGCTGGCGCGCGCCGGTGAGGGCGTCCGTATCACCGCGGAGTTCACGGTCAAGGCCGCCCACCAGGGCGCCCCCGGGCTCGCGCACGGCGGCGTGCTGGCCACCGCGCTGGACGAGACGCTGGGCTCGCTGAACTGGCTGCTGCGCGTGATCGCCGTGACCGGCCGGCTCCAGACCGAGTTCGTACGGCCTGTAGCGGTGGGCACGTCGCTGTATCTGGAGGCCGAGGCCACGGCCGTCCACGGGCGGAAGATCTACTGCACCGCCACCGGCAGGCTCGGCGGCCCCGAGGGACCCGTCGCCGTCCGTGCCGATGCCCTTTTCATCGAGGTCAAGGTCGACCATTTCATCGACAACGGCCGCCAGGAGGAGATCCGGGCGGCCATGGCCGATCCCGGCCAGATCAAGCGCGCCCGCGCCTTCGAGGTGAACCCATGAGCCCTGCCCCTGCCGGCCCCCTTGACGTACTGATCCGCCGAGTCGATCCGGAGGCTCCGCTTCCGTCGTATGGACACCCGGGCGACGCGGGAGCCGATCTGGTCACCACCGAGGCCGCGGAGCTCGCCCCCGGTGAGCGGGCGGTCCTGCCGACGGGGGTGGCCATCGCCCTGCCCGACGGCTACGCGGCCTTCGTGCACCCGCGCTCCGGGCTCGCCGCCCGCTGCGGTGTCGCTCTGGTGAATGCCCCGGGGACGGTGGATGCCGGGTACCGTGGAGAGATCAAGGTGATCGTGGTCAATCTGGACCCGCGCGAGAGCGTTCGGTTCGAGCGGTTCGACCGGATTGCCCAACTGATCGTCCAGCGGGTCGAGAAGGTGCGCTTCCACGAGGTGGCGGAACTTCCCGGCTCCGCGCGGGCCGAGGGGGGCTTCGGCTCCACCGGTGGTCATTCCGCTGTGGGCGGGGTACAGGGTGGGAATCGATACGCTTCGGTCGTAGCCGACCGGGAAGGACAGTGACGTGTTCGGACGTCGCAAGAAGAGTGGTTCCGCAGAGGACACGGCGGACGCAGCGGGCGAGGCCGGGCAGTTCACCGACGGCGTCGGCGTGGACGCCGATGACAGCGAGGCGGGGGACGCACCCCGCCGGGCGAACCTTCCGCCGGCGCCCAGGCCCGACGGTCCCTGGGACATCTCCGAGGTCTCCAAGCCCGAAGAGGGCCGGGTGGATCTCGGGGGCGTCTTCGTCCCCGCGGTCGACGGCATGGAGCTGCGGGTAGAGGTCGCCGGTGACGCGATCGTCGCCGCCACCGTCGTCGTGCGCGACAGCGCCGTACAGCTCCAGGCGTTCGCGGCGCCCAAGAAGGAAGGCATCTGGGGCGAGGTCCGCGAGGAGATCGCCTCCGGCATCACCCAGCAGGGCGGAATCATCGACGAGGTCGAGGGTCCGCTGGGCTGGGAGCTGCGCGCCCAGGTCCCCGTACAGCTGCCGGACGGCACCGGAGGCGTACAACTGGTGCGCTTCATCGGGGTCGACGGACCGCGCTGGTTCCTGCGCGGCGTGATCTCCGGGCAGGGCGCGGTGCAGCCCGAGGCCGCGGGGCTGCTCGAACAGATCTTCCGGGACACCGTCGTCGTACGCGGCGAGGGACCGATGGCGCCCCGCGACCCCATCGTCCTCAAGCTGCCGGACGACGCGCAGATGGTGGCCGAGGGTGTCCAGCAGGAGGAGCAGGAGGGATCCCGCTTCTCCGGTGGCATGGGACAGCTCCAGCGCGGTCCGGAGATCACCGAAGTGCGCTGACACCTGATCGGAAATAACGTGGGCCGCACCCCTTCCCGGGGGTGCGGCCCATCGTTGTTTCCCCCGTCTTTCCACTGGTCGCGGGCGCGACGGTAGGAAACGTGTCAAGCGAGAGGTCGCATCCGTATGAGACCCGTCAACGGAATCGGAGTCCGTCGGATCAGCGGGTTTCCTCAGAGGGCCAGATCTTCCGTACTCATTCAGGAGCACCCCGATGGCCGATCTGGCCTTCGTCGCCACCATGATCGCGGTCTTCGCGCTGGTGGCGCTTGTAGCCAAGGGGGTGACGAAGCTGTGACCGCCGAGAACATCGTCGGTCTGGTCGTGGCCGTTGCCCTGCTGGGCTATCTCGTCCTCGCGCTTCTCTTCCCCGAGAGGTTCTGAGCGATGGGCCCCGTTCTCGCCGGTGTGCTCCAGTTGCTCGCCCTGATCGCGGCCCTCGCTCTGGTGTACCGCCCTCTCGGCGACTACATGGCCCGTGTCTACAACTCGCCCAAGCACCTGAGGGCCGAGAAATGGATCTACCGCGCCATAGGCGCCAATCCCGCCATCGAGATGCGGTGGCCCGCTTATCTGCGCGGGGTCCTCGCCTTCTCCGTGGCCGGTGTCCTGTTCCTGTATCTGCTCCAGCGGGTGCAGGGCGGTCTCCCGGGCTCGCTCGGCTTCGCGTCGATCGATCCGGATCAGGCGTTCAACACCGCCGCGTCGTTCGTCTCCAACACCAACTGGCAGTCGTACTACGGCGAACAGTCCATGGGCCCTGTGGTGCAGACCGGTGGTCTGGCGGTCCAGAACTTCGTCTCGGCGGCGGTCGGTATGGCCGTCGCGGTGGCGCTCGTACGCGGCTTCTCCCGCT
>NZ_JBIWLW010000023.1:0-148081 GCF_044766385.1 Streptomyces sp. NPDC102274 | reverse complement strand
GCCGACGCCCAACGCGGCCAGGTGCAGACGGTCTCGAAGCGCTGGACACTCGGCGGGAGCGAAGACGGCGGCCTCGACGCGACCGAGACGTTCAGTTTCGACAGCTCCGACCTGAAGAACCCCCTCCAGGACACCGTCCTGGCCGCGGGCTGGACCTGGCGCGGAGTCGTCACCGGCAAACTGTGAGGTTGGCGGACCCCTGAAGTGCCAGGTCACAGGCGGTTTCAGGGGTCGGCGAAAGTCTGGTCCCCGCACGCTGTGGCGTGTTCGAATAGAGGATGACATCGTTCTGGATCGGTGAGCGGGTACGCCTGCGCGGTATTGAGCCCGACGACTGGACCGCGTTCATGCGCTTCGCCCCGGAAGAGGAGCGGTTGGGGAATCTGCTGCGGCCGCCTCGATCCGCCGAGCACTATCGGTCCTGGGCCACGGAGCAGGCCGCGGCCAGGTCGGACGGCGACTGTTTCCAACTGGCCATCGAGGACGCCGAAACGGGGGAAACAGTCGGTGCTGTCGGCTCGTACGAAGCCGACGCGCGGGCGGGCTGGTTCCAGTACGGCGTCACGGTGGGCGCCGATCATCGGCGCAAAGGCTACGCGGCGGAAGCCGCGGTACTGCTGCTGCGCTTCATGTTCGCCGAGCGGCGCTTCCACAAGTGCGTGGCGCGGGTCTTCGCGCACAACGAGTCATCGCTGGCCTTTCACCGTCGACTGGGTTTCATCGAGGAGGGCCGCCTTCGCGATCAGATCTTCGTCGCCGGCCGGCACGACGATCTCGTCATGATGGGCATGCTCGCCGCCGAGTTCGCGCGGCTGCACCCGACGAGCGAGCTGTGAGCCTGCCGGCGACTCCCCGCAGCCATTCCTCCAGGCCCCTCGCGCCGTCGCCGGCTTGACGTTGTTAAGTTCCCTGAATCCGAGGGGTGTGCTTAACGCTGTTAGATTGTCAAGGTGGCTACGACACGACTGGACCGCACGCTGGTCGCCCGCACCGCGCTGCGGCTGCTGAACGAGGTGGGCCTCGAAGGGCTGACTCTGCGCGCCATCGCCGCGGAACTCGGCGTCAAGGCGCCCGCGCTCTACTGGCACTTCAAGGACAAACAGGCGCTGCTCGACGAGATGGCGACCGAGATGTTCCGGCGGATGGCGGCCGACCTGCCCGCCGTCGCCGCCCCCGACTGGCGGGACGGACTCACCGCGGCGATGCGCGGGCTGCGCGGCCATCTGCTGCGGTACCGCGACGGCGCCAAGGTCTACAGCGGTACGCACTTCACGGACACCGGCTACGCGGCCACCGTGGACGCCCATCTGCGCGGACTCACCGAGTCCGGATTCACCCCGCGGACGGCGGCGCGCGCCTGGTTCACCGCGTACGGCTACACCATCGGGTACGTCATCGAGGAACAGTCGATGGGCCCCGCCCCGGGCGCGGACACCGCCCCGGGCGCGGACACCGGCACGGGGGCGGGCACCGGCACGGGGGCGGGCACGGCCGCGGGCGCGGAGGGGATCGATCTCGCCGCCCGCGCCGAACGGCTGGCGGCGTATCCGCTGGCCGCCGCCGCGGGCGAGGAGATCTTCGGCAACCACGAGGCCGGCTTCGAGAGCGGCCTCGCGGCGGTCGTCGCGGGGATCGCCCTGACGATGCTGCCGTCCGACGGCTAAGGGCTGTCCGGCCGATCCTTCGTGGGTCCGCGATGCCTGGTACGGCAGCCGCGGGCTGATCCACGAAGATCGGCCGGACAGGACCTGGTCAGGCGTGCTGGTGGGGCTTGTGTCCGCTGTGGTGGTGGGGTGTGTGAGCGTGACTCAGGCCCGAGAGGTCCCGCTTCACCATCGAGTTGCGGTCGGAGACGCTCGCGCCCAGTGCGAACTGGGGCCAGGCGCCGAGAATTTCCTGTCGGCTGCGTTCGCTCCACCGACGGGCGAGGTCGCTTCGGCTCTTGTAGAAGTTCATGGCGTAACCGCCGGTGTACAGGCGCAGGAGGGTGAACCCGCCCGGGTACTCCTTGGCCGCCGCGACTTCCTGCTGCGTCACGCGCGGAGCCAGCGGGCTGACCGTGCGCTTGTTGCGGTGGGTGTGACCGGCGTGGTGCAGGAAGAGACCGGGCATGCGGGAGTAGTCCTGCAGGATGGTTGTGGCCTGCGCCGCGTCCAGGGAGCTGCTCGCGCTGATGGGAAAAGCCGAGTCCTGTACCACCAGCGGGTGGTGGCCGAAAACTATGGTCGGCTGGTCCTGGTCCTTGGCGAGCTGGTTGCGGAACCAGGCCAGTTGGTCGGGAGACAGAGCGCCCGCGTCGCCGCCGTTGCCGGGCTTGTCGTAGGTGTCGATTCCGATGACCCGCAGGCCCCGCAGGTCACGGGAGAAGTAGGTGCGCTGGTCCTTGTCGGGGAAGAACTGGTCGTGGAAGCAGTCGTTGCCCTGCCACTGCCCGACCCGGCAGTGGGCGTACGGATCGCCGATGTGCGCCCGGTCGTGGTTCCCGCGCGCGATGAAGTAGTCGTCGCGGTAGTCCCCGAATTTTCCGAGCAGTTGGTGCGCCTTGCTCAGGTCGACCGGGACGGCCTCGGACGAGATGTCTCCGGCGGCGAGCAGATAGTCCGCCTTGAGAGCGGTGGTGTCCTGTACCAGGGACTCCAGCATGACCTCCGGATACGGGGGAAGTCCGGCTTCCTGCTCGATTCCGATGTACTCGGGATGCGAGCCGCTCAGTCCGGCCTGCGTCTCGCCCATGTGCATGTCGTTGCAGAGCACGATGGAGAAGAGGAACCGGCCGGGCGGGGGCTGGGGGGTGGTGAAGCTGTACGGGCCGGTCGTGTCCAGGCCGAAGGTGGAGGTGCCGACGGCGTTGCCGCTGATGAGGGTGAACGGGGTGGGCGGGACGGGCTTCCCGAGGGAGCGGGCCTGGTAGTAGTAGGTCTGGCCCGGCTCCAGGTGGGTCAGCTCGACGTAGTGGTAGGGAGTGTTTCGGGACAGCCCGCCGGCGACTCGGTTCAGACGGTCGGGGCGCGTACCCCAGTGCACCTCGGCGTCGGCCGGAGCGGGTTTCATTCGACCCAGGCCGTCGTCGGTGCCGGTGTAGCCGGTGTACCAGGTGATGATGGCCCGGTCCTCGGTCAAGGTGACCAGTTCGAGGTTGGCCGGCGAGATATCGGCCTTGCCGGGGTTCGGCGCTGCCGCCGCTGTTTCGGCGAAGGCCAGGTTGGTGAGTACGGGGGCTGCTGCCGCCGCGGCGGACCAGCGCGCAAAGTCTCTTCGGGTGAAATCACATGCAGGCATGGACTCAGATGTACGCGTGGCGCGCTAACGCGCCCCCAACATTGATGGAACAGCCACCTATATTGCCCGGATGCCGCCCGGTGTCGAATCGATCCCCGGGCCCCGTCGGGGGCTCCGCCCCTCTGGTCACTCTCCGTAGCGGCGTCCGCGGTGACCCGCTCCAGCGGTCCCCGGTGTCCGAAGCGTTTCGTTCCCCTTACCGATGGTGTGAGTTCACCTCCCGGGCGGAGAGATTTCCTACCCTGTCACCCACTCACCATCTGTCCGTGGGGCAGTAGACGCCAGGAGCAGCATGACGAAGGCCCGAAGAATGTGGCCGAAATGGCTCGGCGGTAGGAACGCCGAGAACGGAGGGAGCGGTAACGCCGGCAGCACCGCCACCGCGCCACCGGACGGTCCGCCTTCCAAGGAGCTGGAGGAGTGTCTGCGCGTCTGCGCGCTGCACAGCGACGGACTCGCGGCCACCGGTCCCGAGAACGACCGCAAGCACGCCGCTCTCGCCGCGAAGCTGCGCGACCTCCAGGCCGTCCACGCCTCGGCCGAGCCCTCGTCGAACAAACTGTTCGACGCGCTGCTCGCCGCCGGAACCGCGGCCCTGGAGTGCGGTGACGGCGGTGACGAGCCGGCGCTCGCCCTGCTCATCAGCGCCACCGCACTGGCCGAGCGCGGAAGCTCCCGGGCCGGCTGGCGGCTGCGGGCCAGGATCCTGGAGGCCGCCGGCGACGAGATCGCGGCCGTCGAGGCGTACGAGCGCTATCTCGCGCTCACCGACGACGACTCGTACGGCGTCGCCCCTCGCCTCGCCGGGCTGCGGACAGCCGCCCGGCAGCAGGAGGACATGCTCCGGCTGCTCGCCCGCGAGTGCCCTCGCGCCGAGGAGTTCGCGACCGCGCCCACCACTGCCTCCGAGGTGCGGGACGTGTGGGAAGAGGGCGTACGGCTGCACGAAAAGGGCGACCGGGAACAGGCCGAGCCGCGACTCGTCGGCGCGCTGCTGGCCATGGGCCGCGACCGCCACCCGGTCGGGGAGCTCCAGAACGCGGTCGGCCACTATCTCGACCTGCGCATCGCCGCCGACGACGGTGACGCCTCGCGGCTGCGCGAACTCATCGGTCACTACGCGGAACAGCGCAGGAACCGGATGAGGCCGCCCCTCACCGATCCCACCCTCGGCGGGGTCGACTGGATCGGCGTCGGTGAGCTGCGCAATCTGATCGCGGGCAAGACCATCTGTCTGGTGGCCAACTCCGAGAGCCTCGGACGCGGTTCGCTGGGGCCGGAGATCGACGCGTACGACCTGGTCGTACGGTTCAGCTCGTACCGTATCGACGCGCCGGCCACCGGTACGCGCACCGATCTCCACGCCACCGACCACGAGCACGGCTTCAACTGGGACCGGCCGGTGACGACGCGCATGGTGTTCGGCGGGTCAGCGGAGAAGTGGGGCTACTCGCTGCGCGAGCGGCTGGTGCCCGGCGCCCAGCGGTATGTGACCGACGAGTCGGTGCGCTGGCCGCTGCGCCATCTCGGCGGGGTCGACTGGGACGCCTGGCCGTCCGTCCCGACCAGCGGGTTCAACACGCTGTGGCTCCTCGACTTCCTGGATGTCAGCCCGACGCTCGATCTGTTCGGCTTCGACTTCTACGAGAGCGGCGTCCACCGTCTGCCCGGAGCGATGCGCGTACCCGTCACCTCGGAGCGGGAGCGGACCAGCGAGAAGGCATGGGTCATGGAACGCGCCCAGAGCGTCAACGACATGAGGATTTCCCTGAGATGATCCCGAGCACCGTGACCGCGAACTCTCTTACCGGCAAGCGCCGTATCGCCTTCGCCGCGCTGGTCGGGGACGACGACGTGCCCGGCCTCCTGACCCTGCTGCGCAGCCTCGCCCTGTCCAACCCGGACGTGTGCGAGGACTGCGTCGTCCTGCACAGCGGTCCCGGTCTGCCGCCCGCCTCCGTCGCCCGTATCCACGCGGTCCACCCGCGCGCCGAGCTGCGTCCGGCCGAGACCGGCTCGCGCCGGGACGTGTTCCGTATCCGCGACTACGACACCGTGATCGTCCTCGACCCGCGCACGGTCGTACGGGGCGATCTCGGCGCACTCCTGCGGCTGCGCGAGGGAGCGGTCGCCTTCACTCCTGGCGACACCCTCGTCATCCAGCGGGACCACACAGCCCCGGACACGGACACCGATGTAGCCCCGGACGCGGACACCGTGACGCCCGGCGGCGAGGCGCCGATCAGCGACTCCGAGGACGACCGGAGCGCGTACGAACTCTCCGACGCCGAGCTGCACGCCGCGTACCTCGCGCTGAACGGCTCCACCCACCACGATCTGATCGTGCACTACGGGACCCCGCACGTCGCCCGCACCGGAGACGTCGAGACCGCCCGCCGCGTCGCGCTCGCCCATATCGGCGCGGGCGAGTTCCAGGAGGCCGCCGACCTGCTGGGATCGGTCCGTATCCCGGTGAACGAGGCGTGGCCGCACGAGGTGTTCGGGCATGCTCTGATGAGCCTGTCCCGCTACGAGGAGGCCGAGGCCCAGCTGCTGCTGGCCACCGCCGCCCCCAAGCGCGCGGCCACCGCCTTCGCCCGGCTGGCCCAGATCGCCTGGATCCACGGCGACGACACCACGGCGCAGCGCCACGCCATGAACGGGCTCTCCGCCGACCCCACCCACCGGGGCGCGCGGCAGATGCAGAGCCGTACGACGGGCGCGCCCGCAGGGCTGCCGAACCCGCGCGAGGGCGCGGCGGAGGACCAGCTCGCCCATGTCGCGTACTACATGCCGCATCAGGGCAACGCCGGGGACAAGCTGCTGCCCGAGTCCGTACGGCTCACCTTCGGCCCCGACACCGGGCCCCGCCGCTGGCACTCGATCCACGCGCACCGGCTCTTCGACGAAGCCGCGCTGGAGCGGGTCAACGCCCGGCGCGGGCTGGTGATCGGGGGCGGCGGACTGTTCATCCCGGACACCGCGCCCAACGGGAACAGCGCCTGGCAGTGGAACGTCCCCGACGCGCTGCTCGACCGGATCGACGTGCCCGTGATGGTGTACGCGGTCGGCTTCAACGCCTTCGACGGACAGTCCTACCGGCGCGAGCGCTTCAACGCCGCCCTGCGCCGGCTCGTCGAACGGTCCGCCTTCTTCGGGCTCCGCAACCACGGCTCGATCGAGAAGGTCCGCGCGCTGCTCCCCGCCGAACTGCACGAGAAGGTGCGCTTCCAGCCCTGCCCGACCACCGTCACCCGGCAGCTGGTCGAGGGCTGGACCGATCCCGCGCACCGGGAGAACACCATCCTGATCAATGCCGCGTACGACCGGGCCGGACTGCGCTTCGGCCATGACTACGGGCATTTCCTCGCCGAACTGGCCAAGGCGATACGGGTGTTGGGCGGCCACGCCGAGGTGAAGTGTGTGGCGCACTCGCTGGACGACGAGCGGATCGCCTTCGATCTGCGGCGCGAGCACGGTATCTCGCTGCCGGTCATCCCGATGTACGACTCCGGGAACGACGAGATCCGGGGCGTGTACGCCCGTACGAAGCTGGTGATCGGGATGCGCGGGCACGCGGGGATGATCCCGTTCGGCTGCGGGACGCCGATCATCAGCCTGATCTCGCACCCCAAGATGGCGTACTTCCTGTCCGACATCGAGCGCCCGGAGTGGGGCGTCTCGGTGCATGACAAGAACCTCGGGGCGGTGCTGGCGGAGCGGGCGCTCGGGCTGCTGGACGATCACGCCGCGTCCGTCACCGACGTACACGGCAGGCAGCGGGAGCTGTGGAAGGTCACGCAGGAGAACGCGGCGGAACTGCGGGCGATCCTGGGGACCACTACCGGGACCACCACCGGGACCCCTGCCGGCAGTCCGGTCGGCTGAGGGAAGGTCTCGCGGCGTGATCCTCGCCGGACGGGCGGCATATATCGGCCCGTCCGGCGACCGCGCCCCGCGGTCCCACCGCTGCCCGCGGTCCCACCGAGCCCGCGGTTCTGCAGCGGTCCGCGGTCCTACCGCAGCACCGCCCGCCGCAGCTTCCGCGCCCGCCGCACCATCCGCCGGGCCGTCGCGTTGCGCGGGATACGGGAGAGCTGCGCCGGGACCGCGCCTGGCAGCGCCAGCGCCGTGAGCCGGCGCCGCTTGAAGTAGCGCCAGGTGTGCGTGTTGAGATGCTGCGAGAGGTACTGCTCCGCGGTGGGCCGCAGCCCCGGGTAGATCTGGTGCTGCATCGCGTAGCCGACGGTCGCGACCAGCTCCGCGATCAGCGGGTCCGGCCGGTGGGCGTCGGCGTCACCGTCGTCCAGCGACGGCAGCAGCGCGTCCACGATCGTCACCGGCACGCGGTTGCTGTTCTGGTACGGGGCGAGCCGCTCCAGCAGCAGTTCCGTGCCGGTGTGCGCCACCGGAATGCCGTAGAACGCGGACGCCGTGAACAGCGCCGTCGAGAAGCAGCCGACCACCAGCGCGGGCTTCAGCCGCCGGTAGAGCACCTCGGCGAGCACCGGACTGTCCAGGATGGTCAGTTCGGCGCCGAGCTTCTTCGCCTCCTGCTCCAGCCGCCGCGACCAGGCGGCCGGGGCCGTGGGATGCGGCTTGAAGATCACCTGGGTGTGGCCCTTGGCGACCGCGCCCCGCACCATCCCGATGTGCAGTTCCTCCTCCTCGCGCTCGCTGAGGATCCCGAGAGCGGAGAGGTACTGGCCGAGGAGCAGCGCCGGGGGCTCCGACGGTGCGTCGAAGTTCCGCTCGGCGTCGGTGAGTTCGTCCAGTACGCGCAGGAAGGCGTCCGTCGGCACCAGCTCCGGGCCGACACCGAACTCGGTGAGGAGCAGCGGCTTGAGCCCCGGTACGAGATCGAGATGCAGCAGTCTGCGCACCCGCTCGCCGACCAGCGGCTCTATCTTCGAACGGGTGGGCCCGTAGCTCATCAGCCCGTCCGCGTACACATCGATGGGCGCGCCGGTGAAGATCTGCGCGATCGCGAGCGCCGGGTTGACCTGGATCGACTCGACGACCAGCCGCACATCGTCGTCACCGAGCCGCCAGGCCAGCCGCAGATGGCGTTCCCAGAGGGGGATGTCGTCGGGGCGCGGGGACCAACTGCCCGGGTGGAACGGCGCGATGGTCTCGTTCCACGACACGAGGTCGTCGAACCGGTCGCGCAGCTCCTCGAAGCCCGGCATCTCGTCGATCGAGGGCGTCAGCTCGGGCGAGCCCGCGTTGTTGCAGACGACCAGCAGACGGCGGCCGACAGCGGGGAAGAGCCCGGCGTCGATCGCGGCGGCCAGGGTGGCCGCTCCGTAGAGCGTGGAGGCGCAGAAGACCTGCGTCGTACGCCCCGCCGCGGACACGCTGGGAAACAGGGGCGACGCCATCACGCTGCCGCCTTCCCGGCGGACACGGGCCGCCTTCGCAGACGGCGCAGCCGGGCCGAGCGGTCCAGGTCCATCGAATCCAGCGCTTCCTTCAAGACGTCCTGAGGCAGTCGTTTCAGAGCGGCGGCACTCATGGAGCGCAATTGCCGCGCCACGGCCGGTTCGAATCGCTCTTTCGATGCCAGATGGTGGGAAATGATCGCACAGTAGGTGCGTACGGCCTTCAGCAGAAAACGCTCCGCCTCCGGGTCTTTCGCGGTCTCCTCGATGACCTGGTCGAAGGCGCGGATGAAATCGAGCTGCCGTACGTCGCCGATCTGGGTGAGCGACGACGCGACCCCGCGCCGGTAGAAGATCCCGAGCAGTCCGATCACGGCGAAGGACTCCGCCTCGCGGTGCAGCCGCCAGATCCAGGGCCGGTCCTCGGCGGTCCGCAGCCCGTCCCTGAAGTGCACCAGACCGCGGTCGACGAGCCGGCGGTGGTAGATGCCCGCCCAGGCGTACGGATAGTCGACCGAGGTGGAACGGTCGGCGGGCAGGATCGCGTCCCGGGGCGACAGCACCTCGTCGCGCCGGCCGATCGGGACGCGGTGGATCGTCCGCGCCCTGGCCGTGAACTGGACGTGATCGGTGCGGACGAAGTCGCAGCCCAGCCCCTCTATGGACGCGAGCAACCGCTCGTAGTAGCCCGGCGCCACCCAGTCGTCGCCGTCGAGGAAGGTGACATATTCCCCGTCCGCGGCGTCCAGACCCGTATTGCGCGCGGTGGCCAGCCCCCCGTTCTGTTCGTGTCTGAGGAGAACCGCCCCCGGAAGGTCGCGCGCCGCCTGTTCGAGGATCTCCGGGGTCCCGTCGGTCGAACAGTCGTCGACAAGAAGGAACTGGAAGTCCTCGCGGCTGTTCGCGCGCAGGCTTCTAAGGGTTTCGAGGGCGTATGTCTGCACGTTGTAGAACGGCACGACAACAGAGAGCTTGGCCACCCGCGTGACGGTAGGCGGGGCCGCGTCATGCGGCCTGACATCCGGGCGCACGGAAGGTGAACGAAGAATGTCGGAACGGTGAAGCGGTCCGTCTCCTGGCCGTTTTTCGTCCGTTCCGGGCCCGCGTCGCCATTCGTAGACGTGCTGTTAACCCTTTATTGCCATTGAGTTGGGGCTACAAACGGAATGGCTTTCTAACGTCCTCGTCGTGCCATCACGTACCAGCGGTCAAGCGGTCCGGGTCGCCGTGCTCGCCGACTCCGACACCCGGTGGAAGTGGGGCGCGCTCACCGCGCGCCGCATCACGCCGGAAGACCGCTCCACAGAGCTCAGCGGCTTTCTCCTGCGCGGACGCGCCACGCCCACCGCGAGACAGCTCGCCGAGGTCGGCGCGGAGGCGGACGCCCTGCGGGAGGTGACCGGCACCGACTTCCTGCGGACGCTGCGCGAGGGGGCGTACGACGTCGTCGTCCTCGCCCTCGTCGGCGGCGCCGTACAGGCGATGCTGCACGGGATATCGGCGCTGAAGCTGGCCGACCGGCCCGTGATCCTCACCGGCTATGTCGGAGTCGTCTACGAGAAGCTCTCGGACGGGCTGCTGCTGCGGCACGGCGCGGACGTCGTCCTCGCCAACTCCCGATACGACGCGCAGCGGTTCCGCGCCGTCTACGAGGGGGTGGGCGCCGACGCCTCCTCGGTCACCGAGGCCGCGCTGCCCTTCCTCGGCGGTGAGCGGTACGTCCCCGAGGAAGGCCGCGACACCGTCGTCTTCGCCGCCCAGCCCTCCGTACCGGCGAGCCGCGCCGACCGTACGTATCTGCTGCGGCGCCTCGTCGAGCACGCCAGGCTCCATCCGCGCCGCGAGGTGCTGCTGAAGCTGCGCAGCAAGCCCGGCGAGCACACCACGCACGTGGAGGAGTTCCCGTACCAGCGGCTCGCCGAGAAGGTGCCCGGCGGTCTGCCGCCCAACTTCCACATGGTGTACGGGAACATGGGCGAGGTCCTCGACCGTACGGACCTGCTGGTCACCGTCTCCTCGACGGCCGCGCTGGAGTCCCTGCACCGGCGCATCCCGACCGCGATCCTCACCGACTTCGGAATCCGCGAGCCGCTCGGCAACCACCACTTCATCGGCTCGGGCTGTCTGGCGTCCTGGGACCAGCTGGACGGCGGCGGGCGCCCGCGCCCCGACGCGGTCTGGGCGGACCGGCAGGGCGTCGCCGCCGACGGAACGTACGCGTCGGCCTTCGACGGGGCCCGGCAGCGGGTGGCGGAGCTGCTCGACGGGCCCGAACTGCCCGAGATCAGCCCGTACTACACGGCCACCACCGCGCCGGGATATCTGCCGCCGCTACTGGCCCGCTACCACCTGGCGGTGGACGGGACTCCACTGCCGAACCGGGCCTCCGAGAGCGATGTCCGCGGGGTCAGGCGCGTCGTGCGCGAGGCCGTACGGGGCGCCGCGCGCGGCGCCTACCGCCACGGCGTGCAGCGCGTCGCGCCCGTCATCCGCCGCATGGGCGAGCTGTGACCGGGCCGGCGTCGCCGGCACAGGACCCGGCCACCACACACACCGCGGATGAACGAGCCGCGGATGAACGAGCCGCGGAGGACCAGCCCGCGGACCAAGGAGTACAGATGACCGTCCTCGCGGTGATCCCCGCCCGCGGCGGATCCAAGGGCGTACCCGCCAAGAACCTCGCCCCCGTCGGCGGCGTACCGCTCGTCGTGCGCGCCGTCCGCGCCTGTCTGGCGGCCCGGCGCGTGACCGATGTCGTCGTCTCGACCGACGACGCGGCCATCGCCGACGCGGCGCGCTCCGCCGGCGCCGAGGTCGTCCTGCGCCCTGCCGCGATCGCGGGGGACACCGCGACCAGCGAAGCCGCGGTCCTGCACGCGATGGACGCCTACGGCGCGATGCGCGGCAAGACCGCCGAGGTCGTCCTGCTCGTGCAGTGCACCAGCCCGTTCATCACCGCCGACGACCTGGACGGCGTCGCGGGAGCGGTCACCGAGGACGGCGCGGACAGCGCGCTGACCGTCGCGCCGACCCACGGCTTCATCTGGCGCCAGGACAGCGCGGGCAGCGCCGACGCCGGGGCCACCGGCGGCTACGGCGTCAACCACGACAAGTCGAACCGGCCGCGCCGCCAGGACCGCCCCCAGGAGTACCTGGAGACCGGCGCCGCCTACGCGATGCGCGCCGAAGGCTTCCGCGAGGCCAGGCACCGCTTCTTCGGCCACACCGCGCTCGTCTCCACCGACCCCGCACGGGTCCTGGAGATCGACGACCCGCACGACCTGGCCCGCGCCCGCGCGCTCGCCCCGCTCCTCGACCCGGCCGTCCTGCCGACGTACGACGACATCGACGCGGTCGTACTCGACTTCGACGGCACGCAGACCGACGACAAGGTCTTCGTCGACTCGGACGGCCGCGAGATGGTCGCCGTGCACCGCGGCGACGGGCTCGGCATCGCCGCGCTGCGCCGCAGCGAACTGAAGCTGCTCATCCTCTCCACCGAGCAGAACCCGGTCGTCGCGGCCCGCGCCCGCAAGCTCCAGGTGCCGGTGTTGCACGGCATCGACCGTAAGGACCTCGCGCTCAAGCAGTGGTGCGACGAGAACGGGATCGCGCCCGAGCGGGTGCTCTACGTCGGCAACGACGTCAACGATCTCCCGTGTTTCGGACTTGTCGGCTGGCCGGTGGCCGTCGCGAGCGCCCATGACGCCGTACGCGCAGCCGCGCGTGCCGTCACCACGACCCCAGGAGGCGAGGGAGCGATCCGCGAGATCGCCGCCTGGATCCTCGGGCCGGGTCTCCAGACCCCCCACACCCCCACCCTCAACAAGTAAGGACGCTCCATGAGCACCAACTCCACCTCGCGCCTGCGCACCCTCGGCACGCGGACCGCCGGACCCGGCCGCCCGGTCTACGTCACGGGTGAGATCGGCATCAACCACAACGGCGAGCTGGACAACGCCCTGGCCCTGATCGACGTCGCCGCCGACGCGGGCTGCGACGCGGTCAAGTTCCAGAAGCGCACCCCGGAGATCTGCACCCCGCGCGACCAGTGGGACATCGAGCGGGACACCCCCTGGGGCCGGATGACGTACATCGACTACCGTCACCGCGTCGAGTTCGGCGAGGACGAGTACCGCTCCATCGACGAGCACTGCAAGAAGCGCGGCATCGACTGGTTCGCCTCCCCGTGGGACACCGAGGCCGTCGCCTTCCTGGAGAAGTTCGACGTGCCCGCCCACAAGGTGGCCTCCGCCTCCCTCACCGACGACGAGCTGCTGCGTTCCCTGCGCGCCACCGGCCGTACGGTCATCCTCTCCACCGGCATGTCGACGCCGAAGCAGATCCGCCACGCGGTCGAGGTCCTGGGCAGCGACAACATCCTGCTCTGCCACGCCACGTCCACGTACCCGGCCAAGGCCGAGGAGCTGAACCTGCGCGTCATCAACACGCTCCAGGCCGAGTTCCCGAACGTCCCGATCGGCTACAGCGGCCACGAGACCGGTCTCCAGACCACCCTCGCCGCCGTCGCCCTCGGCGCCACCTTCGTCGAGCGTCACATCACCCTCGACCGCGCCATGTGGGGCTCGGACCAGGCCGCCTCCGTCGAGCCGCAGGGTCTCCAGCGCCTCGTCCGTGACATCCGCACCATCGAGGCGTCCCTCGGTGACGGCGTCAAGAAGGTCTACGAGTCGGAGCTCGGCCCGATGAAGAAGCTCCGCCGCGTCGCGGGCGTCGTCGCCGAGGCCGCGGAGTCCGCCGAGCCGGTGGCGGTCTGACGCCATGACCGGTGCCGGCGGGGGCCGCTCCCCGCACCCTCGTGCGACCGCGGGCGGTAACGCCGGCGGTGACGCCGACGCGATCGCCTTCGTGGAGAGCCCGGTCCAGCTGCTCAATGTGCTGGAGTGGGCGCGAGCCAGCGCGACCGGTGACGCCCTCACCGTCGTCGTGCTGTCGCCCACCGATCCCATGTCGCGCGGCCAGCTCCGCCGGATGGCCGAGCTGGCCCGCGACGAGGGTTTCACCGTGCGCTGGCAAGAGGCGCGCGGTGGCGCGGGGGCGCCCCTGCGGACGCTGCGGGAACTGACCCCGCTGCTCCGCAAGGCCGGCCGGATAGTCATCGGAGACCCGTTCTCCCGATATGTACAGCTGCTGCTGACCCTGGTCAGCGGCAAGGAGCTGACGGTGGTGGACGACGGCACGGCCACGCTGGAGTTCATCGGGCAGATCGCCCGCGGCGAACGGCTGGTGCGCTGGCACCGGCGCGGCAGCCGCGGGCCGCGGGAACTGGTCCTCGCGCCCGTCACCGCGGCCGCGCGGCGCCGGCTCTCCCCGTCGGACGGCCGCACGGTCGAGGTCTTCACCTCGATGCCCGTCGAGGAGGCCCCGGCCGGCATCACCGTCACCGCCAACCGCTTCGAGTGGACCCGGGCCACGTTCGGGCCGCCCCGGATAGCCGCGGGCGCGGACATGGTCGGTACGTCACTGGTCGAGACGGGCGTGGTCGACGCGGACCAGTACATCGAGGCGGTCACGGCCCTCGCCCGCACCCACGGCGCCACCCGCTACTTCGCGCACCGCCGCGAGGACGTGGACAAGCTGCACCGCCTCCACACGGTCACGGGCCTGGAGATCGTCCGCCCTGACCTCCCCCTGGAAGTGATCGCGCGCCGCGGCCCGATCGGCAGAACGGTCCTGAGCTTCCCCTCCACGGTGGTCCACACCCTGCCCCTGGCCCTGGCGGGCACGGGCGTACGCGTCGCGGTCTGCGACATCGCCCCGGAATGGCTGAAGGAAACGGCGAGCCCGCGCGCCCAGGGCTTCCTGTCGGGGGTGACGGGCACGGCCCGCGACATCCACCGCCTCCCGAGGATGCCCTCCCCGGCCTGACGGCCCCACCGCACCGCCCTAACCCCGCCCCCGGCACGGGCCCGCGTCCAACGACGCGGCCCGAGCCGGCACACGCCCGCCAGGCCCTGTCCGGTCGATCTCCGCGGGCCCGCGACGCCTGGCACGGCACCTCGCCGCGTTGCCGGCGTCCGGACCGAGGGGCAAGCTCGCAGGGCCCTCTCGCGCTCACCGAGGTGCACCAAGTCGCCACCGTACGGGCTCGCTACGACTCGCTCGATCTCGACCTCGTCGACGCCGTGAACGTTGCCCTGGCAGCCGAGTACGACACGGACGCCGTCCTGACGCGGGACCTCCGGGACTTCCGGACCGTCCGGCCGCTCGGTGGCCGGTTCACCCACTTCCGGATCCTGCCCGACGACCTCTGACCGTTGACCGTCCGAGCGATCTCTCCTCCGTCGCGCGACGGCGTGCGGATCGCGAGGATGGCGCGGTATACCCGCTGTGTCCGTACCTCATGCACGGCAGAACCAGATTTCTTGGCCTGAGTGGCTGAAATTTTCTTGATCCAGGTCTGGTTGATCACTGAAGGGGCCTAGTCTTCAACAGGTGAGCCAGTTGATGTCCTGCGAATCCGAGAACGACCTGCCCGCTGAAGCGGAAGCCGCGCTCCCCGGCACGTTGCCCGAAACGCTGCGTGCCGAGCTGATCGCCTTCCGCCGGGACATGCATATGCATCCCGAGCTGGGCAACCAGGAATTCCGTACCACCGCCGCGCTCAAGCACCGGCTGGAGCAGGCCGGGCTCGCGCCGCGGGTGCTCAACACCGGTACCGGGCTCATGTGTGACATCGGGACTCCCGACGCCGCCCGCCCCATGCTGGCCCTGCGCGCCGACATCGACGCGCTGCCCATCCCGGACACCAAGACCGGCGTCCCGTACCGCTCCACCGTGCCCGACCGGGCGCACGCCTGCGGGCATGACGTCCATACCACCGCCGTGCTCGGTGCAGGGCTGGTTCTCGCCGAACTCGACCGGCAGGGGCAGCTGCCCAATGCCGTGCGGCTGATCTTCCAGCCCGCCGAGGAAGTGCTGCCGGGTGGTGCCGTCGACGCCATCGAGTCCGGGGTGCTCGATGGCGTCGGTGGCATCATCGCGGTGCACTGCGACCCCAAGGTCGACGCCGGGCTGATCGGACTGCGTACCGGCCCGATCACCTCCGCCTGCGACCGGCTGGAGATCAGCCTCGACGGCCCCGGCGGCCACACCGCGCGCCCCCACCTCACCACCGACATGGTCACCGCGGTCGCCAAGGTGGCCACCGAGGTCCCCGCGCTGCTGGCCCGCCGGGTCGACGCCCGCGCCGGGCTCTCCGTCACCTGGGGACGTATCGCGTCCGGCCACACCTGCAATGTCATCCCGCAGCACGCCGAGCTGTCCGGCACCGTCCGCTGCCTGGACCTGCCCGCATGGCGCGACGCACCGGATCTGGTGCACGCCGCGATCGACGAGATCGCCACGCTCCACCACGCCAAGTCGCAGATCGAGTACATCCGCGGCGTGCCGCCGGTGGTCAACGACCCGGTCGTCGCGGAACTGCTGCGCGCCGCGCAGATCGCGCGCCGCGGTGCGTACGCGGTCGAGGACACCGAGCAGAGCCTCGGCGGAGAGGACTTCTCCTGGTATCTGGAACAGGTGCCCGGCGCGATGGCGCGGCTCGGCGTACGGACGCCGGGCAGCCAGGCCCGATACGACCTGCATCGTGGCGATTTCGACGTCGACGAGCAGGCGATTCAGGTCGGAGTGGAGCTTTTCACGGCCGCCGCGTTGATCGACGGCAACCGTTTGTAACCGGCGATGACACCTTCGGCCCGCCCTCCGTTCGCGACGATCCGATAACGGCTGCCGTACAGGTCTTTATCTGACATCTACGCGCGTTACGATCCACGCGAAACCAGCGCCAGCCGAGGCGCTTCGGTCAGGTTGAAGGAGCCTCCCTTGCGCCGGATCACCAGGATCGCCACCGTGGGTGTCGCGTCAGCGGCACTCGCGCTCACGGCCACCGCGTGTGGTAACAAGACGTCGTCGGACGCCGCCGGTTCCGACTCCAAGGAAGCCGGCGCCGCCATCGCGTACGACATCGGCGGCCGCGGTGACCAGTCGTTCAACGACGCCGCCTTCGCCGGTCTGTCCAAGGCCGAGACCGACCTGAAGATAAAGGGCAGCGCCGCCGAGCCCTCCGAGGGCGAGTCGGACGCCGACAAGGTCCAGCGGCTGACCGAGCTGGCCCGCGCCGGCAACAACCCCGTGATCGGCGTCGGCTTCGCGTACGCGCCCGCCATCAAGAAGGTCGCGCCGAAGTTCCCGAAGATCACCTTCGGCATCATCGACGACTCCTCGGTGACCGGCAAGAACATCGCCAACATGGTCTTCAACGAGGAGCAGGGCTCGTATCTCGCCGGCGTCGCCGCCGCCAAGGTCACCAAGTCCAAGACAGTCGGCTTCATCGGCGGTGTCGAGACCCCGCTGATCAAGAAGTTCGAGGCCGGCTTCGTGCAGGGCGTCAAGGAGACCGACCCGTCGGTCAAGGTCCTGTCGCAGTACCTGACCCAGCCCCCGAACTTCGACGGCTTCTCCAAGCCCGACCTGGGCAAGGCCGCCGCGCAGGGACAGCTCGACAAGAAGGCCGACGTGGTCTACGCCGCCGCCGGTCTCGCCGGCTCCGGCTCGATCGAGGCCACCTCGCAGGCCGGCAAGTGGGCCGTCGGCGTCGACTCCGACCAGTACAGCCAGAAGGGCCTGGCCGCCTACAAGGACCAGATCCTGACCTCGGTCACCAAGGACGTCGCCGACTCGGTCTTCAACCTGATCAAGTCCGTCCAGGACGGCTCGCCGCAGACCGGTGAGGTCCGCTACGGCCTGGACAAGGACGGCGTCGGCCTGGCCGATTCCAACCCGGCCTACACCAAGATGACCGATGTGGTCGCCGCGGTGGACAAGGCGAAGAAGGGCATCGTGGACGGCAAGATCACCGTCAAGACCACGCCGTAACGGCCCTGTCCGGTCGCGCGGTGGTACCTCCCGCGGGCCCGGAGCGACGGTGTACGCCGTCGCCCCGGGCCCCGGGCACACCGGGCCCGGCACAGGACCCGGCCGACGCCCCCGCGCACCGGCCGGCGTACGAACACCCGGTCACCACCCGGTCACCCCCTGACCGCTCCCGTCCTCCCGCCTTACGATTCGGCAGCGCTACGCGTGTAGACGACCCTTTGGCGCGATAACTTCACCCCCGCCTGCCACTCACCCCCGCCTCCACTCCTTTCCCGCCAAGGAGAGTGCGTCATCAACGCGTCCAGCAGCCCGCCCAGCGGTCCGCCCAGCAGTCCTCCCGCAGTCGAACTGCGCGGCATCACCAAGAGATTCCCCGGCGTTGTCGCCAACCACGACATCGACATCACCATCCGCACGGGCACGGTCCACGCCCTGGTCGGTGAGAACGGTGCGGGCAAGTCGACGCTGATGAAGATCCTCTACGGCATGCAGAAGCCGGACGAGGGCACCGTCACCGTCGACGGCGCGGAGGCCGCGTTCACCAGCCCCGCCGACGCCATCGCGCGCGGCATCGGCATGGTGCACCAGCACTTCATGCTCGCCGACAACTTCACCGTCCTGGAGAACGTCGTCCTCGGCGGCGAGAGCCTGTACGGCATCGGCGCGAAGGCCCGTAAGAAGATCAAGGAGATCTCCGACGCGTACGGCCTCGGCGTACGCCCCGACGCGCTCGTCGAGGACCTCGGGGTCGCCGACCGCCAGCGCGTGGAGATCCTCAAGGTCCTCTACCGCGGCGCGCGCATCCTGATCCTGGACGAGCCCACCGCCGTGCTGGTGCCGCAGGAGGTCGAGGCGCTCTTCGACAATCTGCGCGAGCTCAAGGCCGAGGGCCTGACCGTCATCTTCATCTCGCACAAGCTGGGCGAGGTGCTGTCGGTCGCCGACGACATCACTGTCATACGCCGCGGTACGACCGTGGGCACCGCCGACCCCGCGCACACCACCACCAAGCAGCTCGCCGAGCTGATGGTCGGCAGTGAGCTGCCCTCGCCGGAGACCCGCGAGTCGACGGTGACGGACATACCGATGCTCACGGTGGACGGGCTGCGGCTGACCGCGACCGACCCCGACGGCGCGGTACGCGAGGTACTCGACGGGATCACCTTCACCATCCACCAGGGCGAGGTCCTGGGCATCGCGGGCGTCGAGGGCAACGGCCAGACCGAGCTGATCGAGGCTCTGATGGGGCTGCGCGACCCCGATGGCGGGGTGATCACGCTCGACACCGCCGACATCTCGCACGCGCCCACCCGCAAGCGGCGCGAGGACGGCATCGGCTACATCCCCGAGGACAGGCACCGGCACGGCCTGCTGCTGGAGGCCCCGCTCTGGGAGAACCGCATCCTCGGCCATGTCACCGAGCGGCCCAACAGCCGCGGCGGCCTGCTCGACCTGAAGGCCGCCCGCGCCGACACCACCCGGATCGTGCGCGAGTACGACGTCCGTACGCCCGGTATCGAGGTCACCGCGGCCTCGCTCTCCGGCGGCAACCAGCAGAAGCTGATCGTCGGCCGAGAGATGAGCCACAGCCCCAAGCTGCTGATCGCCGCCCACCCGACCCGCGGTGTGGACGTCGGCGCGCAGGCGCAGATCTGGGACCAGATCCGGGAGGCCCGCCGTGAGGGGCTGGCCGTCCTGCTGGTCTCCGCGGACCTGGACGAACTGATCGGGCTCTCCGACACCCTGCGAGTGATGTACCGCGGCCGGCTCGTCGCCGACGCGGACCCCGCCACCATCACTCCGGAGGAACTGGGCTCGGCCATGACCGGCGCCGCCACCGGTCACCTGGAGGCAGAACCCGACCCCACGGCTGAGGCACCACAGGCCGCGGCGGCACCCCCGGAGGACGAGGCCCGATGAAGAAGTTCGACAAGGACCGGCTGATCCTGGGCTTCGCGGGCCCGGTGCTCGCGCTGGTCGTCGCCGTAGTCCTCACCACCGTGGTGCTGCTCGTCTCGGGCAGCGACCCCTTCGAGCCGTACCGCATCATGTTCGAGTCCGCCTCGTACGTGGATGTCCAGGTACTGATCGTCAACCAGGCCGGCACGTACTATCTGGCCGCCCTCGCGGTCGCCGTCGGCTTCCGGATGAACCTCTTCAACATCGGTGTCGACGGGCAGTACCGGCTCGCCGCGATGATGGCGGCGCTCGTCGGCGCCAGCGTCGATCTGCCGGGACCGCTCCAGATCGCGCTGATCGTGGTCGTCGCGATGCTGGTCGGCGCCTTCTGGTCCGGTATCGCGGGCATCCTCAAGACCACCCGCGGGGTGAGCGAGGTCGTCTCCACGATCATGCTCAACTCGATCGCCACCAGCCTCGTCGCCTGGCTGATCCTGCCCAAGAACTTCGGCGTGCAGCCGGCCGGCTCCAACAACCTGACCACCGGTGACATCCCGGAGTCCGGCTGGTTCCCCGGCCTCTCCATGGGCGCCGAGGCCGGTGAGATCTACGGCTTCACCTTCGTCGCCGCCGCCTGCGGCCTCATCTACTGGTTCGTCCTCGGACGTACCCGCTTCGGCTTCGACCTGCGCGCCACCGGCGCCAGCGAGACCGCGGCCCAGGCCTCCGGCGTCGACGCCAAGAAGATGATCCTCACCTCGATGCTGATCTCGGGCGCGGTCGCCGGCCTCGCCGGGATGCCGACGCTCCTCGGCGACACCCACACGTACAGCCTCGACTTCCCGACCGGCATCGGCTTCACCGGCATCACCATCGCCCTGCTCGGCCGGAACAACCCGCTCGGCATCGCCTTCAGCGCCCTGCTCATCGCCTTCCTGGACAAGGCGTCGGCCTCCCTCGACCAGTACGGGTACGAGAAGGAGATCGCCACGATCATGCAGGGCCTGATCGTGATCTCGGTCGTCGTCAGCTACGAGCTCGTCCGCCGCTACGGGATCCGCCGCCAGCAGCAGAAGGTCGGCGCGGAACTCGCCGCCGGAGGAGCCCTCACGACCGAGGCCCGACCCGAGAACGACCAGACCGAGAAGGAGGGGGCCGCGCTGTGAGTACGAGCACGAGCACCGTCTCAGCCACCAGCGCCGCGCCCAAGAAGGGCGGTGGCCGCCGCACACTCTCCCTGCCCGTCGTCCTGCTGATCGTCGCGGGGGCGCTGGCCCTCGTCTCGCTCGTACGGCTGATCAGCGGCGCCGACGACGTCACCTCCGTCGGCCAGGTCGCCGGCGCCCTCGAACTCGCCATCCCCATCGGCCTGGCCGGACTCGGCGGACTGTGGGCCGAGCGCGCGGGCGTCGTCAACATCGGCCTCGAAGGGATGATGGTCCTCGGGACCTGGTTCGGCGCCTGGGCGGGCTTCCAGTGGGGCCCGTGGGCCGGCGTCCTGTTCGGCATACTCGGCGGCTGCCTCGGCGGTCTGCTGCACGCCGTCGTCACCGTCACCTTCGGTGTGAACCACATCGTCTCCGGTGTGGCCATCAACATCCTCGCCGTCGGCGCCACCCGCTATCTCTCCAACTTCGCCTTCGACGGGGTCGACGGCGGCTCCTCCAAGCAGTCCCCGCGCATCGACTCCATCACCGAGATCACCGTCCCGGGGCTCTCCGAGTGGATGCAGGACCTCCAGGCCAGACACTGGTTCCTGGTCTCCGACATCGCGGGTGTCGTCGGCGGTCTGGTGACCAATCTGTCGCTGCTCACCATCGTCGCGCTGCTGCTGATCCCCGGTACCTGGTGGGTGCTGTGGCGTACGGCGTTCGGCCTGCGGCTGCGCTCCTGCGGTGAGAACCCGGTCGCGGCGGAGTCGCTGGGCGTCAACGTCTACAAGTACAAGTACATCGCCGTCACCGTCTCCGGCGGTCTCGCCGGTCTCGCCGGTGCCTTCCTCGCGATCGTCGCCACCGGCATCTACCAGGAGGGGCAGACCGGCGGCCGCGGCTATATCGGTCTCGCCGCGATGATCTTCGGCAACTGGATGCCGGGCGGCATGGCCCTCGGCGCCGGGCTCTTCGGCTTCACCGACAGCCTCAAGCTGCGGGGCGGCGCCGAGAACGTCCACGCCATGCTGCTGCTTCTCGCGATCCTGCTCGTGCTGGTCGTAGCGTGGCAGCTGTACAAGAAGAAGTACGTCTCCGCGGTGATCTCGGCGGCCGTCTCGGCGCTGCTCTTCGCCTGGTACGGGCTGACCGACCAGGTGCCGAGCCAGTTCGTGGACGCCGCCCCGTACGTCACGACGCTGCTGGTCCTCGCGCTCTCCGCGCAACGGCTCAGGATGCCCAAGGCGGACGGTATGCCGTACCGGAAGGGGCAAGGAAAATGACCGCACCGGCCGGACCGGCGGTGGACTGGGAAGCACTGCGGGCGTCCGCCCGTGCCGCCATGACCCACGCCTACGCCCCGTACTCGAAGTATCCGGTCGGGGTCGCGGCCCTCGTGGACGACGGCCGTACGATCACCGGCTGCAATGTCGAGAACGCCTCGTACGGCATCGGGCTGTGCGCGGAATGCGGTCTGGTCTCGGCGCTCCAGCTGAGCGGCGGCGGCCGGCTCACCCACTTCACCTGCGTCGACGGCGCGGGCGAGGTGCTGGTGCCGTGCGGGCGCTGCCGCCAGCTGCTGTACGAGTTCGGTGGGCCGGAGCTGGTCCTGGAGACCCCGGACGGGTTCCGCACGATGGCCGAGATGCTGCCGCAGGCGTTCGGCCCCGGCCACCTGAACTGACCGCGGCCACGGCCCTCCGGGCGTACTCCCCGCCCTCCGGGCGTACTCCCCTCCTGAACCCGGCCCCTCCGCCGCCGCGACCGACCCGGCGGTGGAGGGGCCGCACAACCCCCTCGGATCTATGCGCGTAGAGACCTCCGGGATACTCTCGCCTACGTACGGCAGTCATCGAAAGGATCACCATGGACGTCATCTCCGTCATCCGCGCCAAGCGGGACCGGGGCGAGCTGAGCCCCGAGCAGATCGACTGGGTGATCGACGCCTATACGCGGGGCGAGGTCGCCGACGAGCAGATGTCGGCGCTGGCGATGGCGATCCTGCTCAACGGCATGAACCGTACGGAGATCGCGCGCTGGACCGCGGCCATGATCGCCTCCGGCGAGCGCATGGACTTCTCCGCGCTCTCCCGCCCCACGGCCGACAAGCACTCCACGGGCGGTGTGGGCGACAAGATCACTCTGCCGCTGGCCCCGCTGGTCGCCGCGTGCGGCGCCGCCGTACCGCAGCTCAGCGGCCGGGGCCTCGGGCACACCGGCGGCACACTCGACAAGCTGGAGTCCATCCCCGGCTGGCGGGCGCTGCTCTCCAACGCCGAGATGCTGAACGTCCTGGAGACCACCGGCGCGGTCATCTGCGCGGCGGGCGACGGCCTGGCCCCCGCCGACAAGAAGCTGTACGCGCTGCGCGATGTCACCGGCACCGTCGAGGCCATCCCGCTGATCGCCTCCTCGATCATGTCCAAGAAGATCGCCGAGGGCACCGGCTCGCTGGTCCTGGACGTCAAGGTCGGCTCCGGCGCCTTCATGAAGACGATCGAGGACGCCCGCGAACTCGCCTCCACCATGGTGGGCCTGGGCACCGACCACGGCGTACGGACCGTCGCCCTGCTCACCGACATGGACACCCCGCTCGGCCTCACCGCGGGCAACGCCCTGGAGGTGCGCGAATCCGTCGAGGTCCTGGCGGGCGGCGGCCCGGCCGATGTCGTCGAACTGACCCTCGCCCTGGCGCGCGAGATGCTCGACGCGGCGGGCCTGCGGGACACGGACCCGGCGAAGGCGCTGGCCGACGGCTCGGCGATGGACGTCTGGCGCCGCATGGTCGCCGCGCAGGGCGGCGACCCGGACGCGGCGCTCCCGGTCGCCCGCGAGACCCACGTGGTGGTGGCCCCCGCCACCGGTGTTCTGACCCGCCTGGACGCGTACGGGGTGGGCGTCGCCGCCTGGCGCCTGGGCGCGGGCCGCGCCCGTAAGGAGGACCCGGTGCAGGCGGGTGCGGGCGTGGAGCTCCACGCCAAGCCGGGCGACCTGGTCACGGCGGGCCGACCGCTGCTGACGCTGCACACGGACACCCCTGAGAAGTTCGACTACGCGCTGGGCGCGCTGGCGGGCGCGTACGACATCGAGGCGTCCGACACGGCGTTCACGGCGCCGCCGGTGGTGCGGGAACGTATCGCCTGACCTGCGCCCGCGGCCGGAGGCCGCTGATGTACGCGCCTCGTACGGGTGAACGGGATCGGTGGACGGTCATCGGTCCCGTTCGGCATGCTGGGATCGGTGACACAGCAAAGGAGACCGCCATGAGCGCACTCACCGTCGACCACGAGCGCGAGCAGGGCTGGGACGACCTCGTTCACACCTGGAAGGGGATGGACGCACCCGAGGGCCGCAAGGTGGAGATCATCGAGGGGATCATCACCGTGTCACCGTCGCCGTCCTGGGACCACAATTCCACCGCTTCCATCATTCAGCGCCGCCTGTTCGCTGTGATCCCGGAGGAGTGGCACATCTTCCAGACGCAAGAGGCGGCTGTACCAGGCCGTAAGGGGCTGTACATCCCCGACCTGATGGTGGCGGCGGAGGAGGACAGGCCCGCGCCCGGTGATCTGTTCCCCGCGAGCGAGGCGAAGCTGGTCGTCGAAATCACCTCGCGTGGCAACGCCAACCACGACCGCATCGCCAAGGCTCACGGTTACGCCCAGGCCGGCGTTCCGCTCTATCTGCTGCTCGACGCCTGGCATTCGGGTCGGCCCACGGCGACGCTCTACGGTGAGCCCGAGGGCGGGACGTTCCGAGTCCTCCAGTCGGTCGAATACGGCGGCAAAGTGACGCTGCCGCCCCCGTTCGACCTGACCATCGACACCGCGGAGTTCCCCGTCAGCTGACCGCCCGCCCCGCCAGCAGCCCCGCCAGATCCCGCATGTCGTCGAAGACGACCGCGCCGGGGCCGGTCAGCCGGTGCGGGGCCGTCAGGCCGCCCGCGTAGCCGAAGGCGCGCATTCCGGCGGCTCGGGCCGCCTCGACGCCGTACGGGCTGTCCTCCACCACCGCACAGCGCGCCGGGTCCACGCCCAGGGTGCGGGCCGCGTGCAGGAAGAGGTCCGGGGCGGGTTTGCCGCGGGCGACGTCGGCGGCGCTGAAGATACGGCCCTCGAAGTGGTCGTACAGACCGGTGATCGTCAGATTGCGCCGGATGCCGTCGTGACCGCCGTTCGAGGCGAGACAGAAGGGGATGTCCAGGGCCTCCAGCGCCTCGGTGATCCCGTCGACCGCCGTCAACTCGGCGTCGAACGCCTCCTGGTAGAGATGCTCGTACGCGCGGTGCCACCCCGGCTCCAGCGGGCGTCCTAGCCGGGCCTCGACGGCCGCGTCGAAGACCTCTCCGGAGGAGCCGACGAACGTCGCGATGATCTCCTCCTCCGTGAAGTGACAGCCCAGCGCGGCGAAGACCTGGGCGTCGATCCGTATGGATATCCGCTCGCTGTCCACCAGCACGCCGTCGCAGTCGAAGATCACCAATTCGAAAGGATCATGGGTCATGTCCGGCAGCGTACGGGGTGTGCCCGGAGCGCTGCGATGAGTTCCGGCCGCCGGACCGGTCTCCCCCGTGTGGATGCCACGAAACCGATCGTTCTCGTCATCGCCGGCCACCTCACGCCGGCCGAGGTGCCCCGGTTCTGTGAGGAGCTGTACGAGCGGCTGCGCGGGGAACTCGCCGCGCGGCCGGACTACTTGGGCGCGGGAGAGGTGATCTGTGAGGTCGACGGTCTCGTCCGGCCGAACCTGGCGGCGGTCGAGGTGCTCGCCAGGCTCCAGCTCGACGCCCGCAGACTGGGCTGCCGGCTCCGCTTGCGGGGCGCCGACCGGGAGTTGCGGCTGCTGCTGGATCTCGTCGGTCTGGGCAACATGGCGGTCTAGGTGTTCTGTCCATGGACAGAACACCTAGACCTGTCCGGCCGGACAGGACCTAAGGCGGCAGTGGACCTAGGTGGGCAGCGGACCCGACGATCAGGTGGTTCGCGGGGTGGGCTGTGGAGAGACGCCCGGCGCCGGGAAGGTGCTCATCCCGGGGCGCGGGTCACGTGCCCCATGAAGGAAAGGTGCTCGACATGCGAGAGTTCACGCGTGCCGCGCTGGTCGTCGTCTGCGCGGTCGGTGCCGCCCTGACCGTCGTCCCCGTGGCGCAGGCCGCGCCCAACGCGGCGGCGCAGAAATGTCGTTACTACTACACCGGCTGGGGCCAGGGTCCGAACGGCGAGATCAACGGATTCGGGGACTACGCCGAGGGAGCCACCGACCCCCAGGGCCGGATCTGCCAGAACGGCTGGTGGGCCGACGCACGCGAGAACGCCGACGCACGCGAGAACAAGGAACAGGGCGCCCGAGGTTGACGCCCGGGGCCGGCGCCCCGGGGTGCACTGCCGGTGCCCCCCGGGCGCACTGCCGGCCTTCCGGCCCTCCGACGCGGTTTCCCCGCGTCGGAGGGCGGGCCCCCGAAGCACGGACGTGGACCGACCGGCACATCGGTCCTACGCCTTCTCCAGCCGCGCCGACAGATCGAACAGCGGGAACCACCGCTCCGTGTCCAGGAAGCAGTGCATCGTGACGATCTTGCCGTCCTCGATCTCGATGACCTGAAGCGCCCACGGGGTGAAGCCGTCGCCCGACTCCGCCGGCTTGTAGTGCGCGAAGGCCGGGGTGCCGTTGGCCACCGTCGGCAGGAGCCGCGAGCCACGGCAGCCCGCGCCGATGGTGAGCATGAAGCCGGTGATGTCGTCGTGGCCCTGGAGCCACAGGTCGTACGGCGGCATGGTGAACTTCGCGTCGTCATGGAGCAGCGCGGTCAGCGCCTTCATGTCGTAGCCCTCGAAGGCCGCCACATACCGCTCAAGCAGCTCTTTCTGCTCCTCGTCGAGCGGATCCGCCGCATCGGTCGCGGCCGGCTCCGACTCGGCGATCGTCGCGCGCGCCCGCTGGAGCGCGCTGTTGACGGAGGCGACGGTCGTATCCAGCAGTTCGGCGACCTCGCTCGCCTTCCACGCCAGCACCTCGCGCAGGATCAGCACGGCCCGCTGCTTCGGCGGCAGATGCTGAAGCGCCGCGACGAACGCCAGCCGGATCGTCTCCCGCGACACCGCGGTCTCGGCAGGGTCGGCCACCGAGGGCAGCACCCGGCCGTCCGGCACCGGCTCCAGCCAGACATTCTCCGGCAGCGAGGTGAGCTGGGCCTGGGCCACCGGCGTCGGGCCCGACAGATCCATCGGCCGGGCCCGGCGGTTGCCCGCGTTGAGCATGTCCAGGCATACGTTCGTCGCGATGCGGTAGAGCCACGACCGCAGCGAGGAGCGGCCCTCGAACTTCTCGAAGCTCTTCCACGCGCGCACCATCGTGTCCTGTACGGCGTCCTCGGCCTCGAAGGCCGACCCCAGCATCCGGTAGCAGTAGCCGGTCAGCTCCGTGCGGTGCTTCTCCAGCCGGGTATCCAGGTCCTGTGTTGCTGCAAGATCACTCATCGCGTCACCCCAGTCGCCCCCTTGAGACCAGTCTGTGAGACCGGTCTCACGGAAGCTACCGCAGCCCACTGACAATCCGCTCCGGTTCCCGGCTTACGGCCGTAAACGCAGACATCGTCGCCGTTCTTCAGCCGCGAGCAGTGCTTCGCGGCGACCGTCCCGCGAGCGCCCGCCGCCGCTCCGCGCGCGCCGCGTGCGATCCGTACAGCGTGATGGAGACGACACCGAGGACCGCGAGCAGACCCAGCGCGACCGTCGCCGCCCAGCCGCCCGCGTAGAACGCGATCGCGCCCAGCGTGCCGCCCGCGCTGCTGCCCAGGTAGTACGCCGACTGGTAGAGCGCCGACGCCTGCGCGCGGCCCGTTTTCGCCGTACGGCTCACCGACGACGAGGCGACCGCGTGGCCCGCGAAGAAGCCCGCCGTGATCAGCACCAGTCCGAGCAGCACCGCCGCCAGCGAGTCCGCCAGCGACAGCAGCAGACCCGCCGCCGTCGTGCCCACCGCCAGATACAGCGCGCCGCGCCGCCCCAGCCGCTCGACCAGCCGGCCGGCCGCGGCCGAGGAGACCGTACCGACCAGATAGACCAGGAAGATCGAGCCGATGACGCCCTGCGGGAGATGGAACGGCGCCTCCACCAGCCGGTAGCCGATCACGGTGTAGACCGCGCCGAACACCGTCATGAAGAGCGCGCCTATCGCGTACAGCCGGCGCAGCAGCGGATCGGCCAGATGCCCGCCGACGGTCTTCGCCAGCGCGCGCGGACTCAGCGACCGCGACGTGAAGTTCCGCGCCCTCGGGAGCAGGGCGCGGAACACCACCGCGCACACCACCGCGAGCAGCCCGACCGCGCCGAGCGCCGCCCGCCAGCCCCACAGCTGGGCGACCCAGCCGGTGAGGATACGGCCGCTCATCCCGCCGACGCTGTTGCCCGCGACGAACAGCCCGATCGCGGCGACCAGCGCCTTGGGCCGTACCTCCTCCGCCAGGTACGCCATCGCCGAGGCGGGCAGACCGGCCAGCGCCGCGCCCTGTACGGCGCGCAGCGCCACCAGCCACTCCACGTTCGGCGCGAACGGAACCAGCAGCCCCACGACCACCGCGACCACCAGCGACACGGTCATCAGCGTGCGCCGGCCGAACCGCTCGGACAGCGCGCTCAGGGGCAGTACGAACAGCGCCAGCGCGCCCGTCGCGGCCGAGACCGTCCAACTGGCCTGGCTCGCCGTCACACCGAGACCGGCGGAGATGGCGGGCAGCAGGGCCTGCGTGGAGTAGAGGAGGGCGAAGGTCGCCACCCCGGCGGCGAAGAGCGCGAAGCTCATCCGGCGGTAGCCGGGGCGGCCGGGGGAGAGCGGCGAATCGGTGGTGGTGGTGGCGGACGGCACGGCGGAGGCACCCGGGGTGACGGGTGCCTCGGTACTGACAGAAGGCATGTTTCGAAGGTAGGCAGCCGCACCTTCATGCGTCCAATGCATGGAATGGCGATAATCGTTCCCATGGTGCATGAACCCAGCTCACAGCGGCGGCTGTCACGGAACAGTTACGAACACGACATGGATCACATCGGTCCCATGGATCGCACGGCACCCGTGGCCGGACTGGACCCCGAGTCCTGGTCCGCGGTCCTCGCGCCACGGCTCGCCCACTTCGCGGGAGTGGCCCGCCACGAGCATGTGACCCGCGCGGCCCAGGACATGGCCGTCCCGCAGTCCACGCTCTCCCGGGCGATGGTCAGGCTCGAACGGGACCTGGGCGTCGCCCTGTTCGCCCGAAAGGGCCGTACGGTCTCCCTCACCCCCGCGGGCCGTACGTTCCTCACCTCCGTCGAACGGGCCCTCGCGGAGGTCGAGCGGGCCGCCGAGTCCGTACGCGCCGACGCCGACCCGGCGTCCGGCAAGGTCGCCTTCGGCTTTCTGCACACCATGGGCTGGGAGACCGTGCCCGGACTGATCAGGGCCTTCCGCGCCGACCATCCGCGGGTCCGGTTCCAGCTCGTCCAGAACTACGGCGAGGCGATGCTGGAGCGGCTGCGCGCGGGCGAGCTGGACCTCTGCCTCACCTCACCCGTACCGGACGCCCCCGATCTGGTCGCCCGCAGACTGGACGAACAGCGGCTGCGGCTGGTCGTCCCCGACGACCACCGGCTGGCTGGACGCCGCCGCGTGCGCCTCGCCGAAGCCGCCGACGAAACGTTCGTCACCCTCGAACCGGGTTACGGGCTGCGCCGGATCACCGACGACCTGTGCGCCGAGGCGGGCTTCCGGCCGCGCGTCGCGTTCGAGGGCGAGGAGGCCGAGACACTGCGCGGTCTGGTGGCGGCGGGCCTGGGCGTCGCCCTGCTGCCGCCGCCCGCCGTGGCCCGTCCCGGGGTGGCCGAGCTGACCGTCACGGCGCCCCGCGCGGCCCGCGAGATCGGTGTCGCCTGGCTCGACGGCCACCCGGACACCCCGCCCGTGGCGGCCTTCAAACGCTTCCTGCTCTCCCGCCGCGGCCAACTGCTCCCGGACTGACGGGGAGTCCGGACTGACGGGGAGTGGGGATCGCCGGACCCGGACCGAGGGGAGTGGGCAGTCGAAAGGCCCGGAAGGCCCGGCTCACGGCCGCAGCGACCGCCCGAACCCGGCCGCCAGCGGCATCCGCAGTCCCAGCGGCGGTGGCGCCGCCAGCGCGTCGGCGACCGGCCGGGAGTACGTACGGGGCAGCAGCGCCCCCAGCACGAAGTCCGCGGCCAGCGCCAGGACTTCCTGGTGGTGCTGGCGCAGCGCGTGCCCGTCGGAGTGGACCTCGAAGCGGCAGGTGTCCCGGTTGATCTTCTTGGCGCGCTCGGCCAGCCGGTAGGAGAGCTCGGGGTCGGTGCGCGCGTCGGTGGTGCCGTGCATGATGAGTACGTGACGGTCCGTCAGCTGCCGTACCGGCTCCGGTTCGACGGCCCGGTCGTCCTCCGGCAGCCAAGGGGCCATCGCCAGGACGGAGTTGACGGCGCGGTGGCCCGCCGCGTGCAGCGCGGCCCGGCCGCCCATCCCGTGCCCAGCGAGACACACCGGCACATCGCCGTAGCGTCGTATGACCTCGTCCGCCGCCCATTCGGCGTCCGCCGCCAGCCGCGCCTGCGCGCCGTTCCAGCCGCGTGCGCCGTAGTGCACCACATGGGCGACCAGCCCCTCGGCGGCCCCCGCCCTGGCGAGGTGGCGGAGCAGGGGCAGCATGCGCGCGTACGCGACGGGGGAGGGGCGCCTGTCCGAGAAGGGCTCGCCCTCGGGAAGCACCAGGATCACGCCCCCCACCGCGGCCCGCGCGACAGAAGCGCCGAACGCCCGACCCAACCGTGCCCGTGGCTCCGCGCGACGCGCGCGTGCCGAACCGTCCCGGCCTGCCGTACGTCCCCCCGGCCCGGGAACTGCGTGCTGTCCCATAGCAGAACAGTCTCAGAAGGAGAGGTGTACTCCACCCGTCCGCCCGGTCACTGTTACATATCGACCCCCTACGCTCTACGCGCGTAGGCGTTAGAGTGCGGAGATGACGAGCCAGACCTACCGTCCGCCCAGCACGGACCAGATCCGCCGCGCCCCCAAGGCCCTCCTCCACGACCACCTGGACGGCGGACTCCGCCCCGGCACGATCATCGATCTCGCCCAAGAGATCGGCTACGAGAGCCTGCCCGAACACGAGTCCGACAAACTCGGTCTCTGGTTCCGTGAGGCCGCCGACTCCGGCTCGCTGGAACGCTATCTGGAGACCTTCGCCCACACCTGCGCCGTCATGCAGACCCGTGACGCGCTCTTCCGGGTCGCCGCGGAGTGTGCGGAGGACCTGGCTCAGGACGGTGTCGTCTACGCCGAGGTGCGGTACGCGCCCGAGCAGCACCTGGAGCGCGGACTCACCCTCGAAGAGGTCGTGGAGGCCGTCAACGACGGCTTCAGGGAAGGCGAGCGGCGCGCGCAGGCCGACGGCCACCGCATCCGTGTCGGCGCTCTGCTCACCGCCATGCGGCACGCGGCCCGCGCCCTGGAGATCGCCGAACTCGCCAACCGGTACCGCGACTCCGAGGGCGGCGGTGTTGTCGGCTTCGACATCGCGGGTGCCGAGGCGGGCTTCCCGCCCACCCGCCACCTCGACGCCTTCGAGTATCTGAAGCGTGAGAACAACCACTTCACCATCCACGCGGGCGAGGCCTTCGGGCTGCCCTCGATCTGGCAGGCGCTCCAGTGGTGCGGCGCCGACCGGCTCGGCCACGGCGTGCGCATCATCGACGACATCGAGGTCGCCGAGGACGGCTCGGTGAAGCTGGGCCGGCTCGCCGCGTACGTACGCGACAAGCGCGTCCCGCTGGAGCTGTGCCCCAGTTCCAACCTCCAGACGGGCGCCGCCGCCTCGATCGCGGAGCACCCCCTCGGGCTGCTCCGCAAGCTGCACTTCAGGGCGACCGTGAACACCGACAACCGGCTGATGAGCGGCACGAGCATGAGCCGGGAATTCGAGCTGCTGATCGACGCCTTCGATTACACACTCGACGACATGCAGTGGTTCACGGTCAATGCGATGAAATCAGCATTCATTCCTTTCGATGAACGACTGGCCATGATCAATGAGGTGATCAAGCCGGGATATGCCGAGCTAAAATCCGAATGGCTGTTCAGGCAGACTGCTGTGACCAGCTAGTTCTTGCTGGCGGTGCGGTGATCGCCAGGATGGGGAAGCGGCCGGGAACACGGAATCCCGGCCGCTCTCGGGTGTTTGCGGGCCGTGCGCGCGGCTGGCTAGTTTGGAAAGCCGTTCGCATGCCCCCCGATTTTTGCCTTTCTCTTCCCCTTTCCTTCCCCACACCTTCCGCAAGGACGAAATCCCAGATGAAGCAGTCCGCCATCAAGACCCTCGGCACTGTCGCCCTCGGTGCCGCCTTCGCCGCGGCCGCCGCGGGCAGCGCCGCCGCCGCGCCCGCCGCCCCCGTTGCCGGTGCCGCGCCGGACCTCGTCACCAAGACGCTGCCGGTGGGGGACCTCACCGGCCAGCTCCCCGCGCCCCTTCCCGATGTGCTGGCGGCGACCGGGCTGGCGCTTGGCGCCGTCCAGCAGACCACGCCGTACGCGGTCGACGCCGTCAAGACGGCCAACCCCGTCCAGCAGCTGGTGGGCGGGCTGCCGGTGAACGGCCTGGGCAAGGGACTGCCGGTCAACGGGATCCCGCTCGGCGGCTGAGCTCGGCGGCTGAGCACGGGCGCACACAGCGGTGGGGCGTACACCCGGATCCGGATGTACGCCCCACTGTTCTGTGTGCAGGTGCCCGACTGTTCCGTGTACCGGTGCCCGTCCGCTACCAGGCGGCCGTGGCGGTCTTCTCGCCCGGCAGCAGCAGCCACAGCGCCAGATAGAGCAGGAACTGCGGGCCAGGCAGCAGACACGAGACGAGGAAGACCACCCGCATCGTGTTGGTGGACGTACCGAAGCGCTCGGCCAGCGCCGCGCACACTCCACCGAGCATCCGTCCGTGTCGAGGGCGGACCAAACCGGCCATGATGGGCTCCTTCGCGAGACCGTCCGGGGAGCCTCTCGTCGTGCTCCCCGATGTCTCCATGGTGCGCCGGGAGCGTGGGGCAGAGCGTCGCTCTACGGAGCGATGCCGACCCTGGGAATCGTCGGGGTCGTTCCCTGAAGTGCCTCATCCCTGGCGACGGCGTCCGACTCATTCTCACGGCTGCCCGGGTGCGACCCGCGGCGGAGGCGGCGGGGGACCGTACGGGAGCGACGCGCGCGGCGCAGCCGGGCCCGGCCGGCCGGAACCACCGCCAGATGCGCCAGGGCCACCCCGGCCGTATTGAGCAGCAGCGAGTCCACATCGACCACCCGGCCCGGCACCCCGGTCTGGAGCAGCTCGATCCCGAGCGAGATCATCGCGCCCGCCGTGACCGTACGGGCCATCGAGGCCCACCCGGAGACGAAGAGCCGGCCGTCGACCATCGGGAGCAGTACACCGAGCGGGGCCAGCAGCAGAAGTCCCTCGCCGATGCGCCGGGCGGCCTGGAAGGGCCCCAGCGCCAGATCGGCCTTGATACCCGCGAAGGGCGTCAGATTGGCCGCGTTCACCCAGATGACGTCCAACGGGCGGAGCGTCAGCCATCCCACCAGCATCAGATGCAGCAGAAGGAGAACGAACCCCGCCATACGGAAGCGGATGACGGCACTGCCGCCCGGACCTTGACGCACGCATCCCAAGACGCGGCGGCCGGCGGGATCGGTTCCGCCGGTCGCGGAAGAAGGGGTTCATGAGACGGGTATCACCCGTCCGGCCCCGGTCGGGGCGTGTCCGGGGCCGGGGGACGCTATGGATCCGGGGCCGGGGGAGGCCATGGACCGTACGGCGGGGAGGCTACCGACCGGACGGCGAGACGGACGTCGTCGGGACCGGGCCGACCGTCGGTGCCGGCATGTCCGGCTCGGTCTTCGTCGCCCCGGTGCAGATGTAGGCGCGCGGCGGATAGTCACCGGGCCCGCCCAGCACGACCCGCCCGTTCGTCGCCTCGCTCTCCGCGAAGGTACAGACGATCTGCGACAGCGCCGTCGCGGGCAGATCCTCCGGCTGATGGCTGAGCCGCAGCGTCCCGGCGGGGTCGTCGGCCCGCGAGGACGAGATGACCAGCGGCCCCCGTACGGCCGTGCTGAACCCCGCCTCCCGCTCATCGGCGGACAGCTGGGCCTGCAGCTCGTCGAGCAGACCCTGCGCGATCCGCACCCGGTCGTCGGAGCCCTTGCCCTGCTGGATCCGCGCGGCACGCTCCACCGACGCGAGCCCGGAGGAGCAGGCAAGATAGATCCGCACGGGAAGGCCGGGCCGCGCCTGGGTGATGACGTCCTTCCCGGAGATCTCGCACGGCTTCCGGGAGGGCGCGGGTCCGGCGTCCACCGGTACCGAGGTGGTCCTGATGCCGCACCCCGCGGCGAGCGCGGTGAGCGCGACCACACCCGCGAGCCGCCCGAAGGCGGCCACGCCGGTCCGTCGCGTACGGCTCGTGCCGCTCCCCGCTGTCCCGTTCCCCGTTGTGCCGTTCCCCGTTGTCCCGTTCCAGCGCGTCACCGGGCGTCGCCTTCCTCTCCCGGATCCTGATCGCGGTCACGCTCCGCGGCCTCCGCGCCGTCCCGGGGGAGCCGCAGTACGAACATCGCGCCGCCGTCGGGCACATTGGCCGCGGTGATGTCACCGCCGTGGATATGCGCGTTCTCCTGTGCGATCGACAGCCCGAGCCCGCTGCCCTCGGAGCGCGGCCGGGAGGCGCTCGCCTTGTAGAAGCGGTCGAAGACATGCGGCAGGACGTCCTCGGGGATACCGGGGCCGTGGTCCCGTACCTCGATGACCAGCCAGTCGTCCTCCGTGCGCACCGCCACCCGGACCGGCGAGCCACCGTGCTTGAGCGCGTTGCCGATCAGATTCGCCATGATCACATCGAGTCGGCGCGGATCGAGCCGCGCCATGATGCCGCGCTCGGCGTCCAGATCCACCGCGTCCAGCCAGGCCCGTGCGTCGATACAGGCCGTGACCTGGTCGACGACATCGACATCGTCCAGGACGAGCCGGGCCGTGCCCGCGTCGAAGCGGGTGACCTCCATCAGATTCTCCACCAGCACATTGAGCCGGCGGGTCTCGCTCACCACCAGCGTCACGGCGGGCGCGATCATTGGATCGAGGCCCTCGGCCTCCTCCTCCAGGACCTCTGTCACCGCGGTCAGCGCGGTCAGCGGGGTGCGCAGCTCATGTGACATGTCGGCGACGAAACGGCGGCTGGACTCCTCCCGCGCGCTCATGTCCGCGACCTTCTTCTGGAGCGACTCCGCCGCCTTGTTGAACGTACGGGAGAGATCGGCCAGTTCATCCCCGCCCGACACCCGCAGCCGGGTGCCGAACCTGCCCTCGCCGAGCTGCCGCGCCGCCTCGCCCAGCCGCTGCACGGGCTTGAGCACGGTCGTCGCCGCGGCGTGCGCCAGCAGGGCCGAGCCGACGAGCGCGAGCGCCGTGGCGATCCCCAGCGACCAGGCGAGCGAGTTGAGATCGGTGCGTTCCTGGTCGAGCGACTTGAACAGATACCCGGTCGGCCCGCCTCCGATGATGCGCGTACCGCCGACCAGATAGGGGGTGCCGCCGCGCTCCACGCGCTGCCAGAAGACGTGGTACGGGTACTTGTTCCCGGACGTGACCTTCTGCTTGTCGTTCACCGCGTCCTGGAGGGACTTCGGTACGTCGCCCATGGTGAAGGTGTCCGGATCGGAGACCCCCACGATCGGCTTTCCCCCGTCGCGCGTGCCTATCAGCAGCACGCTGTAACCGGGGCTTTCGCCCGCCATCAGGTCGGCCGTGCTCTGCAACTCCGCCTGGCTCGGCCGCAGGGGCAGCTCCGCGGCGCGGTTCTGCATCTCCCGCTGGAAGTCCTCCAGGGCCGAGTCCTGGGTCCGGGTGAGCACGGCCTCACGGTTGAGCCAGTACGCGATGCCCGAGGCGGAGACGGCGGCGGTCAGCGCGACGGCCGCGAAGACGACCACGAGCCGCAGCCGCAGACTGGTCCAGCGGAGCCCCGCGAGAACCGCCCTCTTCGCCGCGCCCGCCCGCGCCCCGCCGCCCGCGCCGCGGCGCGGGTTCCGGTACGGGTCGATGCCCTCATCGAGATGCGCGCCGTACGCGCCGTACGCGTCGTGCGCGCCGTTCTCCCTGGGTACGTCACTCACGAAGGCGCGTCCAGCCGGTATCCCACGCCGCGCACCGTACGGATCAGGGTCGGCGAGGACGGCACGTCCTCCACCTTCGCGCGCAGCCGCTGCACACACGCGTCCACCAGCCGTGAGTCACCGAGGTAGTCGTGCTCCCACACCAGCCGCAGCAGCTGCTGCCGGGACAGCGCCTGGCCGGGCCTGCGGCTCAGCTCGAGCAGCAGCCGCAGCTCGGTCGGCGTGAGCTGGAGGTCCTCCCCGTTCTTGGTGACCGTCATCGCGGAACGGTCGATCACCAGGCTGCCGAACGTCGCGGAGTCCGTGGACTCACGCTCGCCGCGCCGCAGCACCGCACGGATCCGGGCGTCGAGCACCCGTCCCTGGACAGGCTTCACCACATAGTCGTCGGCCCCGGACTCCAGACCGACCACCACATCGATGTCATCGCTGCGCGCGGTCAGCAGGATGATCGGCAGCTGGTCGGTGCGCCTGATGCGCCGGCACACCTCGAAACCGTCGATCCCGGGCAGCATCACGTCCAGCACGATCAGATCCGGCCGCTGCTCGCGCAGCAGTTTCAGGCCGTCCTCGCCTGTCGCCGCGGTGGCCACACGGTGGCCCTGGCGTGACAGCGAGAGTTCGAGGGCCGTGCGGATGGCGTCGTCGTCCTCGATCAGCAACAGGAAAGGCACGGAGGTCATTCTGTCCCATGGGGGGACCGGAGTTCGACCGTTGGAGCGCTCCCACCTCATCCCCACAGGTTTCACAAGCCACGAAGTCCCCTGTGACAGGGCTGTGACAGACGGCGGACAGCGCCATGAAACTGCCCCGGCAGGCTCATTGGCACACGGAACGAAGCAGACTCCACCGACGGGGGGCGCGGGATGAACGCACTGCACGGCACGACCTCAAGCGCAGTGGTCACGCGTCTTCATGACGTCACGCGGAGCAGCGAGAAGTCCGGCGGCGTGAACGGGCGGGGGTGCGTTCGCGGCGCCGGGCGTCAGCACAAGCCGTCGTACATGACGGTGGTTGACGCGGAGCGCACGGACCGGGCGGGCAACGGGGGAAACAAGGCGGCCGCGTACGGGGAGGGCACGGGGGAACGGACGGTCCTGACGGAGCGGGCGGACGCCGAAGCGGCGTTCACCGCGTACGTCCAGGAGCGCCGCGCCTCCCTGTACGCGACGGCCTACCACCTGACCGGCGACCGGTTCGAGGCCGAGGATCTGCTGCAGAGCGCCCTCTTCTCGACCTACCGGGCGTGGGACAGGATCAGCGACAAGGCCGCGGTCGGCGGCTATCTGCGCCGCACCATGACCAATCTGCACATCAGCGCCTGGCGCAGGCGCAAGCTCAATGAGTACCCGACGGAGGAACTGCCGGAGACGGCGGGCGACTCCGACGCGATGCGCGGTACGGAACTGCGCGCGGTGCTCTGGCAGGCGCTCTCCCGCCTGCCGGAACTCCAGCGCACGATGCTCGTACTGCGCTACTACGAGGGCCGCACCGACCCGGAGATCGCGGACATACTCGACATCAGTGTCGGCACGGTGAAGTCGAGCATCTGGCGGTCGCTGCGCCGGCTGCGCGAGGACGAGGTCCTCAGCTTCGGCCGTGACGAGGAGGAGTCCTTCGGCGAACTCGTCGCCTGAAGGCTGTGGGGGGAAGCACGGGGGAAGCAGGACCCGTCGTCTCGGGGGAGGCGACGGGAGCACGTGAAAACGGGGGAACCGGGGACCGGGGGTCCTCGGGGGACCAGAAGGATCACGGGGGAGTACAGAGCAGGAAGCGGGATCGCACGAGCCTGGGGGGCTCGTGCGGTCCCGCTTCCGCGCGTGCGCGGCGTCTTACGTGTGGCTGGTCGACGTCGGGGACGATTCGGCGCTCGTGGTGCTGGTGGCGCTCGTGGTGCGCGCGGAGCCCGTCGTGCGCGCGGTGCCCTTCGTTCGGGTGGTCGGCCGGGCCGCTTTCCCGGTCCGCGGCCTGACACATCGCCCGGCCGCCGCTGCCGCGATCCGGCCCAGCGCCTCCGCCTTCGCGCACGGGTACGCGCCCAGGGCCGTCTGCCGCCCCACGATCGCGCGCTCCGCCCGCATCAGCCGCCAGCCGCGCCGCAGCAGGAACGCCACCGACTTCCGCCCTTCGCGCAGATCCCGCACCAGCCGGCGCCGGAACGTGGTCGACGGACGGCCACGCAGACAGAGCGCGTCCGCCAGCACGCCCAGCTCCTGACAGCGCGCGACGATATCGGCGGCGAAGATGCCCTCCGCGAGGAACAGTGGCGTGCGCCGGACGTCGAGGGGCTCGGTGTCGACGCGCGAGCTGGTCGCGATCGAGTAGACGGGAACGGTCGTACGTCCTGTACGGCACAGCTCCTCGACCGCCGCGACGGCGGCGTCCGCGTCCCAGGACCGCACCGAGTCCCAGTCGATGTCCGAACTGCCGTCGACCAGCGGCAGCGTGGGGTCGTGGCCCTCTTTGTAGAAGTCGTCCAGGCGCAGCACGGGCAGGCCGGTCCGGGCGGCGAGGGATGACTTTCCGGAGCCGGAGGGCCCCGTGAGCAGCACGACTCGGGTCGGAAGGGTTGCGGAGTTCACGGGTCACCAGTGTGAGGCATGTACCTGCTCAGTGACCCCTCGGGGACCGATCGGGCGGGTTCGGCCGGCCGGTTCGGCAGGTTTGGCGGGTTTGTTGCTGTCGACGCTCCTGCCTCAACTACTCTGCGTGTCAGTCCGATTACTCATCCATCCGGCCAGGCAGGAAAACCCATGGCATGTCACGCAGCTTCCTCCTCTCCCCGGCGCACTCTGCTCCGCGCCGGTCTGACCGTCACCGCGGCGACTGTGGCCCTCGGTCTCGGCGGTACGGCGGCCCAGGCGGCGGGGCCCGCCGCCCCCACGCCCGCGACGGGCGCCGACAGTTCGGTCGTAGGCTCCGGTCACGTGGCGGGCCAGGCCCTGGTCGGCTCTGTCGGGTACGCGCTGGGCCCCCTCACGGACCTGAAGCTCAACCCGCTGGCCAAGACGGGCGTCGATCCCCTGGACAACGCGGTGGGCACGCAGGTCGCCGACTTCAAACCGGTGTCCACGGCATCCCTGACCGCCCCGCTCACAGAGGGCGCGGCGCTCAAGGATCTGCCGGTGCTCGGTACGGCGTTGGGCTCGGCGGTGGGCCTGTTGACGGGGTGATCGGTGTCCATGTCAGGCGGCGCGGCCCACGTGCATGACCGTGATGGTGATCACGGCATCGTCGATCTCGTAGATCATGCGATACATGCCGATTTGAACGCGGCGGATGTCCGGAGAACCGTAGGCGAAGGACCCGTCGGGACGAGGCTCTTGGGCCAGCAGGTCCAAGGAGGCGAAGACCTGTAAGAGGCCGACCGGATCGTCCGCCATGAAGCGGTCGGCTGCCTTCAGCGCCGAATCCCACCAGTGGATCTCGTATGTCATGCCCCGGACTCCAGGCCGAGCATGCGCTTGACTTCTCCGTGGGGGACGGTGCTCAGCGTTCCGTTGGCCTTTTCGGCCCGGTACTGGGCGACCGCGAGTGCGTCCTCCAGATCCGCCAGCTCCTGCGGGTTGATCAGGATGGCCGCGACATGCCCGTGGTCCGTAATGGCGATCCGTTCACGCGAATGGGCTGTCCGGCGGACCAGAGTGCCGAAGTTGGCTCGGGCCTCAGTCATGCCGTAGGTGTCAGTCATGTACAGAAGCGTACGGTTCTCCAAGTACTGTGCACTGAAAAAGCCCCGTTTTCCCCCGAACCAGGGAAAACGGGGCTCCGTGTGAGGGTTAGTACGCCGAGCCCGACGCGCCCAGGCTGCCCGTCGGGTGCCAGACCGTCTTCGTCTCCAGGAAGGCCGTCAGCCGGCGGGTGCCGGGATCCGCCGACCAGTCCGTACGCTCCGCGCTCTCCGGGCGCAGCACGCGCTTCAGATTGTCCGCCGCCGCGATCTCCAGCTCCTTGGCGAGGACCTCGTCCGCGCCGGTCAGATCGATCCCGTTGACGTCCTGGTGCGCGGCGAGCGGGGCCGCGATCTCGGCGGTCCTGCCGGAGAGGATGTTGACCACGCCGCCCGGGAGGTCGGAGGTGGCCAGCACCTCACCGAGGGAGAGTGCCGGGAGCGGGGACTTGTCGCTCGCGACGACGACCGCGGTGTTGCCCGTGGCGATCACCGGCGCGATGACCGAGACCAGGCCGAGGAACGACGACTCCCGCGGCGCCAGTACGGTCACGACCCCGGTCGGCTCGGGGGTGGAGAGGTTGAAGAACGGCCCCGCCACCGGGTTCGCCCCGCCCACCACCTGGCCGATCTTGTCGGTCCAGCCCGCGTACCAGACCCACCGGTCGATCGCCGCGTCGACGGCCGCGGCCGCCTTCGGCGTGGACAGGCCCTCGGCGTCCGCTACTTCCCGTACGAACTGGTCCCTGCGGCCCTCCAGCATCTCGGCGACGCGGTAGAGGACCTGGCCCCGGTTGTAGGCGGTCGCGCCCGACCAGCCGCCGAACGCCTTGCGCGCCGCGACGACCGCGTCACGCGCGTCCTTGCGGGAGGCCATCGGGGCGTTGGCCAGCCAGCTGCCCTCGCCCGCCGCGTCGGCGGCTGATGTCGCCCTCGTCACTTCGTACACCCGGCCGCTCTCGCTGCGGGGGAACTTGCCCCCGACGTACAGCTTGTAGGTCTTGAGGACGCTCAGACGCCCCGCGGCGGAGCCGCTAGTCGATACGTGCTCAGACATCGAGATACGCCTCCAGGCCGTGGCGGCCGCCCTCGCGGCCGTACCCCGATTCCTTGTAGCCGCCGAACGGCGAGGTCGGGTCGAACTTGTTGAAGGTATTGGCCCAGACGACACCCGCCCGGAGCTTGCCGGCGACCGCGAGGATGCGGGAGCCCTTCTCCGTCCAGATGCCGGCCGACAGCCCGTACTGGGTGTTGTTGGCCTTCGCCACGGCCTCCTCGGGCGTACGGAACGTCAGCACGGACAGCACCGGGCCGAAGATCTCGTCGCGGGCGATGGTGTGCGCCTGCGTGACGTTCGTGAAGAGGGTGGGGGCGAACCAGTAGCCGGAGGAGGGCAGTTCGCACGCGGGCGACCAGCGCTCGGCGCCCTCCGCCTCGCCCGCGTCGGCCAGCGCCGTGATGCGGGCCAGCTGCTCGGCGGAGTTGATCGCGCCGAGGTCGGTGTTCTTGTCCAGCGGATCGCCGACGCGCAGCGTGGCCAGCCGGCGCTTGAGCGAGTCCAGCAGCTCGTCCTGGACGGACTCCTGCACGAGCAGCCGCGAGCCCGCGCAGCAGACCTGGCCCTGGTTGAAGAAGATGCCGGTGACGATGCCCTCGACGGCCTGGTCGATGGGGGCGTCGTCGAAGACGATGTTGGCGCCCTTGCCGCCCAGTTCGAGCGTGGCCCGCTTCCCCGTACCGGCGATCTCGCGCGCGATGGCCTTGCCGACGGCGGTCGAGCCGGTGAAGGCGACCTTGTCGATGCCCGGGTGCGAGACGAGCGCGGCGCCCGTCTCGCCGTCACCGGTCACGATGTTCACCACGCCCTTGGGCAGCCCGGCCTGACGGCAGATGTCCGCGAAGAAGAGCGCGGAGAGCGGGGTCGTCTCGGCGGGCTTCAGGACGACCGTATTGCCGGTCGCCAGCGCCGGGGCGATCTTCCACGCGAGCATGAGCAGCGGGAAGTTCCACGGGATGATCTGGCCGGCGACACCGAGCGGGCGCGGGCCGGCCCCGCCTCCTCCTTCTGTCGTCCTCCGGCCGAACCCGGCGTGGTCGAGCTTGTCGGCCCAGCCCGCGTAGTAGAAGAAGTGCGCGGCGACCAGCGGGAGGTCCGTGTCGCGGGTCTCCCTGATCGGCTTGCCGTTGTCGAGCGTCTCCAGGACGGCCAGTTCGCGTGAGCGCTCCTGGATGATCCGCGCGATACGGAACAGATACTTCGCCCGCTCGGCGCCGGGCAGCGCGGACCACTTCTCGAAGGCCTTGCGGGCGGCCCCGACCGCGCGGTCGATGTCGTCGGCGCCGGCCTGGGCGACCTCGGAGAGGACCTCCTCGGTGGAGGGGCTGACGGTCTTGAAGACCTTGCCGCCGGACGCCTCGCCGAACTCGCCGTCGATGAAGAGCCCGTAGGAGGGCGCGATGTCGACGATCGCACGGGACTCGGGCGCCGGAGCGTACTCGAACGCGGATGCGGAACCGGATGCGGATGTCATGGTGATCAGTCCACCGTCACGTAGTCGGGGCCGGAGTAGCGGCCGGTGCTGAGCTTCTGACGCTGCATCAGCAGATCGTTCAACAGGCTGGAGGCGCCGAACCGGAACCAGTGGTTGTCCAGCCAGTCCGCGCCCACGGTCTCATTCACCAGCACCAGGAACTTGACCGCGTCCTTGCTGGTACGGATGCCGCCCGCCGGCTTCACGCCGATCTGCACCCCGGTCTGCGCGCGGAAGTCGCGTACGGCCTCCAGCATCAGCAGGGTGTTGGCCGGGGTGGCGTTGACCCCGACCTTGCCCGTCGACGTCTTGATGAAGTCCGCGCCCGCGATCATGCCGAGCCAGGAGGCGCGGCGGATGTTGTCGTACGTGGACAACTCGCCGGTCTCGAAGATCACCTTGAGCCGGGCGGCCCCCGCGGCCTCCTTCACGGCGCGGATCTCCTCGTACACCTTGAGGTAGTGGCCCGCGAGGAACGCGCCGCGGTCGATGACCATGTCGATCTCGTCGGCGCCCGCGGCCACGGCGTCGCGGGTGTCCGCGAGCTTGACGGCCAGCGAGGCGCGGCCGGCCGGGAAGGCGGTGGCGACGGAGGCGACCTTGACGTCCGAGCCGGCCAGCGCGGCGACCGCCGTCTCCGCCATGTCCGAATAGACGCAGACCGCGGCGGTGGCGGGCGTCGTACGGTCGGTCGGATCGGGCCGGAGGGCCTTGGCGGCGAGCGCCCGGACCTTGCCCGGGGTGTCCGCGCCTTCGAGCGTCGTCAGGTCGATCATGGAGATGGCCAGATCGATGGCGTACGCCTTGGCCGTGGTCTTGATCGAGCGCGTACCGAGCGACGCGGCGCGTGCCTCCAGGCCGACGGCGTCGACGCCGGGGAGCCCGTGGAGGAAGCGGCGCAGTGTGCTGTCGGACGCGGTCACGTCAGCGAATGCGGGGGTAATGGTGGGCATGGTCACCAGATGAGCATATCTACGCGCGTAGCGGCCTGTACAGGGGGTGGGGGGTGCGAGGGGGAGCCGTTCCCGAGATGTGACCGTCCCCGCCGTTCGCCTTTCCCCGCCGTCCTCCGCCGGGGGCGTGGAGGTGTGTTCGGGCCATGCGGCAGAATCGGACGTATGACGAGCCCCGAGCAGCCCACCGAGCCGACCCACGCCGACCGTGTCTTCCGGTCGGCCGGCGGGATCGTCGGCGGCGTCCTGCTGCTCGCGATCATCCTCTGGATCGGCGGTGACGCGCTCTTCCGCGGGACGGACGACACCCCGTGGCTGGCGCTCGCCGGGATGCTGTTCCTCGTACCGCTCGTCATCGCGTTCAGCCTGCGCCCGGCGGTCTACGCGAACGCCGACCGGCTGCGGATCAGGAACCCGTTCCGGACGATCACGCTGCCGTGGGCGGCGGTCTCGACCGTACGGGCCCAGTTTTCCTGTGAGGCGCTGACGGAAGACGGCAAGAAGTACCAGCTGTGGGCGGTCCCGGTCTCGCTGCGCCAGCGCAAGCGCGCGAACCGGGTTCAGGGGCGGGGTGTCCTCGGCGGGGCGTCCGGGCGCGCGTCCGCGGGCGCGGGCGCCGGTGCGGCCGAGGACCGGATGGCGCAGGCGGACCGTACGGTCGCGGATCTGCGCGAGTTGTCGGAGGGGTCGGAGTCGCGGCCGTCGGCGCAGGGGGAGCCGACGGTGCGGTGGGCGTACGAGGTGCTGGGGCCGGCGGCGGCGGGCCTGATCGTGCTGATTGTGCTGCTGCTGATCGGCTGACGGCGGGCCGCCTCCCGGTAGGGGGCCGTGGTGCGCCTCCGGCGTGGGGCGTGGTCATCCGGCGTCGCCACACGCGAGGCGCCGAGTGGGCCGGTCAGGGGCGGTGATGTGTTGTGGGAACGACTTAACCGAACCCAGGACGCATCACCTGCCGCAGGACCCTCCAAAGCCCCCTCCAAACTAGGACATAGGGGTCGGGTGGCGGGCTCGTCCGCCCCAGCCGGCAGGTGCAGCCGACAGCGGACCTTCACCAGCGGGGCATGAGTCCCGACCCCCCACCCAGGCCTGCTCGCTGACCCGGAGCCCGGCTGCCCCACACCACTGCCGCGCCCCCACCCACCGGACCGGCGGTCGGCAACGGCCCCCAGGACATGGAGGGATCCCCTCCGGGGACCCCTCCCCAGGGCCGCCCGTCCCGGAGCCGCGAAACTGAAACCTCAGGGGCGGCCCCCACCCGCCGGTTCGCATGTGGACCTTCGAACGTGCTCAGGGTGCGGAACCTCCGCGACCAGGCAACGCCGCCGGCTGTTACCGGCTCCACGAGCCCTGGGTGGCGGCGATTGAGTGGCCAGCAGCGCAGTGACGAACACGAACGACGCGCACCACCGCGAGCCGTGGCGGCGGGTGATCAGGGACGGTGGGCGGTGACGCGTTCGCCCCAGATCAGGTAGGCGGTGCGGCCGGTGAGCCAGGCCTCGTGGGCGGAGTGGATGCGGTCGCGCTCCGGACCGAGGCAGAGGCTGTCCGTCTCTCCGAGCGTCGCCCAGCGGTACGCGGTCGTTTCGGGATCTGCGCTGTACGGGATGAGGTCCGCGCCCTTGAAGACGACGTCGAGCCCTTCGGCCTCGGTGACGCCTCTGGGTACGTGGTCCACGACGAGGATTTCCTCGGGCGGGGTGGGGGAGAGGCCGGTCTTCTCCGCGATCTCGCGTACGTACGCCTCGTGCATGAACTCGTCGGTCTCCGCGTCACCGCCGGGCAGTTGCCAGGATGTCCCGGTGCCGGTGGGCATGAGGAGGACGTTCAGTTCGTCGCTGATGCGCCGGGTGAAGAAACCGGCGACCCCGGTTCGGCGGCGGGGCGGTTCGGGCCGGCCGAGTTCGAAGTACATGTCCTCACCTCTCGTTGAGCGTCACGGGGTACGGGGCCGCCTTCACGGTGAAGGTGAGGCCCTTCCCGGTCATCGTTCCGACGACGGACCACCCGGGCGCGAGGAGGTCCCGTAACTCGATCTGGACCGAGCCGTCGAACGGGGCGTGGCGCTCCACGGCCAGGACGTCACCACGCTGATCCATGACCCACACCTTTCAGGCGCGCGGATGTAGGGATACCCGCTGCGATTACGTGCGTTCGCAGCGTGCTTGCCCAGTCTGAGTCACGTGACTTGCCCTGCGCAACCCAGCGTGTGGATCTCCACTCGGAGAGTCATATGGTGGTCAACTGACCGATACTCTGACGGCGTCGGGAGAGCACGCCACTGGAAGGGGACTCGTGGCTGTAAGCGTCAATGCGAACGCGATCTTCGCCATGCGCCGCGTGGGCGAGGAACTTCAGCGCCTGCGCGTGGAGGTTGGACTCCAGCAGGAGGCGGTGGGGCAGGCGCTCGGCGTCTCGCGGTACACCGTGGGCAAGATCGAGCGCGGGAGAGCATTCCCCACGGACGAACAACTCCCCAAGCTGCTCAAGCTTTTGAAGGCGACCCCCGAGGAACGCGCGGGGATCGTCGCGACGATCGAGCAGGGCAGGTCGTACGGCCGCACGTGGTACGAACGGTCGGAGATCCAGGCCCTGTTCGGCGGTGACTCGTATCGATACCTCTCCCTTGAAGACGCCGCGGAACGCATCTCGCTGCACTCGGGAACGTACGTGCCGGGGCTCTTCCAAACTCGTGAGTACGTCGAAGCGATCGTTGCTTTCGGTCAGAAGCACGAGAGCACCGAGCGTCGTGAGACCTTTGTCGAGGCGAGGCTGAGACGGCAGGAAGTCCTCACCCGCAGAAACCCTCTTACGGTGGACGCGCTGTGTCTGGAGTCCGCGCTTCGGGCTGTTGTCGGTGGACCGGAGGTGATGCGTGCGCAACTCCGCCACCTGGTGGTGTGCGCTCAACAGCAGAACGTCACTCTGCGGGTGATCCCTTTCGCGGCAGGAGCCGCGAGCGCCTCAGGTGCAACGTTCACCATCCTCGACTTCCCGGGGGCTGACCACCGCAGCGTCGTTTCGCAGGAGCGAGTGCGAGGTGAAACTCTTCAGGATGATCCTGCGGAGGTGCGGCGCAGCCGCCGGAAGTTCGCCGACTTGGCAGATCAAGCACTGGATGAGAAAGCAACTGTCCGGTGCATTGAAGAGATCGAGAAGGGACTCCAATGAACAGCCCGAAGGATGACCTCTACGCTGCACCACTCGACGGCGAGTGGGAGAAGTCGTCGTTCAGCGCCGGCTCGGGGAACGACTGCGTACAGATAATGCCGATCGACGGCGGCGTCGCCTTCGGCGACTCCAAGCGCCGTGACCTCGACGGGGCGTTGCGTTTCACCGACAAGGAGATGCTGGCGCACATCCTGGCCGTCAAGGCCGGGCAGTACGACCATCTCGTCCCCGACGGCACCGAGCTCTGAGCGGGCCCCGGGCGCCCGGGCCCCGGGCCCCGGGCGCCCGGGGGGCCTACACCGTTATCGCGTACAGGGTGCCCGAGGCGCCGGTGACGTAGGCCGCCGGGCCGGACAACAGTGGGCCCGTGCGGAGTGCCTCGTCCGCGGTGTAGTCCCATTTCTTCTTGCCGGTGTCCGCGTGGAGCGCGTGCAGGGTGGTGTCGGCCGCGACGCAGACCGTGCCGTCGGCGGCGCTCGGGGTGGGGTGGATCGCGGTGGTGAAGGGGGTTCTCCACTTCGGGGCGCCGGTCTTCGCGTGGAAGGCGTACAGGGTGGTCTCGCCGCAGACGTAGACCGTGTCGCCGGACACGATCGGGGGGCCCTGGAACGAGCCTCCGTCCTCGGCGGCGGCGGACCACCGTTCCGTCCCGCCCGTGGACAGTGCCGACACGTGGGTGCCGTTCTCCCCGAAAATGGTGAAGTAGACGGTGTCACCGGCCACGGCCACGGCCGAGATCTCGATGGCCGCGGCCAGATGCCTCCATTTCCGCTTTCCGGCGGCCGGGTCGTACGCGTACAGGGCGCCCTGGCTGCTGGTGTAGACCGTGCCGTCGGCAACGCGCGCGGAATCGGCGTTTTCGAGGTCGGTGGAGATCGCCTCCAGCTGGATCTTCCCGGTTGACGTGGACACCGCGTACAACACGGTGGAGGTGCCGCTGCCGCCGAGGAAGCAGACGGTGTCATCGGCCGCCGACGGGGCCGCGTCGGCAACGTCCAGTTCGCCGGACGCCCACTTCTGCTTGCCGGTGTCCGCGTCCAGTGCGCGCAGGATGTCGCCGACGACGACGCAGACGGTGTCGGCGGTCACGGCCGGGGTGGGCACCAGCGCGCCGTCCGTGGCGCCGGTCGTGTGGGTCCACCGTTCGGTGCCCTGGTCGGCCGATACCGCGTACAGGCCCTTCCGGCCGGGGAAGTAGACCGTGCCATTGGCCACGGCCAGCGCACCGTCGGCGTCGTCGCGGCCGTCCCCGACGGCGACCGTGGACTTCCAGTGCGGGGTGCCGGGCCGCCGGGGGACAGTCGGGCTCTGCCGGGGGGCGGGGCCGGCGTTCTTCGTGTCGTTGTCGGTGCCGGTGAACCGCCAGACGCCGTAACCGATTCCCGCCGCGGCGGAGACCCCCGCGAGGCCGAACAGCGCCCGGCGGCGGGTGATGCCGGACGGTGGGGGCGCCGCCTGCGGGGGCTCGTCCATGGACTGGATGGTGGGGGCGTGGAGTTGTACGGTCACGGCCACCGGTTCGGGCAGCCAGCCGTGGGCCGGAGGCGGCGCGGCGTACGCGCCGGCCCCGGACAGCTGGTGCATCAGGGCGGCCACGGTGGGGCGTTGGGCGGGGTCCTTGGCCAGACAGTGGTCCACCAAGGGCCGCAGCTCGGAGGGAAGACGCTCCAGGTTGGGGCTCTCGTGCACCGTTCGGTAGTGGAGCCCGTGCGCCGAGCCCGTGCCGAACGGTCCGGCCCCCGTCGCGGCGTACGCGAGGACCGCTCCGAGGGAGAACACATCGCTGGCCGGGCTGCTCCGGTCGCCCGTCAGCTGCTCGGGGGACATGAAGCCGGGGGTGCCCACCATCGCTCCGGTCTGGGTCAGCGCGCTGGCGTCGCTGACGACCGAGATGCCGAAGTCGATCACGCGCGGGCCGTCGTGGGCGAGCAGGATGTTCGAGGGCTTCAGATCACGGTGGACCACCCCCGCCGCGTGAATCGCCCCCAGCGCCTCGGCCAGCCCCGAACCGAGTGTCAGGACCGGCCCCGGCGGCCAGGGGCCGTGTGTGGCGACGGCCTCGCTCAGCGCCATTCCCGGTACGTAGACCGTCGCCAGCCACGGCGGTGTGGCGTCGGGGTCGGCGTCGACCACACCGGCGGTGAAGGCGCTGTTCACGCGCCGGATCGCGGTGACCTCCCGGACGAACCGGCGGCGGAACTGCGGGTCCTCGGCCAGGTCGGGCCGTACCACCTTGACGGCGGCCGTGCGCCCGCCCCGCGAACGCCCCAGGAATACGCTGCCCATGCCGCCGGAGCCGATCAGGCCCACGAGGCGGTAAGGCCCCACCTGCTCGGGGTCCCCGGCACGCAACGCCTTCAACGCCTCCACCACGTACCCCCGCCGAACCTACGGCCTGTCTGTCGGATCCCTGAGAGTCCGTCACCCTACTGGGGGTACGCCCGTACACATGGCGGGGGGTGTCAGATACCGGCCGTCGCCGCCAGGTCCCGCTTCATCGCGGCCAGCGTGGCCGTGGCCGTGGCCCGTGCCGTCGTCAGGGCCGTCGCGTCCTCGACCGGGATCACGACCTCCAAGTAGCACTTGAGCTTGGGCTCGGTGCCGCTCGGCCTGACGATGACGCGGGCACGGTACGCGCCCTCCAGGTGGTAGCGGAGGCCGTCCGTCGGGGGGAGCGTGTCCGTACCTCGCGTGAGGTCCTCGGCGGAGGCGATGTTCAGGCCGGCCAGCTCCGTCGGCGGATTCTCGCGCAGGCGGCGCATCGCGGCGGCGATCAGGGACAGATCCTGGACGCGAACCGACAACTGGTCCGTGGCGTGCAGGCCGTGGGTGACGGCCAGATCGTCCAGAAGGTCGGTGAGCGTACGGTCCTTGGCCTTGAGTTCCGAGACCAGTTCGGCCACCAGCAGCGCGGCCGTGATGCCGTCCTTGTCGCGGACGCCGTCCGGGTCGACGCAGTAGCCGAGGGCCTCCTCGTATCCGTACCGCAGGCCCTCGACGCGGGCGATCCACTTGAAGCCGGTCAGCGTCTCCTCGTAACCGAGCTCCGCCGCCCCGGCGATCCGGCCGAGCAGCGAGGACGAGACGATCGACTCGGCGAAGGTGCCGGTCGCGCCCTTGTGGACGAGATGGGCGGCCAGGAGCGCGCCGACCTCGTCGCCGGTCAGCATCCGCCAGCCGCTGACGGCCGTGTCGTCGGGGACGGCGACGGCGCAGCGGTCCGCGTCCGGGTCGTTCGCGATGATCAGATCGGGCCGTACGCGCCGGGCGGTGGCGAAGGCCAGGTCCATCGCGCCCGGCTCCTCCGGGTTCGGGAACGCGACGGTGGGGAAGGCCGGATCGGGCTCGGCCTGCTCCGCCACGAGCGTGGGCTCGGGGAAGCCGGCGCGGGCGAAGGCCGCCAGGAGGGTTTCCGTACCGACGCCGTGCAGCGCCGTGTGGACGACGCGCGCGGTGCGGGGGGTGCCGGGGGTCAGGACCGCGTCCGTACGTTCCAGATACGCGGCCAGGACGTCGTCGCCGAGGATCTCCCAGCCGTCGTCGGGCCGGGCCACGCCCGCCAGCGGGCCGACCGCGGCGATCCGGGCCGCGATCTCGCCGTCGTCGGGCGGCACGATCTGGGAGCCGCCGCCGAGATAGACCTTGTAGCCGTTGTCCCGGGGCGGGTTGTGGCTGGCGGTGACCTCCACGCCGGCGACGGCGCCTAGATGCTGTACGGCGAAGGCCAGTACGGGCGTCGGCAGCGGCCGGGGCAGTACGGCGGCGCGCAGCCCGGCGCCGGTCATCACGGCCGCGGTGTCCCGGGCGAAGTCGGCGGACTTGTAGCGGGCGTCGTATCCGATGACGACCAGCCCGTCACCATGGCCTTGGGCCTTGAGGTACGTGGCGAGACCGGCCGCGGCGCGGATGACCACCGCGCGGTTCATCCGCATGGGCCCGGCTCCCAGTTCGCCGCGCAGCCCGGCGGTGCCGAACTGGAGCGTGCCGGCGAACCGTTCCGCCAGGGTGCCGGTGTCCCCGGCGTCGATGATCTCGCCGAGCTCTTCGCGGGTGTCGCTGTCGGGGTCCTCGGCCTGCCAGGCCTTGGCCCGTGCGATGAGGTCCTGATGCGTGGCGTCCTGCACGGTGGGGGGCACCTCCTGGTAGCTGTGCCGCCGGGGCCGACGGCGTGGTCCCGGCGGGGATGTCATTCCCGCCGGGGGATCCTGTTCGGGATGTCATTCCCGGACAGGACCTAGGGTCTCTCGTGATCAGGCCGGGCTCGCGAGCCCTGCCACCCTGCCTCGCCACGTTGTCGTCAGTCGCCGACGCTCCGCGTCGGCTCCCTCCTCCGCCTCGCGATCCACGGCACCAGCCCCCGCTCCCCGATCCGGCCTGATCCAAACGGAAGACCCTAGACGCGCTCAAGCACCTGGGCGAGCAGGGCGCCCATCTGGGTGGCCGAGTCGCGGCCCGCCTGGAGGACCTCCTCGTGGTTGAGGGGTTCGCCGGAGATGCCCGCGGCCAGGTTCGTGACCAGCGAGATGCCGAGCACCTCGGCGCCCGCCTCGCGGGCCGCGATGGCCTCCAGGACGGTGGACATGCCGACGAGGTCGCCGCCCATGACACGGACCATGTTGATCTCGGCCGGCGTCTCGTAGTGCGGGCCGGGGAACTGCACGTACACCCCCTCTTCGAGGGCCGGGTCGATCTCCTTGCACAGCGCGCGCAGCCGGGGCGAGTACAGGTCGGTGAGGTCCACGAAGTTGGCGCCGACGATGGGGGAGACGGCCGTCAGATTGATGTGGTCGCTGATCAGCACGGGCTGACCGGGACGCATGCCCTCGCGCAGTCCGCCGCAGCCGTTGGTCAGGACGATGGTCTTGCAGCCCGCGGCGACCGCGGTACGTACGCCGTGCGCGACGGCGGCGACTCCGCGGCCCTCGTAGTAATGCGTACGGCCCAGGAAGACCAGCGCGCGCTTCTCGGCGATCCGGTACGAGCGGATTCTGCCGCCGTGTCCGGCCACGGCCGGCGGGGGGAAGCCGGGGAGCTCGGTCACGGGGAACTCCGCCTCGGGCGTGCCGAGCGCGTCGACGGCCGGTGCCCAGCCGGAGCCCATCACCAGGGCGACGTCATGGGTCTCGGCGCCGGTCAGCTCGCGCAGGCGGGTGGCGGCGGCGTCGGCGGCAGCCAGGGGGTCGGATCCGTCGGCGTTGGCCGGGATAACAGATGCGTTCACGCGGATGAGGGTAGCCGGTCATGCCCTACGCGCGTAGATGAGGGTGGTGCGGTCATGACATCGTTGTACTGTCGTTTCCAACGATGTCAGCGGCCGTGCACCGCTTTCCTGGTTCGAGTCCGCTTTTTGCGAGGTTCGTCCCCCCGGTTCGTCTGCTCGCCCGCTCGCTGGTTCGCCCGCTGCCGACCCGCCGGTTCGACCGCTCGCTCGCCGGCCCGTCGCCCGTCGGTCGCCCGTCGGCTCGTCCCCGTCAGCAGGGGCGCTTGCGCAGCTCCATCACATAGTCGTGCGGAGCGCCCGCCGACTCCGCCGCGTCGGCCAGCTCGCCCAGATAGCGCGCCGAGGGAAGACCGCCCTCGTAGCCGTTCAGGACATACATCCAGGTCGGCTCCTCGCCGTCCAGGGTGTGCACCCGTACCCGCATACGGCGGTAGATGTCGAGCCCCACGCCCTCCCAGCGGTCCATGGAGTCCTCGTCCATCGGGGCGATGTCGTACAGCGCGACGAAGACCTGGGAACGTGGCGCCTCCACGACCGTGGCCAGCGCGCCCTCCCAGCCCATCTGCTCGCCGCCGAAGGTGAGCCGCCAGCCGTTGAGCCAGCCGGTGCCGCGCAGCGGGGAGTGCGGGGCGCGGCGCGTCATCAGCCGCGCGTCGAGGTTGCCGGCGTACGCGGCGTAGAGCGACATGGGGTCGAGGGTACGGGAGGTACGGACGTGGCCCTGTTTTCCGGGGCTCGGTTCGCCTCCGGAAAGACGGAGGCGAACCGAGCCCCGGAAAATAAGAGGTCTCGCACATAGGTGGGGTGGAGGAAGGAGCGGGGTGAGGGGCAAGCGTGGCAAGGCGGAGGAGGGAGGCGAAGCGGAGCTTCGTGGACCGACGACAACGCCGCCGGGCGCCGCCCATCGGCACGCGACGCCGCCCCACCTATGTGCGCGACCTCCAAGAGGGGGGCCGGGGGGAAGGTACTTGAAGGGTGCGGGACAATGGAGTACGTACTGCATCCCCCGGGGCTCCCCCGGAACCCCGGCCGGGGTGGCAGACGGGCCGGGTTGACAACGCGAGGCGGACTTTTTCGTGACCCGGATCGTGATCATCGGTGGCGGCCCCGGCGGCTACGAGGCGGCCCTGGTAGGGGCCCAGCTCGGCGCGGAAGTGACCGTCGTCGACTGCGACGGGCTCGGCGGCGCGTCGGTGCTCACCGACTGCGTACCGTCGAAGACCCTCATCGCGACGGCCGAGGTGATGACTACCTTCGACTCCTCGTACGAGGAACTGGGCATCATCGTCGAGGACGACACTCCGGCTCTGAAGCAGAAGGCCCGCGTCGTCGGGGTCGATCTCGGCAAGGTCAACCGGCGTGTGAAGCGGCTCGCGCTCGCGCAGTCGCACGACATCACCGCCTCCGTCACCCGGGCGGGCGCGCGTGTCATGCGAGGGCGCGGGCGGCTCGACGGACGGCAGGCCGTGGACGGCTCGCGCCAGGTGATCGTGACCGCGGCGGACGGCACCGAGGAGTCGCTCACCGCCGACGCCGTGCTGATCGCGACCGGCGGGCACCCCCGCGAGATCCCGGACGCGCAGCCCGATGGCGAACGCATTCTCAACTGGACGCAGGTGTACGACCTCGACGAGTTGCCCGAGGAACTGATCGTGGTCGGCTCCGGCGTCACCGGCGCCGAGTTCGCCGGTGCCTACCAGGCGCTCGGCTCGCGGGTCACGCTCGTCTCCTCCCGTGACCGCGTGCTGCCCGGCGAGGACTCGGACGCCGCGGGCGTGCTGGAGGACGTCTTCAGGCGCCGCGGCATGAACGTGATGTCCCGCTCCCGCGCCGAGGCCGCCAAGCGGGTGGGCGACCGGGTCGAGGTGGCCCTCTCCGACGGCCGGGTCATCTCCGGTACGCACTGCCTGATGGCCGTGGGCGCCATCCCGAACACGGCGGGCATGGGCCTGGAGGAGGCCGGCGTCCTGGTCAAGGAGTCGGGCCACATCAAGACCGACCGGGTCTCCCGTACCTCCGCGCCGGGTGTCTACGCCGCCGGTGACGTCACCGGGATCTTCGCCCTCGCCTCGGTCGCGGCCATGCAGGGCCGGATCGCCATGTACCACTTCCTGGGCGACACGGTCGCCCCGCTCAACCTCAAGACCGTCTCGGCGAATGTCTTCACCGACCCGGAGATCGCCACCGTCGGTTACAGCCAGGCCGACGTCGACGCCGGCAAGATCGACGCGCGCGTCGTCAAACTGCCGTTGCTGCGCAACCCGCGCGCCAAGATGCAGGGCATCAGGGACGGCTTCGTCAAGATATTCGCCCGCCCCGGCACCGGGATCGTGGTCGGCGGGGTCGTCGTCTCGCCGCGCGCCAGCGAGCTGATCCATCCCATCGCGCTCGCCGTCGACAACAACCTGACCGTGGAGCAGATCGCGAACGCGTTCACGGTCTACCCGTCCCTGTCGGGCTCGATCGCCGAGGTGGCGCGGCAGTTGCACACCCGGAAGACCGGCGAGGAGGGCTGACCGGATCCGCCGGTCACGGTGGGCGTCCCCGGCGGGCGTTCACCGCTCGTAGGGCTGGGTAAGCCCGTTCCGTGGTGGTGCGTTCGAATAGCGGGATCGCTTTATACCACTGTGCGCGCTCGTCTGTGTACAACTTCTGTTATTCGGCGCAAACTGCTGAAAGCAGACGGTCGTTGGGGTTACTGTCAGTTTCGTGTTCGCTGCAGAACGTCGCCAATTGATCCTCGAAATGGTGCGCGCCAACGGGGCCGTGTCGCTCCGTGAGCTCGCCCGCGTCGTCCAGACCTCCGAAGTGACCGTACGGCGGGACGTGCGGGCGCTGGAGGCCGAAGGACTCCTCGACCGTCGGCACGGCGGTGCGGTATTGCCGGGCGGATTCACGCGAGAATCCGGCTTTCCGCAAAAGTCCCATCTCGCAACGGCCGAGAAGACGGCCATCGCCGATCTCGCCGCGAGTCTCGTCGAAGAGGGCGAGGCCGTGGTCGTCGGCGCCGGTACGACCACGCAGGAGCTGGCCCGCCGGCTCGCGCGGATCCCCGGCCTGACCGTCGTCACCAACTCGCTGCTCGTCGCGCAGGCGCTCGCCCATGCCAACCGGGTCGAAGTCGTCATGACCGGCGGCACGTTACGCGGCTCGAACTACGCGCTGGTCGGCAGCGGGGCGGAGCAGTCCCTCCAGGGTCTCCGGGTCACCCGCGCGTTCCTGTCCGGGAGCGGGCTGACCGCCGAGCGCGGACTGTCCACGTCCAACATGCTCTCGGCGAGCGTCGACCGGGCGCTGGTGCAGGCCGCGGCGGAGGTCGTGGTGCTGGCCGACCATACGAAGCTGGGCACCGACACGATGTTCCAGACCGTGCCGACGGATCTCATCAGCAGGCTGGTGACCGACGAGCCGCCGGCGCATGACGATCGCGCGGCGACGGAGCTTCAGGCGCTCGCGGATCAGGGGGTGCATATCGCGGTGGCCAGCGCGGTGGCCGGCGGAGCCGGCGGTTCTGGGGGCGGTTCCGCGGGCGGGATGTCGGGGGGCGCGGCCGGTACGGCTGCGGGTTCCGGGGCCGGTTCCGTTGCCGGGGCCGGTGGTTCGGGCGGTGAGGCGCATCCGGCGGGGCGGCAGTCACGTCGTGACGTACCGCTTCCGGGGCAGCGCCGTACGCATGCGGCGGGGCCGGGGCCTGGACAGGGACCGGGGAACGGTGGGCCGGGGTCGCAACTGCGGAGCGCGGCGGCGTCGCTGGCGGCGCAGGAGCCGGGGGAGCGGGCGCGGGTGGCGGACTTGCGCCGCCGATAGCCTCCCGGCGGGGGGTGCGGGTGCGGTGCGCCTCCGGCGGGGTGCGGTGCGCCTCCGGCGGGGGGCGGGTGCGGTGCGGGGTGCGGGTGCGGTGCGGGGTGCGTGGTCGTGTGCCGGGGGCCGGGGCCTCCGGAGGTCCGTGTCCGGACTGCGCTGCGATCGATATGCGACTCCGTCGCGTGGTCACCGCGCTCCGCGCGAGCTGCGACGCTTTACGTCCGGACACGCACCTCCTGCGACCCCGACCCCCTCCCCCCGGCGGTCGGCTCCCACTCGCCGCACGGCTGGGGGGGGGGTTGGGGGTGGGTGCGGCCCGGTGGCCCCGGCCACTCGCCATCTCGGCGGGGGTGAGGGGGCCGGTGCGGCCAGAGCCTGGCTACTTCGCCCGTCCTGGCGGAGCGATCGGGCTCGGTACGGGAGGATGCCACCGCCTCCGCCCGCCCCGCGCACGACCCCGTGGCTTGTGCGGGCGGTGAAGGGGGGGCGCGCGGGGGTCGTGTCCGGGACACTAAAGCGTGATGTGTGGCGCGCGACCGCCCGTGCCCTGACTGTGGCCCGTCACGCGCCGTAAATCATGCCGTCCCGGGCGCGAGGACCGGAGCGCCACCCGGCGACAGCCCGCACACGGAAACCGGCCCGAGGCGAAAACGAACGCAACCCGTACCGCGACCCCCCGCCGGAAGGCGCACCGCCCTCAGGGGCGCAGGCCCGTGAGTGTCAGTCGGAGCAGGCGTTCCGCCAAGTGCGGGTCGGACGGGGTCTGTTCCGCCGCCAAGGCGATCGCGTTGGTGAGTTGCAGCAGGTCCTCGATCGAGACCTCCTGCCGTACATGGCCGGCCCGTTGCGCCCGTACCAGGAGGCGCCCGCCCGCCTCGCGCATCGGCACGCTGCACTGCGACAGCGCCGAACTCTTGTCGTGGGAGGCCGACATGAGCGCCTGCGAGAGCCCGCGGTACTCACCCGCATGAGTGATGAGCGCACCCAGCCATTCGACCAGCGCACCGCACGGCTGTTCCGCTTCGGCGAGTTCGCGGGAGCGCTCGATGAGGGAGGCGAGCGCTTCCTGGAAGACCGCGTTCATCAGCGCGTGGCGGTTCGGGAAGTGCCGGTAGAGCGTGCCGATGCCGACGCCCGCGCGGCGCGCGATGTCCTCCAGGGAGGAGTCCGTGCCGTGTTCCGCGAAGGTGCGGCGGGCTTCCGTGAGCAGGCGCTCGTAGTTGCGGCGCGCGTCGGCGCGCATGGGTCTGGGCAGCGCTGGTGCCGTACTGCTCGCCATTGGGGGTCCTCTCTGTCTCCACCCGTGGCGTCAAGGATGCCACCGCACACGCCGAGGCCCCGCCGGATGCGGGCGGGGCCTCGACGTGGGTCAGTCCTTGATTTCGCAGATGGTGGCGCCGGAGGTGAGGGCCGCGCCGACCGTGGCGGCGAGGCCCTTGATGGTGCCGGAGCGGTGCGCGTTGAGGGGCTGCTCCATTTTCATGGCCTCAAGGACGACGACAAGGTCGCCTTCCTTGACCTCCTGGCCCTCTTCGACGGCGACCTTGACGATGGTGCCCTGCATCGGGGAGGCCAGGGTGTCGCCGGAGGCGGCGGAGGCGGACTTCTTGGCGGCGCGGCGCTTGGGCTTGGCGCCGGCGGCGAGGCCGGTGCGGGCCAGGGTCATGCCCAGGCTGGTGGGCAGGGAGACTTCGAGGCGCTTGCCGCCGACCTCGACGACGACCGTCTCGCGGCCGGGCTCGTCCTCGGTCTCGGCGTCGGCGGGGGCCGCGAAGGGCGGGATGTCGTTGGTGAACTCCGTTTCCATCCAGCGGGTGTGGACGGTGAACGGGTCGGAGGTGAAGGCGGGGTCGGTGACGACCTTGCGGTGGAAGGGGATCGCCGTGGCCATGCCCTCGACCGTGAACTCGTTCAGGGCGCGGGAGGCGCGCTGGAGGGCCTGTTCGCGGCTGGCGCCGGTGACGATCAGCTTGGCGAGCAGGGAGTCCCAGGCCGGGCCGATCACACTGCCGGACTCGACGCCCGCGTCCAGGCGGACTCCCGGGCCGGCGGGCGGGGCGAAGGTGGTGACGGTGCCGGGGGCGGGCAGGAAGCCGCGGCCCGGGTCCTCGCCGTTGATGCGGAACTCGAAGGAGTGCCCGCGCACGGCCGGGTCGTCGTAGCCGAGGGCTTCGCCGTCGGCGATGCGGAACATCTCGCGGACGAGGTCGATGCCGGTGACCTCTTCGGTGACCGGGTGTTCCACCTGGAGGCGGGTGTTGACCTCCAGGAAGGAGATCGTGCCGTCGGTGCCGACGAGGAACTCGACGGTGCCCGCGCCGACGTAGCCGGCCTCCTTGAGGATCGCCTTGGACGCGGTGTACAGCTGGGCGTTCTGGGCGTCGGAGAGGAAGGGGGCGGGGGCTTCCTCGACCAGTTTCTGGTGGCGGCGCTGGAGGGAGCAGTCGCGGGTCGAGACGACGACGACGTTGCCGTGGGAGTCGGCCAGGCACTGGGTCTCGACGTGGCGGGGCTTGTCGAGGTAGCGCTCGACGAAGCACTCGCCGCGGCCGAAGGCGGCGACGGCCTCGCGGACGGCCGACTCGTACAGTTCCGGGACCTCTTCGAGCGTACGGGCGACCTTGAGGCCACGTCCGCCGCCGCCGAAGGCCGCCTTGATGGCGATCGGCAGGCCGTGCGCCTCGGCGAACGCGACGACCTCGTCCGCGCCGGAGACCGGGTCGGGGGTGCCTGCGACCAGCGGGGCACCGGCGCGCTGGGCGATGTGGCGGGCGGCGACCTTGTCGCCGAGGTCACGGATGGCCTGCGGCGGCGGGCCGATCCAGGTCAGCCCGGCGTCCAGCACGGCCTGCGCGAATTCGGCGTTCTCGGACAGGAATCCGTAGCCGGGGTGGATCGCGTCGGCGTCGGAGTCCTTGGCCGCCTGGAGCACCTTGGCCATGTCCAGATAGCTGGCTGCCGGGGTGTCACCGCCCAGGGCGAACGCCTCGTCGGCCGCGCGGACGTGCAGGGCGTCCCGGTCCGGGTCCGCGTACACGGCCACGCTCTGGATCCCGGCATCCCGGCAGGCACGGGCAACGCGGACAGCGATCTCGCCACGGTTGGCGATCAACACCTTGCGCACGATGGCTCCCTCCTTGAAAACAAGCTGAGTTTAGGGACTGCCGACACGCCCCATGGATCCGTCCCCAATGGAGAGCTTGCCCACACGGAGCGTGGTTCGAGGCTCACTCAGGGGGCGAAATCCCTTGTGGCACCACGGTACGCCGGGATCCCCCGTCGCACAGTAGCGCTCGGATGTGGTCCACCTCTCTGTCCGACTACCCCTCGGCGGATCGCGATTCTTTGTGGAGTCCCTACGAATGGCCGAATGAATCTCTGCACCTGCCTGGGCCCTTGTCCGCAGGTTTACCGGTTAGTAGCGTGCGTGATGTCGAACGTACTACCGGTAACAGGGGAAGAGGGTGGGCGCCGTGGCGCGCAGACCGGTGGCCTGGGTGGCCGCGATCGTCCTGCTGCTCGAGGCGGGGGGCATCGTATTCGTCAATGGCGTGCTGGCGACGATTGTCGACAATCAGCGGATGTCCCTGGCCGGACTCGATCCGTCCGCCATGTCTCTCGGCACGTGGGTGATGGGGGGAGTCTTCGGCGGCTATCTCGTGCTCGTCGCGGCGATTCTGCTACGTACGGCCCTCAAGGACCGCGTTCCGGGCCGCTTCGGCAGGATCGCGCTCATCACCTGCGCGGTCGTGCACGGGGTGCTCGGCGCGGTGGCCGTGGGGCCGGTGGGGTGGAGCGCCTTCGCGTTCATGATGGTCGTGCTCGGGCTGATCGTGCTGGTGCTGGTGGGGTACGAACCGGAGCGGGCGACGGCGGACGACAAGCCGGCCCCCGCCTGATTCCGGCCTCTGCCGAGCGCTCCTCCGTCAGGCGCCGAAGCGGCGGCGGGAGTCCTCGATGTGACCGAGGTACTGCTGGGTCCAGCCGCACATTCCGTGGACCGTCTCCAGCAGCGCTCGGCCCGGCTCGGTGAGGGTGTACTCGACCCGCGGCGGCACGGTGGCGTACACGGTCCGGTCGACCAGGCCGTTGCGCTCCAGCGTGCGCAGGTTCTGGGCGAGCATCTTGTGGCTGATGCCCTCGATTCCATCGCGCAACTCGCCGAAGCGCAGGGTGCTCTCACCGAGCAACCCGATGATCAGGGGCCCCCACTTATTGGCGACGTCCGAGAAGATCTCCCGTGCCAGAGAGTCCGCGCGCGTCAGGTCGGCATCGTTGGGCGAGCCCTCGAACTGCTTGGTCACCACGAGGTTCCCCAGTCACTGAAAAGTGCGTTCTTCCACGTCAGCGCCCACTCTCCTACGGTTCTCCAGTAACCACAAGAGACCACAAGGAGACGGAGAGCATGGCCATCACTCTGGTGAACCCCAGCGGACTGCCGGAAATAGGTGCCTACCGGCAGGTGTCGATCGCGACCGGATCGAAGCTGGTCTTCATCGCCGGGCAGGTCGCCTGGGATGCCGACGGGGTCACGGTCGGCGAAGGCGACCTCGCCGCTCAGGTCGAGCGGTGCTACCTCAACGTCGGCACCGCGCTGGCCGAGGTCGGTGGTTCCTTCGAGGACGTCGCGAAACTGACCGTCTACGTCGTCGACTGGACCCCCGACAAGATGCCCCTGTTCATGGAGGGGGTGGCTCGGGCGGCCGCGAAGCTGGGGGTCACCCCGGTAGCGCCGGGCACGCTGGTGGGTGTCGCGGCACTGGACGTACCCGACCATCTGGTGGAGATCGAAGCCACCGCGGTCATCGACTGACGGGGGGAGGCGCTCGCGGGTCGGCTCAGGCCCACAGGTCGGTGATCGTGACGCCGTGCTCGCCGAGCAGCCGGCGCAGCAGGGGCAGCGACAGACCGATGACATTGCCGTGGTTGCCGTCGATCGCGTCGACGAAGGGCGCGGAACGGCCGTCCAGGGTGAAGGCGCCCGCGACATGGAGGGGTTCGCCGGAGGCGACGTACGCGGCGATCTCGGCGTCCGTCGGATTCCCGAAGCGGACGGTCGTCGAGGCGGTCTCGGCGGCACGGCGGCCGGTCGTCGTATCGATCACGCAGTGACCGGTCCGCAGGATTCCGGCCCGTCCGCGCATCGACTTCCAGCGGGCGGTGGCCTCCTCGGCGTCGGCGGGCTTGCCGAACGCCTCGCCGTCGAGTTCGAGGACGGAGTCGCAGCCGACGACCAGCGCGCCGGCCGTCGCGGGGAGCGCGGCCACGGCGGTGGCCTTGGCCTCGGCCAGAACGAGCGCCAGTTCGGCGGGGGTCGGGGCGGAGAGGGCGTCCTCGTCGACGCCGCTGACGATCACCTCGGGGGCGAGCCCGGCCTGCCTGAGCAGTCCGAGACGTGCGGGTGAGGCGGAGGCGAGAACGAGCCGGCGGCGCTGATCGGTCATGCGGGCCATCGTAGGTCGCGGCGTCCGGCCGGTACGGGGGAGGTCCGCGGGAGGTGATCGGCGGGAGGTGATCGGCGCGAGGTGATCAGCGGAGGCCGAGCACGACCATCGCCAGCACCACCGCCAGCGCGAGCACCACACCGGCGCGGCGCAGCATGAGCTGCGCGTCGCGCATCTCCCTGGGGGGCTCGTTCTCCGGGTCGGACCACAGCATGGGACCGATACTCCGGCCGCCGGGTCCGGAGCGCCTGAGTATGTGTACTCAGGCGCTCCGGTGCCGGCGGCCTATCCTCGCGGGCTCGCGGGCGCGTGGAACGCCGGCCCGCGCCCTGTCCTCGGCCCCGTGCGGGCCGAGGACACCGGTGCCTATCCGGGCCAGTACGTACGCGCCCACGCCCGCGGCCCCGGTTCGGGGAGCCGGTGGCGGGCGATCCGCGTCGGGGCGGACCACTCGGCCGGGGGCTCGGCCGCGTCCGACGGCGAGTCCGCCATCGCCGCCGCGCGGGCCCGAACCACCGCGAGTGCGGCGGCCAGCTCCTCCCGGGTCGGATTTCCTCGTACGACCTTGATCACTGTCAGCGCCCTTCCCGGAGCCCTAGAGGGGGATGTTGCCGTGCTTCTTCGGAGGCAGGCTTTCCCGCTTCGTCCGCAGTTGACGCAGGCCCCTGACGATGTGCGCCCGGGTCTCCGAGGGCATGATGACCGCGTCGACATAGCCGCGCTCGGCCGCCTCGTACGGATTGAGCAGCGCGTCCTCGTACTCCTGGATCAGCTCGGCGCGTGTCTCCTCCTGCGCCGTCACATCACCGGCCGCGGCGATGGTGCGGCGGTGCAGGATGTTCACCGCGCCCTGCGCGCCCATCACGGCGATCTGCGCGGTCGGCCAGGCCACATTGAGGTCGGCGCCCAGATGCTTGGAACCCATGACGTCGTAGGCGCCGCCGAAGGCCTTGCGGGTGATCACCGTGATCAGCGGGACCGTTGCCTCGGCGTACGCGTAGATCAGCTTGGCGCCGCGCCGGATGATGCCGCCGTACTCCTGGTCGACCCCCGGCAGGAACCCCGGGACGTCCACGAACGTCAGCACCGGCACATTGAAGGCGTCGCACGTACGGACGAAACGCGCGGCCTTCTCGGAGGCGTTGATGTCCAGACAGCCCGCGTACTGCATCGGCTGGTTCGCGACGATCCCGACCGGGAAACCCTCGACCCGGCCGAAGCCCGTGATGATGTTCGGTGCGAACAGCGCCTGGGTCTCCAGGAACTCGGCGTCGTCCAGTACGTGCTCGACGGCCGCGTGCATGTCGTACGGCTGGTTCGCGGAGTCCGGGATCAGTGTGTCCAGCTCGCGGTCCTCGTCCGTCGGCTCCAGCGAGGCTTCCTCGGGGAAGGCGGGCGGCTCGGACAGATTGTTCGAGGGGAGGTACGACAGCAGGGACTTGACGTACTCGATGGCGTCCTTCTCGTCGCCCGCCATATGGTGCGCGACGCCGGAGGTGGTGTTGTGCGTACGGGCGCCGCCCAGCTCCTCGAAGCCCACGTCCTCGCCGGTCACCGTCTTGATGACATCGGGGCCCGTGATGAACATGTGCGAGGTCTGGTCGACCATCACCGTGAAGTCGGTGATCGCGGGGGAGTAGACCGCGCCACCCGCGCACGGGCCGACGATAAGGCTGATCTGCGGCACGACGCCCGAGGCGTGCACATTGCGGCGGAAGATCTCGGCGAAGAGACCGAGGGCGACCACGCCCTCCTGGATCCGGGCGCCGCCACCGTCGTTGATGCCGATGACCGGACAGCCGGTCTTCAGCGCGAAGTCCATGACCTTCACGATCTTCTCGCCGTAGACCTCGCCGAGCGAGCCGCCGAAGATCGTGAAGTCCTGCGAGTAGACACAGACCGGACGGCCGTCGACCGTGCCGTAGCCGGTGACGACCCCGTCCCCGTACGGGCGGTTCTTCTCGATGCCGAAATTGGTGGAGCGGTGCCGGGCGAACTCGTCCAGCTCGACGAAGGATCCCTCGTCCATCAGCAGATCGACCCGCTCGCGGGCCGTCAGCTTGCCCTTGGCGTGCTGCTTCTCCACGGCGCGCGCGGAACCCGCGTGCGTGGCTTCCTCGATACGCCGCTGGAGGTCCGCGATCTTGCCCGCGGTGGTGTGGGCGGCGGTTCCGTGGGGGATTCCTCGGGCGTTTTCCGGCTCGGACATCGGGATGCGGCTCCCTGCGGGGTCACGGATGCGGGTCTTCCGGGTGCTACTGATCCGTAGGGTATCGGCGCGGATACCGTTCGGCAGTGCGGTGTTTGCCACACCTAGGGTGGCTTGCATGACGGATCCCCATGCACCAGAGAGCCGCTGGTCCGACCTCGAACGACCCCCGCTGAACGAGCGCGCGCTGCGCCGCGGGCTGATCCGGCCCGGCAGCCTGTGGAGCTCGCTCGACGTGGTCGCCGCCACCGGATCCACCAACTCCGATCTGGCCGCGCGGGCCATGGCGGGCGCCGACGGCACACCGGGAGCCGCGGAGGGCACCGTACTGATCGCCGAGGAGCAGACGGCGGGCCGCGGCCGGCTGGACCGGCGGTGGTCCGCGCCCGCGCGCTCCGGACTCTTCTTCTCCGTGCTGCTCAGACCGGGCCCCGGCGTACCGGTCCACCGCTACGGCTGGCTGCCGCTGCTGACCGGAGTGGCCGTGGCGACCGGGCTGGCGCGGGCCGCGGGCGTCGACACGGCACTCAAATGGCCCAATGACCTGCTGGTGACCGTGGACGGCGAGGAGCGGAAGGCCGGCGGGATCCTCGCGGAGCGCGCGGGGGACGACGCGGTCGTGGTGGGCATCGGCGTGAATGTCTCGCTGCACGCGGCGGAACTGCCCGTACCGGCGGCCGGTTCGCTGGCCCTGGCGAACGCGGTGTCCCTCGACCGCGACACTCTGCTGCGCGGGGTCCTGCGGTCCCTGGAGCGGTGGTACGGCGAGTGGCGCGAGGCGGGCGGCGACCCGGGGCTCTCCCAACTCCAGGAGGCATACGCGGCGGGGTGCGCGACGCTGGGCCGCACGGTACGGGCGGTCCTGCCGGGCGACCGCGAGCTGGTGGGCGAGGCGGTGGCCGTGGACGGCGACGGACGGCTGGTGGTCGCGACCGAGGACGGCGCCAGACATCCGGTCGGCGCGGGCGACATCGTGCATCTGCGGCCGGTCGCCTGAGGTGCGCGTTGTCCGTTCGAAGACGTCCTCTGACATAGGCATATGCGGGACGCATATGGAGCCGTCGCCGGGCCGGCCACCGGCGGCCACCGGCGACGGCCCGTGACCGGACGATCGCGCCCGGATTCAGGCGCCCCCGCGATACGTGAGCCAGCGCACATCTGCCGTATCGTTGAGGCGGTCCACGACAGATCGGCAGGGCAGTGCGCAGGGAACGGGCAGGAGGCGGCTGGTGACCGTCGACGATTCGACTTCCGGCGAGGACGCGCAGCCGCCGTCGGAGTCTTCGGTACACCCCACTCCCCACCATGTCGTCGACCACACGGCCGAGCCGTCCGACGACCCGCTGGCCATCCGCCTCGAACAGCTGATCCTCGGCGCGGACCGCCGCTACACGGCCTTCCAGGCGGCCCGTACCGCCGGGGTCTCCATGGACCTCGCCTCCCGCTTCTGGCGCGCCATGGGCTTCGCCGACATCGGCCAGGCCAAGGCGCTCACGGAAGCGGACGTACTGGCCCTGCGGCGGCTCGCCGGTCTGGTGGAGGCGGGGCTGCTCAGCGAGCCGATGGCGATCCAGGTCGCCCGCTCGACCGGGCAGACCACCGCTCGGCTGGCGGAGTGGCAGATCGATTCTTTCCTGGAGGGCCTGACCGAGCCGCCCGAGCCCGGCATGACCCGTACGGAAGTCACGTACCCCCTGGTGGAGCTGCTCCTGCCCGAGCTGGAGGAGTTCCTCGTATACGTGTGGCGGCGCCAGCTCGCCGCCGCCACGGGCCGCGTCGTCCAGGCCGCGGACGACGACGAGATGGTCGACCGTCGGCTCGCCGTCGGCTTCGCCGACCTCGTCGGCTTCACCCGGCTGACCCGGCGGCTGGAGGAGGAGGAGCTCGGCGAGCTGGTCGAGGCGTTCGAGACGACCGCCGCCGACCTCGTCGCCGCGCACGGCGGCCGGCTGATCAAGACCCTCGGTGACGAGGTCCTGTTCGCGGCGGACGACGCGGGAACGGCCGCGGAGATAGCGCTGCGGCTGATAGAGACCATGACCCATGACGCATCGATGCCGGCGCTGCGCGTGGGGATCGCGTTCGGGACGGTCACGACGCGGATGGGCGACGTGTTCGGGACGACCGTGAACCTCGCGAGCCGGCTGACGTCGATAGCGCCGAAGGACACGGTGCTGGTCGACGGCGCGTTCGCGGAGGAGCTGATCCGCACGGGCGACGCCCCGGCCTCCGAGGCGCAGGCTGCGGAGGCCGCGGCGAAGGCCGAGAAGGAGGGCACATCGCTGCCCACGTACCGCTTCGGGCTCCAGCCGATGTGGCAGCGGCCGGTGCGCGGGCTGGGTGTGGTGGAGCCCTGGCTCATGGGGCGCCGGACCACCTAGGTCCCGTCCGGCCCACGAAGATCGGCCGGACGGGCTCCGCCCTCGCGGCGGCGGAGCCCGCGCCGATCATCGGTACGCCGACGGGCCGTCCCGGTCAACCCGGTGCCGGCCAGGATGAATCGACGGCGTATCAGCCGAAGGCCGCCACTACCTCGGCCGCCATGCGCACCGCCAGGGCACGCGCCAGCAGGACGGGCCGGCCCGCGGTACGGGCGGCCGTGCGCCGCATCTCCTCCGTGTAGCCGATGCAGTCGAGCACCAGCCAGGAACTTCCCGCGCCGGTCAGCGCACGGGCCGCCTCGGCCACCTCCGCCAAGGCGCGTTCCCGGGGTGCGTACGGGTCGGCGCCGACGGCCCCGACCTTCCCGGGCAGTACCTTGGACCAACGGCGGGCCACGTCCTCGGCCTGGTCGGGGTGGGGGCAGAGGACACCCACCGGATCGTCGCCGACGATGGCCGCGACGGCCCGCTGCACCAGCGGTTCGGCGAACAGCAGCGGCCGGGCGGCTTCGACGGCGGGGAAGTTGCCGGTGCACAGGAGCAGGGTCGCGGCGGCGCCGTCGCGCTCGGCACGGGCAACGGCCTCCGCCATCCGCGGGACGATCGCCGCGTGCCCGAGCAGCACGGAATCGCCGTCGCGCAGCCGGGAGACCAGCGGGGCCTCTCCCGGTTCGGGCGCCAGCCGCCGCCGGGTCCCGCTCCCGGCCTCACCGTCGAACCGTTCATCGTCCAGCGCCCCGTGCTCGACCAACCGCACGCCCGGCAGCAGCGGCTCGGCGTCGGAACGCAGGTCGGTACGGGGCGCCTGGCCGATGGTGACCAGACCGAGCGCGAGTGTGTCGGGTGCGTGCACAGCGTTCTCCTTCGAGTCTTCGCGCCTTCGGGGCACCGTAAGAGGCCGGGCGAATGAGCGCGCCCGGGTCACAGCACTTTCGTCACAGCGCCTTCGTCAGCTGCCCCACGTCGTTCAGCGAGCTGCCCGCCACCAAGCCCGCGCCGACGAGCGACAGGTCGTTCTCGGCCTTCTCGTCGGACTCCTTGCGGGCCGTCCGGTCGGTCAGCCCGCGTCGGCGCCACATCGTGTAGCCCTGGCGGATCACCAGCGCGCCGAGCACCATCCAGCCGGCGTTCGGCGTGGCGACGAGTAGACCGGTGGCCAGCAGCACACCCATCTGGCGGGAGGGGCCGCCCAGGAACTGGACCAGCGCTCCGGGGATCGCCCAGAGCAGCATGGTCTGCATGGTGCCGGGGTCCAGCCCCGTCTTGATCGTCGTGACGTACACCTCGGCGACCGGCGGCACACGTCCGTCGGAGAAGAACGACTTCCAGGCCAGGGCGACCACGACGAGTGCCACGGCGAAACCGACCAGCTGCGCCAGGTACTGCTGGCGCCGCCCGTCCAGTTCGAAGACGTGCCACGGTGTGGCGTCGCGGCGCAGCAGCCAGCCCGCCTTGAAGTCGTAGCCGATGTCGGCGAAGGCGGGGCCGGTGGAGGCGGTGTAGCCGACCAGCAGGGCGAGCGGCACGGTCGGGATGTGCAGCACCAGCCCGACGATCAGCACGATCAGGGTGACGGCGAAGGCCGGGAACCACCCGGAGTGCATCGCCGCCAGCCCCACGATCAGCTGGTGCACGATCGCGGCGACGGCGGCCAGCAGCACCCAGCCGATCAGCCCGGGTACGGACAGTCCGCCGGCCACACCGCCCGTGACGGCGACCACGACCGCGCCGCCCAGGAACAGCGCCATGCCTTCCAGCAGGCCGAGGCGCAGTCGCGCGGTGCCGACGGTACGACCGGGCTCGTCCCCCCGCACCTCGCTCCGCGCGTCCCCGGCCACGCTCCCGGGGGCCTCGCTTCCCGCGTCCTTGCCGCCGCCCCCGCGGTTCCGCATCAGCAGCAGCGCCTGCACCAGCGCCACGAGTCCCGCGCCGATCATCAGGCCGTGCGGTACATGCGCGGCGGAGAGGTCGGTGTGCAGCACGTCGGGCGCGTACTCGGCGACGGTCAGACCGATGCCGAACATCAGCAGCGCCCAGATGTTCCCCAGGAACCCGACGCCCGCCGCGCTGGTGGGCAACTTGAACAGCGCACCAACCAGGCCGACGAGCGCACCGACGCCGAGCACCACCGCCTTCTTCCCACCGGTGTCGCCCGCTTTGATGGTCTCGGCGGCGGCGACGCCCGCCGGCCAGGAGTTGGTGGCGGGCAGCAGGCTGGAGTCGAACACCCGGAACAGCACCCAGCTGTCCACGGCCAGCCCGATGGCGGCGCCGGCCAGCATGGGCCAGACCAGGTCCGTACGTCCCAGCGCGAACGGCACCGCGATGGGCGTCAGCAGCGAGTTGGCCGCCGCGAAGGTGGAGCCCGAGATAGCGGACTGCACCAGGTTCTGCCGGTGCTGGGAGCGCATCCGCGACAGCATGCCCAGCGGGATCCGACCGATCAGCATCGCGATCAGCGCACCGATCACCGCCGTGTTGGGGGACACACCGAGCGTGGTGATCAGCACGATGCCGATCAGTGCGCCGAGGACCGACATCACGACTGTGATGATCAGAGTGATCGGTTCGAAGGCCCGGGGATGCCTGGCCGGTGTCGCCTCCGGCGCGGAGGACGAGGTCGGTGTGTTCGGCGGCGGGCTGGTCGAGGCTCTCGGGTTCAAAGGGACTCCAGTTGGCCAGGGGGACGGCGCGGTGCGACGGCCACGGGGCGGCAGAAGTGGCCAGGAGCCACGGGGTTTACGGTGCGATCAGGGCGCGATCAGGGTGCGATCACGGTGTGGAACGAACACGGTGTGGAACGAACACGGTGTGGAACGAAGCGGTCAGGACGGGCTCGGGGGGAGTCAGGAGGCGGTAGGGCACGTCGGGCCCGGTCCGGCGCCTCCGGCGGCCCAGCGGCTCCGGCAGTCCGGCGATCGGACGGCCGGAGCGGTCGGCCGGTTCAGGGCTCCAGGGCCTGGAGCCGGGTCATCGGCCCGTACAGCTCCACCAGGCGGTCGAACTCCTCCGGGTCCAGGAACTGGGCGCCCCCGCGCCCGAACTCCTTCGCCGTCTCGATCGCGAACCGCGCCGCCGCCTCGATGTCGGTCTCGTGGCTGGCGCCGGTGGCGCAGCCGGCCACCGCCGTACCGGCCGTGATCGCGAGGCCGACGACCGGGGCGTCGGTGGCTACGGCGGGCTGCAGGATGGAGTTGATGTGGTGCACGCCGTTGCCGTACGGGGTGATGTCCTGCGTCGTGACGGGCAGGACACGCGCGGGCTCGCCCGTCACCGTCTCCAGCACGGACAGCAGGTCCTCGCTGACCCGCAGGATCCAGCCCTGGCAGATGGTCGGTGACAGGGCGATTCCCCGATGGCTGAGCAGCCGGTTGCCCTTGGTGGTGTCGATGGAGATCACCGCGTCCATCTCGGCGGAGACTTCCTCACGGTTGCACACCAGCGTGTCCACCGGGGAATCCATGAAGGGCACCGGGTCGTGCGGACGCGTCGGAGCCCAGCCGCACACATGGGTGGAGAGCGTCACATCGCCGTCCAGCACATCGCCGCGCGCGTGCATGTCGAGCAGCTTCGCGGCGGCGGACAGCGCCGCCACCGCGCCGTCGGCGTCCGAGACCAGCCCGACGCGCTCGGGGCGGGCGCCCACCCCGCCAAGCCGGCCGAGGATGCCGAGGGTCGGCGCGTCCCCGCCGTTGGTGCGTCCCCGCCGACCGGGCACGGTCACGGAGACGAAATCCGTGCTGCCTTTGTCGCCGCTGACTGTACGAACCTCGACGGACGGTGCCGTCGCCGGGTCGGCGCTGGCCGCGGCCTGTACGGAGCGCAGGTGCTCGGCCAGCAGTTCGCCGCTCGTCTGGGGGCGGTCGAGGAGTTCGATGACGTCGAGGACGTACTTGAGCAAGAGAGTGCCTCTCGGTGAGGTCGGGCCGGTGCGGCTGCCCGACCGGACGGGCAGCGGGTAGGGCCGCGCGGGAGCCGGTCCGGGGCGTCTTCGCCTCGTCGAGGTGGTTCCGCGCGACTGTCGGCCGGCGTCACCACGATCGCCCCCGGGCCGGCGCCTGGTCCCGGGTCCCGTACGGGGGTGTCCCGTACGGCGACCGACGAACCAGGCGGGACCGGCGGACCGGCTGACCAGGCAGACCGGTACGGGAACACCGGAGGAGCGCGGGAGGCCCGTGGAGGCGCCGGCTCGCCCGGGAAGGGGCCCGTTCGCGGTGGTGTCACGCCAACGGGGCACAGAATCTTCCTCACGCCGCACTGAGCGCAATGTTTTCTCTATATACGAGATTGTTTACGCTGGCGGAATGTCCGACAGCACTTCCGTAACGCCCGCGCACGGCGCTCCTCCCCCGCTCCAGACCGCGGACCGGGTCCTGAGCCTGCTGCTCTCCTTCGACCGCGAGCACCCCGAGTGGGGGGTCTCCGACGTCGCGGCGGAGTTCGGCCTGGACAAGTCCGTGGCCCAGCGGCTGTTGGCCGCCCTCGCGTACCGGGGGTTCCTGGTCTCCGACCCGCTCACCCGGCGCTACCGGCTCGGACCCGCCGTCTGGCACCTGGCCCGGGTCTGGGAGCGGGACGGCGGCATGGCGAGCCTGGTGCGGCCCACGCTGCGGGCCATGGCCGAGGCGGTGGGGGTGGGCGCGCTGTTCGCCGTGCCGGACGGGGTGCACATGCGCTGTGTGGCGGCGGTGGACGGGGCGACCGGACCACTGCGGATCTACGGCCTCGCGGGCGAGCTGTACCCGGCCCATGCCGGGGCCACCTCCCGGGCCTACTTCGGTATGCTCCCGCCGGGCGACCGGGCGGCACTGCTGTACGGTCGGCCCATCGCGCGGTTCAGCGACCGTACGCTGACCGATCCCGCCCTGCTGGAGGAACGCTTCGCCGAGGTGCGGCGCGACGGCTACGCGTACTCCGAGGGTGAGTACGACCCCGAGACCGCGGCGCTGGCCGCTCCCGTGACGGTCGGCAGACGCGCGGTCGGCACGCTGTCCGTGGCGGGCCCCCTCGATGCGCTCAGGTCCCGTAAGGCGGACCTGGTCGCCCCGCTGCTCCAGGCGGCGGCGGATCTGGGCAAGCTGCTGACCCCGCTGCGTCCGCGCGGATCCGGTGCGCCGGGCCGACGCTGACCGCACCGAAAGCCCGACCGTGCCGGGTCCCTCGACAAGCCCGACCGCGCCGTCCTCCGCGGCCCGGCGGTCGCCCACTCCTCCTGACGAAAGGCCACCATGCGTCTGCTGCTGCTCTCCAACTCCACCGCGCCCGGCCGCGGCTACCTCGAACACGCCCGTGCGGAGATCGACGAGGCGCTCGGCGGCGTCCGCCGGCTGGTCTTCGTGCCGTACGCGCTGGCCGACCGGGACGGCTACACGGCTCAGGTCGCCGAGGCGCTGGCCCCGCTGGGGGTCGAGGTGACCGGCGCGCACACGGCCGGGGACCCGGCCGCGCTGGTACGGGACGCCCAGGCGGTCTTCGTCGGGGGCGGCAACAGCTTCCGGCTGCTGAAGGCCCTGTACGAGCACGACCTCGTGTCGACGATACGAGAGCGGGTCGGCGCGGGCGCCCTCTACATGGGGTCGAGCGCGGGCACGAACATGGCCTGCCCCACCCTGCGGACCACCAACGACATGCCCATCGTCCAGCCGCCGTCGTTCGAGGCGCTGGGGCTGCTGCCGTTCCAGATCAACCCGCACTACCTGGACGCCAGGCCGGACACGGCACACATGGGGGAGACCCGGGGGCAGCGGCTGGAGCAGTTCCTGGAGGAAAACGACGTGCCGGTGGTGGGCCTGCGGGAGGGCACCTGGCTGCGGCGTGAGACCGACCGGTTGACCCTCGGCGGCATCGAGGCGGGCGCCGTCGTCTTCCGCAGGGACGCGGAGCCGGCGGAGATCCGGCCGGGGCACGATCTGAGCGCGCTGCTCGGGGAACGGCCGCGCTTCGACACGGCCGTGTGAGCCTCCGCACGGCGTGAGCTCCATCACGGCCTCGCGGTGTGAGGGCACTACCGGCGCCGGTAGCGCCCTCACCGTGTGTCAGGATCGGCCCCGACGAAGTGAACTGTCGTTAACCGGGAGGGTGCGGTCATGACCGAGGCTGAGCAGAGGTTCGGGGAGTTCGTCGTCGTACGGCGGCACGGGCATGTCGCCGAACTGATCCTTGACCGGCCCAAGGCCATGAACGCCGTCTCCACCGAGCTGGCCCGGTCCCTCGGTGCCGCGTGCGCCGCGCTCGGCGCCGACCGGGGTGTACGGGTCACGGTGCTGACCTCCACCCACGCGCGTGCCTTCTGCGTCGGCGCGGACCTCAAGGAGCGCAACTCCCTCAGCGACGCCGAACTCGTGCGCCAGCGGCCGACCGCGCGCGCCGCGTACACCGGCGTACTGGAACTGCCGATGCCGACGATCGCGGCGGTGCACGGCTTCGCGCTGGGCGGCGGCTTCGAGCTGGCGCTCGCCTGCGATCTGATCGTCGCCGACACCACCGCGGTCGTGGGGCTGCCCGAGGTGTCGGTCGGGGTGATTCCCGGCGGCGGTGGTACGCAGCTGCTCCCGCGCCGCGTCGGCGCCGCGCGCGCGGCGGAACTGGTCTTCACGGCACGGCGGGTGGCCGCGGCCGAGGCGACGGCGCTGGGGCTGGTCGACCAGCTCGTGGACGAGGGCTCCGACCGGGACGAGGCCCTGGCCCTGGCCGGCCGTATCGCCGCCAACTCGCCCGTCGGCCTGCGCGCCGCCAAGCGCGCGCTGCGGCTCGGGCACGGACTCGACCTGCGGGCGGGGCTTGAGGTCGAGGACGCCGCGTGGCGGTCCGTCGCGTTCTCCGGAGACCGGGCGGAAGGCGTCGCCGCGTTCAACGAGAAGCGGAAGCCGCAGTGGCCGGGAGAGTGAACGCGCTCTGTGGGTGAACGCGTTCGGATCACCCACCGGCCCGGATGATCAAATCCCGTCAAACCGTTTTAAGGTGGGGCGATGGGAGTGGATGGGCGACTGCGCGCCATCGTGGAACTGTCTCAGGCGATGGGGGCGGCCCCCACGGCGATCGAGTCCTGGCGGGCCGCGGCGCAGGGCGCGCTGGAGGCGCTCGGGGGAAGCTTCGGGGCGCTGTCGGTGTGGGAGCGGGAACGCGGCCGGCTCAAGGTGCTGGTGAACGCGGGGGCGCGGGCGGACGGGGAGGAGGAGTTCCCCGAGGACGAGACGTACCCCGTCCATCAGTTCCCCGAGATCGCGGAGTTCCTGCACGAGAGGTGGGCGGGGGGCGGCGGGCCCCAGGCATGGGTCGAGACCGTGGCGGGACCGGCACCGGGGGTCTCGGGCGGGCCCGGCTACAACCACCAGCGCGTGGCCGCGCTGCGCAGGCGTGGCCGCGGCTGCTGCGTCGTCGCGCCGATCGTGCTCCACGGGCGGGCATGGGGCGAGCTGTATGTGGCGAGGCCCGCGGAGGCGCCGGTGTTCGACGCGGCCGACGCGGATTTCGCGACCGTCATCGCGTCGGTGGTGGCGGCGGGGATCGCCCAGACGGAACGGCTCGAAGAGGTCCGCAGGCTCGCCTTCACCGACCCGCTGACAGGCCTCGCGAACCGGCGCGCGGTCGACGTACGGCTCGACGAGGCGATCGGGCGGTACCGGGAGGAGGGGGCCGTCGTCAGCCTGGTCGTCTGCGATCTCAACGGCCTCAAGAAGGTGAACGACACCCAGGGCCATGCGGTCGGTGACCGCCTGCTGGAACGGTTCGCCACGCTGCTGTCCGTATGCGGCGCGCGGCTTCCCGGCGCGCTGGCGGCGCGGCTGGGCGGGGACGAGTTCTGTCTGCTGACGGTGGGGCCGACGTCGGACGAGGTACTGGCGGTGGCGGCCGAGCTGTGCGAGCGGGCGGCCGGGCTGGATCTGGGGGAGGGCGTGGCGTGCGGGATCGCGTCGACGGGGGATCCGATCGGGGAGGTGCGGTCGGCACGACGGCTGTTCCGGCTGGCGGACGCGGCGCAGTACCGGGCGAAGGCGGCGCGGGCGGGAGGGCCGGTGGTAGCGGGGCGGGACGGGGCGGTACTGCGGCTGGCGGACGCGCCGACGCCGGCGCGGGGGGAACGAGACAGGAGGCGCTTCCGTGACCGGCCAACGCCTCCGGCGGGGGGTCGTGGTTAGGGGCGCGGTGCGCTTTCCGGCGGGGGGCGTTGTTCGGGTTCGTTTCGGCTGGGGCCGGTGGTTGCGTGCCGGTTGTCGCCGGGTGCCGCGGTGCGCCGTCCGGCGGGGGCGCGGTGCGGGGTTCGTTTCGGCTGGGGCCGGTTTCCGGGTGCGGGTTGTCGCCGGGTGCCGCTCCGGGGCTCGCGCCCTGGACGGCATGATTTACGGCGCGCAGCTGCCCAGCGTTTGGATACGGGCGGTCGCGCGCCACACATCACGCTTCAGTGTCCCGGACACGACCCCTGCGCGCCCCCCTTCACCGCCCGCACAAGCGAGCCGTCCGTGCGCGGGGCGGGCGGGGGAGGCGGCGGCATCCTCCCGCACCGGCCCACGCACCCGTGCTGAGGCGGTGAGTGGCCGGGGCCACCGGGCCGCACCCACCCCCGATCCCTCAGCCGGGCGGTGGGGGCAGGCGACCGCCGGGGGGAGGGGGTCGGGGTCGGAGGAGGTGCGTGTCCGGACGTAAAGCGTCGCAGCTCGCGCGGAGCGCGGTGACCACGCGACGGAGTCGCATATCGATCGCAGCGCAGTCCGGACACGGACCTCCGGAGGCCCCGGGCCCCGGCACATGACCACGCACCCGCACCTCCGCCGGAGGCGCACCCGCACTCGCACCCGCCCCCCGCCGGAGGCGCACCGCACCCGCACCCCGGGAGGTGACACCCTGCGATTCAGTCCGTACGCTCCTGAATATGGATATGCACACTGTCGTGGTGGGGACGTCCGGGACTACCGCCGAGGATGTCGTCGCCGTAGCCCGGGGCCACGCCCGGGTTGAGCTCTCCGCCGAGGCCCTCGACGCGCTCGCCGCCGCCCGGGAGGTCGTGGACGCGCTGGCCGCCAAGCCCGAGCCGGTGTACGGGGTGTCCACCGGGTTCGGGGCGCTTGCCACCCGGTGGATCGGTCAGGATCTCCGGGCTCAGCTCCAGCGCAATATCGTGCGATCGCACGCCGCCGGGATGGGGCCCCTAGTCGAGCGGGAGGTCGTGCGGGCGCTGATGTTCCTGCGGCTCAAGACCGTGGCCTCCGGGCGTACCGGCGTGCGCCCGAGCGTGGCCCTGACCATGGCCGCGGTGCTGAACGCGGGGATCACGCCCGTGGTGCACGAGTTCGGCTCGCTCGGCTGCTCCGGGGACCTCGCGCCGCTCTCCCACTGCGCGTTGACCTTGATGGGCGAGGGCGACGCGGAAGGCTCCGACGGCGTCGTACGGCCCGCGGGTGAGCTGCTCGCGGCGCACGGGATCGAGCCGGTGGAGCTGCGGGAGAAGGAAGGGCTCGCGCTGCTCAACGGGACCGACGGCATGCTCGGCATGCTGGTCATGGCGATCGCCGATCTGCGGCGGCTCTACACCTCCGCCGACATCACCGCCGCGCTGAGCCTGGAGGCTCTGCTCGGTACCGCCAAGGTCCTCGCCCCCGAGCTGCACGCCATCCGCCCGCACCCGGGCCAGGGCGCCAGCGCCGCCAATATGCTGCGGGTGCTCGCGGGGTCCGGGCTGACCGGGCACTTCCAGCAGGACGACGCCCCCCGGGTCCAGGACGCCTACTCCGTGCGGTGTGCCCCGCAGGTCGCCGGCGCGGGCCGGGACACGCTGGCGTACGCGAGCGTCGTGGCCGACCGGGAGCTGGCCTCGGCGGTGGACAACCCCGTGGTCCTCCCGGACGGCCGGGTGGAGTCGAACGGCAACTTCCACGGCGCCCCGGTGGCGTATGTGCTGGACTTCCTGGCGATCGCCGCCGCCGACCTCGGCTCCATCGCGGAGCGCCGTACGGACCGGCTGCTGGACAAGAACCGCTCGCACGGCCTGCCGCCCTTCCTCGCCGATGACGCGGGCGTCGACTCGGGGCTGATGATCGCCCAGTACACCCAGGCCGCCCTGGTCAGCGAGATGAAGCGGCTCGCGGTGCCGGCCTCGGTCGACTCGATCCCGTCCTCCGCGATGCAGGAGGACCATGTCTCCATGGGCTGGTCGGCCGCGCGCAAGCTCCGTACCGCCGTCGACAACCTGACCCGTGTGATCGCCGTCGAGCTGTACGCCGCGACGCGCGCGATCGAACTGCGTACGGGGCTTACGCCCGCGCCCGCCTCCCAGGCGGCCATCGACGGTCTGCGCGCCGCGGGTGTCCAGGGGCCGGGACCCGACCGCTTCCTCGCGCCCGATCTCGCCGGGGCCGACGCGTTCGTGCGCGGGGGCGGGCTCGTCGCCGCGGTCGAACCGGTGACCGGGCCGCTGGCCTGAGGTACTGAGGGGCCGCCGGGTTCTGCCGGGCGGCCCCTTCACGTGTAGGCGTCTCAGAGCGACGCGCGGGCACCTCTGCGTGCGGAGTACGCGACGAACCCCGCGCCGATCCCGAGACAGAGGCTCCCGCCGACCAGATACGGCGTGGTGTCCACGCCGCCCGTATCGGCGAGGGTCGGTTGGCCGGATTCGCCGGCGGTGAGGCTGTGAGCGGACGCGGCTGACTGCTCGCGCGGACCGTTCTGCTCCTCGGTGGCCTTCGCCGAGGGTACGAACCACAGGGCGCAGAGCAGGGTGCCGGCGGCGGTAGCTGTCAGGAGCGGTCGGCGCGCGATGGACACGTGATCGATCCCCCTTGTGGCAACGCCGAATTGGCTGGGTGCCGTGATGGTAATGACAGCAGCGGGTCGCGGGAAAGTCGTGGGGTCGGGAGCTTACCCTCCGTCGTATGAGCGATTCTGAGACATCACGGTATGTTCGTGTACAGGTGGAATTGGTGCTGGAGGTCGATGACCTCGAGCAACTGAGCGCCGCGGCCCTCGACCGCATCGGCGCGGACGAATCCATGCCGGACGACGAGCGGGCGCATGCCCGGTCCGCTGTCCGGGAAGATGAGGCAGAGGCCCTCGCGTATCTGGTGGAACCCTTCGACCTCGTCAAGGAGGTCCCGGGGATCGAGCTGGCCCAGGCGTCGTGGACCAGCGAGCTGATCGACTACGACCCCGACGCGGCGGAGTGGGGCCTCGACGAGGACGACGAGGACGACGACGACGAAGAGGCCGGGGTCGAGGGCGAGGTCGGGGCTGGTCGGGTGTAGACCGTAGGCGTGTCACTCTGTTCAGAGGCCGCGGCCTCTGAGCCCCGGTCCGCCGCAGCCGACGGGCCGGGGCTCGCGCATTCCCCAGGGCGAGTGGTGTTCACCACATCTCCGGCTGATGTGGAACCGGACGAACCGGTACAGGTGTTCTTAAGGATTATCGACAGGGTAAGCGGCGATGATGGAGAAGCGTGTGATGAGGGACAGCAAGCGGCGCAAGGGCCTCGTGGCCGCGTCCGCAGTGCTCGGCGGCCTACTGGTGCTTTCGGCCTGTAGCCAGGGGGCGGACAAGGGCTCTTCGGAGGGCTCGGCCAACGCGTCGGCCCAGGCCAAGGCGGACGAGGTGGCCGCCAAGGAGACCTCGCAGGCCCAGATAACCATCGCGCCCAAGAACGGCGCGACGAATGTGGGTATCAACAACGACGCCAAGGTCACCGTCACCAAGGGCACCCTCACCAGCGTGGCCATGGCCACCGCGGACGGCACCGACGTCAAGGGCACCCTGGCCGCCGATGCCAAGAGCTGGAAGCCGGACGGGCAGCTGGACCGCTCCACCACGTACAAGATCACCGCTACGGCGAAGGACGCCAACGGCCGCGAGGCCCACGAGAACTCCTCCTTCACCACCGTCTCGCCGAGCAACAGCTTCATCGGGAACTTCACCCCCGAGGACGGCTCCACGGTCGGCGTCGGTATGCCGGTCTCGATCAACTTCGACAAGGCGATCACCGACAAGAAGGCCGTCCAGGACGGCATCACCGTCACGTCGAGCAGCGGCCAGCAGGTCGTGGGCCACTGGTTCAACCAGCAGCGCCTCGACTTCCGCCCCGAGCAGTACTGGACGGGCGGCTCCACGGTCACCCTCAAGCTGAACCTGGACGGGGTCGAGGGCGCCGACGGCGTCTTCGGCGTCCAGCAGAAGACGGTCACCTTCCAGATCGGCCGCAGCCAGGTCAGCACGGTCGACGTCAACAGCAAGACGATGACCGTCGTACGCGACGGCCAGACCCTCAAGACCATCCCGATCTCGGCCGGCTCGCCCGATAACACGACCTACAACGGCCAGATGGTGATCTCCGAGAAGTTCAAGGAGACCCGGATGAACGGTGCCACGGTCGGCTTCACGGACGACGACGGCAAGGGTGAGTACGACATCAAGGACGTCCCGCACGCCATGCGGCTGTCCACGTCCGGGACCTTCATCCACGGCAGCTACTGGGGCGGCGACGCGTTCGGCAACGTCAACACGAGCCACGGCTGTGTGGGCCTGAAGGACGTGAAGGGTGCCGGTGACCCCAACCAGCCGGCCGCCTGGTTCTACAACAACTCGCTCATCGGTGACGTGGTCGTCGTCAAGAACTCCGCCGACAAGACCATCGCCCCGGACAACGGCCTCAACGGCTGGAACATGAACTGGTCCGACTGGCAGGCCGGTTCGGCCGCCTGATCCACACGGGTCGTCAGGTCCTTACCCGACTCGCCCGGCCGAGTCCGTACATGAACGGCGGCGGCACCTCCTTGAGGTGTCGCCGCCGTTCGCGTTCTCATCCCGCTCTCACTTGGTCCTTAACTCTTCATCACACCGGGTGCCTAGCTTCGCGCACATGTTCTTCACCTACCTCAGGCGCGAGCTGCGCCGTCGCAGAAAGGCGGCGCTCGTCGTCGCCTCGGGGCTCGCCCTGGGTATCGCGCTGGTGATCGTCGTCAGTTCCGTCTCCTCGGGCATGAGCCAGGCCCAGGACAAGGTCCTGCAGTCGCTCTACGGCCTCGGCACCGACATGACCGTCACCAAGGCCGCGGCCCCGCCCGGCGAGGGCGACACCAACCGCCGGCGCTTCGAGTTCGACGCCAAGGGCGACAGTGACGCCGAACAGAGCAGTGACCGGGTGATGGTGCAGGGGCTCCAGACCCTGGCCTCCTCGACCGTCACCGAGGTCGGCGGCCAGGAGGGGGTGGACGAGGCTGTCGGCGGGCTCAGCCTGACCGTGCTCAAGGTCAACGGGGAGTTCAAGCCCGGCGAGATCACCCCGCCGCAGGGCGGTGGCCGGGCCGGCCAGGGTGGTGCGGGCGGCTCCGGCGACGGCGAGGTCCGGGGCGGCGGCGCCGCGTTCGACGTCGACTCGTACACCGTGTTCGGCACGGATGTCGCGGCGCCCGCGCTCGGCCCGCTGACCTCGTCCAAGATCACCACGGGCCGTACGTTCAAGGACACCGAGACGGACGCGGCGGTCGCGGTCGTCGACAGCGCGTACGCCAAGGAGAAGAGCCTCGCGGTCGGCAAGACCGTCACCATCTCCGGCACGAAGTTCTCCATCGTCGGCGTCGCCACCGCCGACAGCGGAGACTCCGCCGCCAACCTCTACATCCCGCTGAAGAAGGCCCAGACCCTGGCCGACTCCAAGGACAAGGTCACCACGGTCTACGTCAAGGCCGCCGACTCGCAGCAGATCGACAGCGTCAAGTCCGCCATCCAGAAGAACGTCCCGGACACGACGGTCACCACCTCCGCCGATCTCGCCGGCACCGTGTCCGGCTCCCTGTCCACCGCCTCCGACCTGGCCACGACGGTCGGCACATGGCTCTCCGTCGCCGTGCTGATCGCGGCCTTCCTGGTGGCGGGGCTGCTCACCTCCTCGGCCGTCAGCCGGCGGGTACGCGAGTTCGGCACGCTCAAGGCGCTCGGCTGGAAGAGCGGCCGGGTCACCCGCCAGGTGGTCGGCGAGGCGCTCGTCAACGGACTGCTCGGTGGTGTACTCGGCATCGCCCTCGGTCTCGGCGGCGCCTATCTCGTCACCGCCATCAGCCCGACCCTCACCGCGCAGCTCGGCTCCACGGGCGGCGGCGGGGGCGGCGGCCTCGGCGGCGGTGCCATGGGCGGGGGCGGCCCCGCACGGCAGACCGCGTCCAAGGCGCTCGACATCGCCCTGACCGCGCCCGTCTCCGTCTCCACGATCGGCATCGCCGTGGGGCTGGCGGTCGCCGGCGGCCTGATCGCCGGCGGCTTCGGTGGCTGGCGGGCCTCCCGGCTGCGGCCCGCGGACGCCCTGCGCCGTGTCGAGTAGCCCCGTTCCCCCTTTCCACAGGATTTCGCACAGCAGGAGTTGAACCGTGTACCAGCTCAGAGGCGTCACCAAGCGCTACTCGCGCGGCAAGAAGACCGTCGACGCGCTCGCCGGCGTCGATCTGACCATCGAGGACGGCGGCCGGCTCGTCATCCAGGGCCCGACCGGAGGGGGAAAGTCCACGCTCCTCCAGATGCTCGGCGGCCTCGACCGCCCGACGCAGGGCAGCGTCGAATTCGACGGGGTGGATCTGGCCAAGCTGCCCGAGGCCAGACTGACCAAGGTACGGGCGGAGAGCATCGGTTTCGTCTTCCAGAGCTTCAACCTCATCCCCACGCTGACCGCGCAGGAGAACGTCGAGACGGCGCTGGTGCCGCTCGGCCTCAAGGGCGCGGCCCGGCGCGAACGCGCGGCGGAGGCGCTGGGCTCCGTCGGCCTCGGTGAACGGCTCGGCCATGTGCCCGGCGAACTCTCCGGCGGCCAGCAGCAGCGTGTCGCGATCGCACGCGCGCTCGTCAAGCGGCCGAAGGTGCTGCTCGCCGATGAACCCACGGGAAATCTCGACGAGTCGATGCGTGACGAGATCATGGAACTGCTGGAGGGCCTCTGGAAAGAGCACGGTCTGACCTTCATCATGGTCACTCACGACAGCTCGATAGCCCGCCGCGCTCCACGGCTCGCAACGATCCGCAAGGGACGGGTCACGATCACCGAGAACGCCGCGGCCTGATGCCGCCAGTGGCGCACGCGCCGGGTCGTACGGGCTTTGACGTACGGCCCGGTTCCGCCCGGATGTCTCCGTAAGTCGGGGGCGTCACCCTCCTCGCACGCGTAGGTTCGACCCATGCTGATCACTCTGGGAAGCCCGCCCTCGGATGCCGAGATCGACGCCTGGCACGCGGTGATCAGCGCGGCCCATGTCCGCGATCTGCCGGCCTCCGCGCCGGAGCCGAGCCGGACGGAGACCGCCGGAAAGCTGCGGGTTCCGCCGGTGAGCGGGCGAAACGTTCATCTCGCGGTGGTGGGGCAGGACGGCTCGTACGAGGGCGTCGCCTCGCTGCTGCTGTTCACCGACGAGCCCCACCGGCACTCCGCCTTCCTGGACGCCCTGGTGGTACGCCCCGACGCCCGGCGGCGCGGCATCGGGGCGACGCTCTGGACGGCGATACGCGCCGAACTCGCCGCCCAGGGACGCACCTCGGTCTCGACCGTCCTCGAACTCGGCGGCGCGGGCGAGGCGTTCGTCGACAGCCTCGGCTTCATGAACGTACTGCGGCTCGGCTGGTACGTGCAGCGCGTCGGGCAGGCGCTGGAGGAGGTGCCGCAGCCCGCTCTGCCGGCGGGGCTGCGCTTCGCGGGCTGGTCGGGCGTCGTGCCCGACGGGACGGCGGAGGCGTTCGCCCGCGCCCATGACGCGAGACGCGACGTATCGGGGCCGAGCAGACAGCTGGACGAACGGACGCCGAGCTGGGACGTGGAGCGGGTACGGACCGCGGCCCGGCTGATCGAGCAGCGCGGCGGGGTCGTCCTCACCTCGGCCGTCCTCGACACCGAGCGGGACGACGCCGTCGTCGCGTACACCGAGGTCGTACTGACCGCCCCCTCGGACACCCGCGCGCTCCAGTACGACACGGTGGTCGTCCCCACGCACCGGGGCCGGGGTCTGGGGCGCGCCGTCAAACGGCATCTGCTGGGGCGGCTGACCGAACTGCACCCGGATGTACGGGAGATCCGTACCACCGTCGCCGACGACAACACGTCGATGCTGGCGATGAACGAGGCGCTCGGCTACCGGCGGGAGCGGCCCGCGGGAATCTTCCAGACGAAGCTCTGACGCCCGGGGCCCGCGCGGCGCGCTGCCCGCCCGTGCTCTCGCCGACCGGTCAGCCCAGGATGCGGCCCGCCCGCAGTTCCAGCCGCCCGCCCGTGAACCGGGCGCGGAAGCCGCGGTCGTGCGAGACCACCACCACCGCTCCCTCGTACGCCGTCAGCGCCTCCTCCAGCTCCTCCACCAGGCTGAGCGCCACATGGTTCGTCGGTTCGTCGAGGATGAGCAGATCGGCGGGACGGGTCACCAGCCTGGCCAGTTCCAGCCTGCGCCGCTGGCCGACCGAGAGCGCCGCGACCGGGACGCCGAGGTCGTCCGGCCGGAACAGCCCGAGGCCCAGCAACTCGTCCGCGTACTCCTCCGGGAGCCCGGGACGGCCCGCCGCGAAGGCCCGCAGCAGCGGGAGCCGGGACGGTACGGCGGGCAACTCCTGGGCGAGATAGCCGATCCGGCCGGTGTGGCGCACCGCGCCGCTGTCCGGGCGCAGTTCACCGGCCAGGACCCGGAGCAGCGTGGTCTTGCCCGCGCCGTTGGGGCCGGTCACCAGCACCCGTTCGCCCGCCTTCACCCGGAGACCGGGCACCGCCAGCCGGTCGCCGACCACCACGTCCTCCAGCTCGGCGACCATTTCCCCGGCGACCACCACTTCCCCGGGAACCACCGCTTCCGCGCCGTCCGCGCCGTCCGCCCGTTCCGCCACATCCGCGCCGACGGACGCGAGGGTGGCCGTGAACCGCAGCGGCTCGGGAGGCGCGGGCACCGGGCTCTCCTGGAGTCGCCACAACCGCTGCCGCGCGGCCCTGACCTGCCCGGACAGCTTCGCCTCGTGCGAGCGGCGGTGCTTGCCGAAGCCCTGGCGCGGGTCCTTGCCGGTGGTCGCGAGCCGCCGGCCGGCCGCCGCTACCAGCTCGTCCGTATCGGCCAGCTCGGCCAGATACTCCAGATGGTCCTGCTCCCAGCGGCGCCGGGCCGCGGCCTTCGCCGTCCGGTAGCCGCCCCAGCCGTCGCCGTACCGGGTCACCGTACGGGTGTCCCGGTCGACCTCCAGGATCGTCGTCGCGATCCGCTCCAGGAACGCCCGGTCATGGGTGACGGCGAGCACCGTCCCGCGATGCGCCCTGAGCTGGTCCTCCAGCCAGGTGCTCGCGCGGAGGTCGAGATGGTTGGTGGGCTCGTCGAGCAGCAGCAGTTCCGGCGCCGATGCCAGGACGCAGGCCAGCGCCAGCCGGGACTGCTCGCCGCCGGAGAGCGAGCCGAGGGTTCGGTCCCGGGCCACCCGGGCGAGCCCGAGGCCATCGAGCGCGGCGTCGACGCGGGCCTCCGCGCGGTAGCCGTCGCGCTCCTCGTACGCCGCCAACAGCTGACCGTACGCGGCCAGTTCGTCGGGACCGGCCTCGCCGAGGGCAGCTTCGGCCGCCGCGATCCGGCGCTCCAGCTCGCGCAGCTCGGCCAGAGCCGCGTCCACGGCGTCCTGGACGGTGTGGCCGGGATCGAGAGCGAGGGTCTGGGCGAGATGGCCGACGCCGCCGGGGAAGCGGACGGTGATCTCACCGTCGTCGGGCCGTTCGGCCCCGGCGAGCAGCCGCAGCAGCGTCGACTTGCCGGAGCCGTTCTCCCCGATGACTCCGGCCTTCTCGCCGGGACGTACGGTCAGCGACACCTGGTCGAGAACCGACCGGTCGCCGTACGCCTTGGACACGTCTTTCATCGCCAATTGGGCGCGTGCGCGCATGCTTCTTCCTGGATTGTCACGCCCTGGTGCAGGGCTGAGCAGTGTCGGACCTGGGGAGCGGGTCCGGAATCAGAGGAAGAAGTAGTGCGTGAACATGCCGTCCACTGTAGCCGCGCCTTTCGGCGCGGCCCAGGGGATTTACGCGTACCGACGGGGCGCCTGTGCCGTCACGGGCTGCCGACCGTCAGCGGTTGCCGACGGTCAGCGGTTGCGGCCGGTCAGCGGTTGCGGAGCGGTTGCGGACGGTCAGCGGTTGCGGACGGTCACGGGCTGCCGACCGTCACGGGTTGCCCACCAGCTGGACCGGTCCGTTCAGGGTGTTCGGGGTGCAGCCCGGTCCCGACAGGGTCAGCGCCCGCTTGGTGTCGACCACGGAGAGCGGACCGGTCAGCGAGGTCCCGCACAGCTGGACGGTGTGGGCACCGACCGCTTGGACGGGCCCGGTGATGTCCGCGCCCGTCGCCACCAGGCTCGCGCCCGCGCCGACCACGACGGGGCCGGTCTGCCGCGTGCCGTTCAGACAGAGGACGCCCGAGGAGACGACCAGCGGGCCCGTGTGCTTGTCGGTCAGTGTCTTCGTGCAGGCGGGCGCGGCCGAAATCCGGCTACGGAAGTCCAGCGCGTACGCGAGCTTGCCGGGCTTCGCGTCCGAGATCGGGGCGCTCAGCTTGCCGAACTCACCGCCGGTCGGCTTCTTCCCGTCGTTCCACTCCGCCATCCGGCCCAGCTCGTCGGCGGTGCGGCCGTCGGCGATGACGGTGTCACCGGCCGTGCCCGAGATGGCCTCGGAGGCGGTGCGGACCGCGGTCAGATAGGAGGCGGGGGAGTCGAGGTCGTACGAGTCGAGGTTCACGCGGTCCCGCAGCCAGGTGCCCCACTGGAACTCCAGGTACTCCGCCGCGGACTCGGGAGCCTCGTAACCGATGTCGCGCGTGAGGTAGACGAGGCTGCGGTAGCGGTCGTCATGGAAGTTGGCCAGGCCGAGGCGCCGCGGGAGCTGGTCCGTGGTGATGGGATTGTTGTTCTCGTCGCGCAGCCAGACCCACTTCTTCTCCCGCATGGTCTGCCAGAAGGCGGCGGGCGACAGGTCGCTGAGGTTGCCGGCGACGCGCAGCCGGATGTGCGTCTCCGGACCGCCGTCGGGCGTTTCGAGGAAGGACGTCAGGCTGTGGTGTCCGTCGGTGAGATACAGCTCGCCGCCGGGGCCGATGACGACCGTCTTCATCGCGGCGCGCGTCTCGTCCGTCTCCTGGCCGACCGGGACGGTGCAGGTGAAGCTGGTGGGGTCGGAGAGCGTGGCGCCCGGCGACACCGTCGCCGCCTCCTCCTGGCCGTTGGTCTCGCACCAGTCGTCGAAGCGCTTGTTGAAGTCGCCGTTCTGCTCGTCCTTGGGGCTGCTGTAGCGGCCGAGCTTGTAGTAGATCTGGTCGAAGCCCAGGGAGGGCTGGGTGGGGCGCAGTTGGTCCAGGGTGACGTCGAGGAGGTCACCGGCCTCGGCCTTGAGGGCGGCGCTCTTGGCTCCCGCGCCCGCACCTGTCGCCGCTCCCGCTCCGGCAGTGCCGGTCGTGGCCGTCGGGGTGGCGCTGACGGGGGAGCCGCTCGCGACGACACCGCCCAACGCGAACGCACCCGCGGCCAGTCCGGCGGCCAGGCCGCGCGCCGCGCCGCCGGGGCGCCCGCCGGCCCGTGCGGGGCGGTGGCTGTCTGGCTGGTGCTGCCTACGGGCTGAGCCGGTCATACGGTCTCCAGTCGGTGTGCTCGCGGGACCGCGCTTCCTGCGGAGGCGTGGGGGGTCGCGCATATCCACTCACTTCTCCCAGTACTGTCCGGCGACTTTCGGCCGACGGGCAGGTGTCGGGCGGGTGAACGGTGGTGCCGGGGTGGGGTGTTGCGGCGCCGCTCCGGTATGGCGCCGCTCCGGTGTGGCGCCGTCCACGCGCCGGTCCACGCGCCGGTTCAGCGCCTGGGCCCCGCCAGCGCGTAGAGCAGCCCGCCGCCCGCCGCGAGAGTGAACGCCGTCCAGCCGGCGGCGGTCGTACCGGACGGCTGGAGCAGCCATGTCGCGACCTGGGACGCCACCCCGCCCGTGGGCGGTACGAACAGCGCCACCGCGCACCAGCCGAAGGGCAGGGTCCAGGCGTACCGGCCGCCCCACAGCGCCGCCCCGATCGCGGCGAGCCCCGCCGACCCGGCGCTGTTCCGTACGAGAGCCCCGGCCCGCACCGGCTCGTCAGCGGCGGTCAGGAGGGCGAGCAGCAACGCCCCGGCGAGCACCCCGACGAGCAGTACGTGTGCCGCGCGCCGGGGTGCCCAGCGGATCGCCGCCGTACGGTCGAGCGCGCGGTCCTGCCCGCTCAGGCCGACCGCGGCCGCCGCCACCACGGAGGTCAGCAGCAGAATCTGGGTCCTCGGATCACCGGACCCGGTGCCCCAGGTGAGTGACCAGGTGGCGACGGTGGCGATCAGAGCGGCGGCGAGCGACGCGGGGACCTGGCGGGAGCGCGCGTACAGCGTCAGCCAGCGGGTGGACGGTCGATGGGTGGACGGCCATCGGCCGGACGGTCGATGGGTGGACGGTCGACGGGTGGGGGCCGTGGTGGGGTCCGCCGCCCGTCGTTCCGTCCGCTGCCGTGTCACCGAGGACCGCCGTCCTTCAGTACGTCCAGCAGGTCACCGTCGCAGGAGAGCGCGGCGGTCCGCAGCGCCGTGATCCGCTCGCGCTGTACGTCGGGCGGCAGGGCGCGCAGCGCGTCCCAGGCGGGCCCTGCCAGTGCGTCGGCGTCCGCGCGCAGCCCGGCGGTGCCGCGCAGGGGCTTCAGATCACCGGTGAACCAGGCGGCGGCCACCGTCCGCGCGGCCAGTTCGCGTACGACCTTGGTCTCGTCGTAGGCCCGCAGTTGCTCCTTGGTCGCGTCGCTCATGTCCGCGTCGAGACAGGGCGCCGTGCCGGCGCCCGCCAGCAGGGCGCGGGTGTACTCGTCCTTCGTCGCGCCGTCGAGAGCCTGGACGTCGAAGTCGACGGGTAGGGCGTCGGCAGGCCGGGACGGCTCCTTGTCCCTGGGCCACGGATCGACGCTCTCGCGCACCGCCGACGGCGGGTCGGGCAGCCGCCCCAGCAGCCGCAGGGCCTCCTCGCCGGGTCCCTTGAGCGCGGCCAGCCGGGGTTCGTGCAGCTTCGTCACGCAGACACGGCCCTCGCACACCAGCGCCGTCGCCGCCTTGTCGATGGTGTAGTCGCGCGCGGAGTCGGCGGGCAGGAGCGGCACCGCGACGGCCGCGCCCACCACCACGGGCAGCAGCGCGAGCAGCCGGGCGCGCCGCTTCCCGGCCACGAGCAGGAGGAACCCGGTGGCCGCCAGTCCGAGCAGCCAGATCGTCTGTCCCGCGTGGACGCGCCACGTGACGGTCAGGAACGTGCTGTACACCTGGGAGAGCGCGGGGGAGAGGAGCACGATCCGGTTCGGCATGATGCCGCCGGTGACCGTCTCGTGCACGGCCAGCACCGCCGTCAGGGATCCCAGCGCGAGCACCGGCGGAGTCAGCGCGGACGGTACGGTCCTGGCGACCCCCATGCCCAGCAGAGCACCCGCGACCAGCGCCAGCGCCCCGACCGCCAGGATCGGCAGCCAGCCGAGATGGACGTAACCGTCGTTGCCGAGCACCCGTACCCCGCCGTAGAGGAACACCAGCGCGTAGGCGGCGGTCAGCGTGAGCGCGAACGCGCCCGCGGTGGTGGTGGCGCGGTGCCACGCGGGGCGCGGTGTGGTCGCGATGAGTTCGGACGTACCGGAGCGGCGGTCCCGTATCCCGTGCACCGCCCCGGCGGTGACCGCCAGGGGCCACAGGAGCACGATCGCGAACCGTGCCCACCAGGCGGTGGAGGTCCACTGCTGTGTCCAGCTCTCGGCGCCCTTCCACCACGGTCCGCCGACCAGTTGGAGGAGGGCGAGCGCGACGACCAGGAGCAGGACGCCAGCCAACGGGGCGGCGGAGCGCCGGAGTTCGATGCGCAGGATCCGGCCCTTCCGAGGTACGCGCACGGATCGTGCGGGAGCCTCGGGCCGCGAAGGGGGCTCGGGCCGCGCGGGCGGCTTGGGACTCACGGAAGCCTCCGGGTTCACCACGTACCTCTTCCCGGCTCGGAGCGCATGAGCAGCGCCGCGTAACCACGCTCGATGGGGCTGTCGCCCGGGTGCTCGGCGCCGCCCGCGTCGGCGAGCTGTTCCGGGGTGCCCCGGAACACCAGCGCGCCGTCCGCGATGAGCACCACGTCCGTGCAGGCAGCCGCGACGTCCTCGACCAGATGCGTGGAGACGACCACGCAGCTGTCCGAGCCGAGTTGGTGCAGCAGCTCGCGGAAGCGCAGCCGCTGCGCCGGGTCGAGCCCGGCCGTCGGCTCGTCGAGCAGCAGGATCCGTGGATCGTTGACGATCGCCTGCGCGATCCCGGCGCGCCGCACCATGCCGCCGGAGAGGGTCTTCATACGGTCGTCGGCGCGATCCGCGAGGCCCACGCGCTCGATGGCACGCTGGACCGCCCCGGGGATCTCCTCGCGGGGCATCTCCTTCAGCCACGCCATGTACTCGACGAACTCGCGGACGGTGAAGCGCCGGTAGTACCCGAACTCCTGCGGCAGATAACCGATACGGCGGCGCAGCTCGCGCCGGCCGGTCTGCGCGTCGGCGGGCGTGCCCAGCAGTTCGAGGGCGCCCTCGGCGGGCCGGAGGACGGTGGCGAGCGCGCGGATGAGGGTGGTCTTGCCGGCGCCGTTGGGCCCGAGCAGACCGTGGACTCCGGTGCCGAGGTCCAGATCGAGACCGTTGACGGCCATCTTGCGGCCGCCGGTCCGTACCCGCAGTCCTTCGGCCCGGATCTCCCAGGCGTAGGTCTTCGGCGCCACTTCGGCGGCGGTCACACCGCGCGTCATGTCGTCACCACTTCGGTCATGGGGAAAGCCCTTTCGGGTATGCGTACGTGGATATGAGGGAGTGTGTGGGGCGGTGTGCGACTGTTTGTGGCTGTGTGCGGCTGCTTGTGGTGCTCTGTGCGGCCGTCTCAGCGGTGGACGCCGAGGAGGGTGTACGCGCCTCGGCGGGCGATCACGACCACCACACCGAGGGCGAAGACGGCGCCCCATACGGGCAGGGAGTCCGTGTGGAGGGCCACGGGCGTACGGCTCATGGCCACCGTCGGCGTCACGATCACCGCGGCCCAGACCGCCACCAGCCCGATCGCGGCCCGTGTCACCCCGATCAGCCCGCCGAGCGCGAGCGCGCCGGTGGTGAACGCCAGACAGGGCAGCAGCCACTGCGCGACGCCGGCGCCGGTCACCCAACCGGCCACCAGCAGCGCGGAGATCACCACGACGAGTACGGATGTCGTGCGCCGGAGCACCAGTTGGAGCCCGGCGCGCGGAGTGCCCGCGATGAGTTCGTACGCCGGATCGAGGCCGCGCGCCCACGAGGCGGCGACACCGAACACGGGCAGTACGGGGGCCAGCAGCAGCACGAAGGAGACGCCATGGCTGTTCAGGCTGTCGAGGATCACGGCGATCAGGGTGACGAGGACGGTCATGCACATCCACGGCACCATCACCGGTGAGGCCCAGATGGAGAGCGGCGGGGCCCACCGGCGGAGTCGTGGCATCGGCGCGATCGCCGGGAGCTGTGGTGTCAGCCCGGCCCAGACTCCGTCGACCAGCGCGGTCACGGCCGGGGTGGCGTCGCGGGTGGCCGCGGCGAGGCGTGCGCGGCAGCGCGCACAGGACTCCAGATGGGCTTCGAGCGCCCAGACCTCGTCGTGCGCGATGCCGGCGCCGCTCGCCCCGCCCCCCTGTGCGGCTTCCGTACCGTCCGTATCTTCCGTATCGCCTCGCGCGTACCGGCCGATGAGCCGCTCCGACGGGTGTTCCACCTGGTACTCCGCGCTCATGACAGCGCCTCCCGCATCGCTCTCCGCGCCCGCCGGGCACGGGTCTTGACGGTTCCTTCCGGCACCCCGAGCAGTACGGAGGTCTCCCGTACGGTCATCCCGTCGAGCACCATGGCCCGCAGCACGTCGCGCAGTTCGGGGGCGAGCCGCCGCAGCGCGTCGCCGACCTCCCCGCCGACCGCCGCCGCCAGCGCCTCGTCCTCGGCGGCGGGCGCGACGGCCGGCCTGGTGGCGTCGGCGGTCACGGCGGCGGGAAGCCGGGCCTGGTGCGCGCGCCTGCGGAAGGCGTCGACGAGCCGGCGCGCCGCGATCGTCCACAGCCACCCGACGGCGCTGCCGCCGACCGCGGCCCCCGCGAACGCGCTCGCGGCGCGCCATACCGCCAGATACGTCTCCTGCATGACCTCGGCGACGATCTGCTCGTCGGCGCACCGCCGGCGCAACCGCACCGCCAGCCACGGCGCCGTACGCCGGTAGAGCTCCTCGAACGCGGCGCGGTCGCCCTTGGCGACGAGCCTGACGAGTCTTTCCTCGTCAAGCTCCGCCGGTGTCTTCCCGCTGAATCCCACACCGGCTAGACGTACGGGGTCGGCGTGAGGTTTTCCATCCGGTGTGCCCTGCGTCACATTCCGGCGGGGCTGTCACCCGGCACTACCCGCGGAACGCGGGGTGCTCAGGAACGGGGCCGGAGCCGGTGTATGCGGTCCAGGTCGCCCGCGAGCAGATCGTCGTGCGTGATGGCGAAGTCGCCGTTGGGGAGGGAACAGCCGCCGAAGTAGGACCCCATGACGGTGTCCGGCAGATACTGCCGCAGCTGGTGGCGTATCCCGGGCGGATAGTCGACGGCCTCCCCCCAGCCCTCCGGCGCCTCGTCGGTGCCGAGCAGCACCCAATGGTCCACGGGAACATCGGCGTTGAGGTCGGGCGGCTCGCCGGTGTGACAGTCCAGCGCGGGCAGCGTCAGCCGGTCGGGGGCCGTCGGCCGGTACCACATCAGCAGCGGCTTCGCCCGCTCCGCCTCCGCGTTGTCGAAGCAGCACACGACGATGGAATGGCCGGGGTAGTGGGCCGCGTAGAACTCCAGCAGGAGCGGATTGAGGCGCGGCCGTCTGCGTAACGGCACCTGTATCAGGGCGGATTCGAGGAGTGTCGGATCGGTGGCGAGCAGCACCGTATAGATGTCGTGGTCGAACACCTCGACCCGCTGGCCGGAGTCCCACCCCAGCCACGCCCTCCCGCCCCGCCCCGCGGCGGGTACCGGCCGTACGGCGTCGACCATCCGGCTGAGCACGTCAGGACCGCGCGCCGCCGAGAGGAAGTTCTCCCGGGACATCTGCCGCGCGGGCAGATGCAGCAGCACGGCGCCGGGCCCGGCGGCGGGAGCGGCCGTGGTGCTCTGGTACCCGAGGACATGAATCAGCCCGTGCGCCGCGTGATGCAGCCGCCCGGCGTACAGGGTGGTGCCTGAGAACTCCGCCTGGTCCATCGAGACGCCCATGGGCTCAAGTTATCCGCCGGGATGGGGGGCGTGAAGTGGGCGGGAGCCCACGGCGGCCGGCGCGGTACGCGCCGGTCACCGGCAGCTGTTCCGGTCTGCTGTGCGAGGCGCGCTTGGCCACGCGCGGGGACGACACCGCCCGGTCGCCCGCCGGGGCCGGGGCGACGGCGGCCCCGGCCCTGATGGAGCGAAGTCACCCCCGCTCACCGCGTTGTGATCGTGCTTCGGCCCCGTCGAGGGCGGGTGCGAGTGGTGCGAGCGCGGTGCGGAGCAGGTCGGGCAGTGAGCCGGCCGGGACGATGAGCACCCCGGTCCCGGGGGACGCGGCGGCCGGCCGCACCCATCGTTCGAGCGCGACACGAACCGCGGCGGCCACGCTCGCCGCGAGCACGCGGGCGGTGTACGGGTCGGTATCGCCGAGGCGGTCGGCGATCGCGTCGGCGAGGGGATGTTCCATCGAGGTGGCCGTGTCGACGAACGTGTCGCGCAGCGTCGGACTGGTGGTGATCAGCAGCAGCACGTCGCGGTCGCGTTCACCCGGGTCGGTGTACTGCTCCACGATCGCGTCGACGACGGCATCGGCGAGCCGGCCGTCGGCGGGCCGGGCGGCCACCGCTGCCGCCACCCGGGATTCCCGTTCGGCGGTGATGGCGGCGACGATCGCCTGGTCACGACTGGAGAAGTAGTTGTTGTAGGTGCGTGGCGAGACCCCGGCAGCTTCCGCGATGTCGTCGACGCGAACGTTGTCCGGCCCACGCTCCAGGGCCAACCGCAGCGCCGCCTCGCGCAACGCCACCCGGGTGGCCTGCTTCTTCCGCTCGCGCAACCCGGTTCGTCGTGTCGTCACCACCGCAGCATCCCATCTTCCATGCGCGCGCGCAAACTTGCGTGCACGCATTTTTTGCGCCTACTCTCGAACCCTCGTACCCGGCAGGAAGGACCAGACCCATGCGTGCCAAGGGCATCAGCTACGACACCGGCTTCGTCCGCGACGGAGAGATCTCCCGTGAGCGCTTCGACCCGGACGTGGTCAAGCGCGAGCTGGGCGTCATCCGTGACGACCTGCACTGCACCGCGGTCCGCGTCATCGGCGGTGATCCGGAGCGGCTGGAGCTGGCCGCGACCTGCGCCGCCGACCTCGGCCTGGAGGTCTGGTTCTCGCCCTACCCGCTTGAGCTGGGCACCGAGCAGATGCTCGCGCTGTTCGCCGACTGTGCCGAGCGGGCGGAGCGGCTGCGGCAGCGGGGAGCCGACATCGTGTTCGTCGCCGGGGCCGAGCTGTGCCTGATGAACAAGGGGTTCCTGCCCGGCGACACCCAGGACGACCGGCTTGAGCTACTGCTGAACCAGCGGGAGCGCCTGCACGAGCTGGTCGGCGAACTCGGCGCACAGGTCAACGACTTCCTCGGCAAGGCCGTGCCCCTCGTGCGCGAGCACTTCGGCGGCAGGGTCACCTACGCCGCCATACCGCTCGAACGCGTCGACTGGACCCTGTTCGACATCGTGTCCATGGACCTGTACCGGTCGGCCGAGGTCGCCGACCGGTTCACCGAGGGCGTGCGCACCCTCGTCGCACAGGGAAAGCCGGTCGCGATCACCGAGTTCGGCACCGCTGCCTATCGCGGTGCGGGTGACCTGGGCGGTCGCTTCATGGAGATCGTCGAGAACGACAAGAACACCGGCGCGCCCATCCGGCTCAACGGCGCATACATCCGCGACGAGGCCGGCCAGGCCACCTACCTGCGCGAGCTGCTGGAGATCTACGACGCCGCGGGCGTCGACAGCACCTTCGCGTTCCTCTTCGCGCTCGGCAACTTCCCCCACCGCCCCGACGGCGATCCCCATGACGACCTCGACCTGGCCAGCCCCGGCATCGTCAAGGTCCTCGACAACCGCCAGGGCGACACCTATCCCGACATGCCCTGGGAACCGAAAGCCGCGTTCACCGCGCTGGCCGACTACTACCGCGCCTGACCGCGTCACGCGGATCTCGACGAAGACGAAAGGGCCTGAAGAGGAACCAACCTCTTCAGGCCCTTTCAGGCCCTTTCAGGCACTTTCGGTCGCCCGGACGATGTCACTCGATCGAGTGTGGAGCCCGACGTCCTCGGGTCACTCGCCGGACGAGACCGCGGCCACGCCGATCGGGCAGGAGACGCCCGTGCCTCCGAGGCCGCAGTAGCCCGCCGGGTTCTTGTCCAGGTACTGCTGGTGCTCGGCCTCCGCCGGGTAGAAGGTGCGGCCTTCCGCCGGGAGGATTTCCGTGGTGATCGTGCCGTAGCCGTTGCCCGTCAGGACCTTCTGGTAGGCCGCGCGGGAGGATTCCGCCGCTTCGGCCTGGGCCGGGGTGTGCGTGTGGATCGCCGAGCGGTACTGCGTGCCGACGTCGTTGCCCTGGCGGAAGCCCTGGGTCGGGTTGTGGGACTCCCAGAAGAGCTTCAGCAGGTCGGCGTACGAGACGACCTTGGGGTCGTAGACCACGCGGACCGCTTCGGTGTGGCCCGTCAGGCCGGAGCAGACCTCTTCGTAGGTGGGGTTCGGCGTGGAGCCGCCCTGGTAGCCGACCAGAGTGGTCCAGACGCCTTCCTTCTGCCAGAACGTGCGCTCCGCGCCCCAGAAACAGCCGAGGCCGAAGTCGGCGATCTCCAGGCCCTGCGGGTACGGGCCCAGCAACGGGTTGCCGAGGACCGTGTGGCGGGAGGGGACCGCGAACGTGGGCTCCGGGCGGCCGCGCAGGGCCTGCTCGGGGGTGGGGAGCTCGGGGGTGCGGCGCAGGAACATGGCTCTCCTCAAGTGTTGGGGTCCTGTCTTGAGGAACGTATGAGGGGTCCCGGACATTCCGGGGCCCGGCGGCTCAGCGCGGCAGCGTCGCCGGGCTGCCGCCGTTCGCCTCGTACCCTGCCACCGCCAGCGCGCGGTACACCGTGTACTCCGCCGCCGGGTCGCCGTCGTGCGTCCACGGCAGCGCCCCGACATGGCCGTCCACCCGGACCAGCTGGTTCATCGTCTCGGCCCAGCGCTCGGAGCGTACGAGGAAGAGGATCAGCAGATGCCGTACGTGCGGGAGCATCGGGTCGTCCTGCCGGGCCGCGTGGACCGCGAAGAGCGCTCCCTCCACCGCCTTCGTGACCACCGCGCTCTGGTAGAAGCCCTGCACGAGATTGACCTCGGGGAGGTGCTCGAACACCGCGAACAGCGGCAGCGCCGCCAGCAGTGAGCCCCGTGGCGCGCGTGCCGCGGCGGCGGTCGCGAACCGGTCGGCCTCGTCGCGGGAGCCGTGCCACTTCTCGCACCAGTAGTGCAGGGCCGCCAGATGCGCCCCCATGTGCGCCGGAGCGCGGTCGATCACCTTCGCCCACAGCTGGTCGAACCGCTCGGGGGAGTAGCCGAGTCCACGGGCCACGGCCAGCTCGATGATGTACGGCACGGGGTCACCGGGCGCCAGCAGGGCCGCCTCGCCGCACACCGTACGGGCCTCCTCCAGGATGATCCGGAACTCATCGGTCCCGGCGGCCGAGGACCGCCACGCCTGCTGCACCAGGAACTCCGCGTGCACCGCCGCCCCGCCCGCGTCCTTGGGCGACTCCGCGCGCCAGGCACGCAGCCACGCGCCGCCCGCCGGGCGCTGTCCTTCCGGTGCCGGCGCGCCCGCCGACGCCGCCTGGAGCTCCAGCGAGGCCGCCCCGGCGAACGCCTGCACGCGCTGCCAGCGCACCTCGCCCTCCTTCGCGGTGCCCGCGAGCAGCTGCGCGGCGGCCCGCCAGTCCTGCGTGCGCTGCACGACGTCGAGTACGTCCAGGAGGTCCTGGTCGGGACCCGGCAGCCGGACGTCCAGCGCCTCCTGCCGTACGAAGCCGTACGCGGCCGGGTCGGCGGCATCGGGCGATCCCGGGGCGACCTGGCGGATACCGCCCCTGCTGCGCCGGATGTACGGAACGACGACCGCGGCCAGCAGGCCCATCGCGATCAGGAACCAGAGAATCTCCATGGCCCCATTGTCCCGGATCCCGAACCATGCGAACGCGCCCGCCCCCGCGCCTGTCCGCCCCGCCCCGCCCCGGCCCCCGGCACCCCGAACCGCGCCGCGCCCGAACCACAACGCACCGCACCGCACCACGACCCGCCGCCGGGAGCCGCACCGGCGCTACCCTCAGGACCCATGAGCCACCAGCACTCCAGCGAGCAGCACCACTTCGAGACTCGCGCCATCCACGCGGGCAACACCGCGGACCCCCTCACCGGCGCCGTCGTCCCGCCGATCTACCAGGTGTCCACCTATAAGCAGGACGGCGTCGGCGGCCTGCGCGGCGGTTATGAGTACAGCCGCAGCGCCAACCCCACCCGTACCGCGCTGGAGGAGAACCTCGCGGCCCTGGAAGGCGGCCGGCGCGGGCTCGCCTTCGCGTCCGGGCTCGCCGCCGAGGACTGCCTGCTGCGTACGCTGCTGGCGCCCGGCGACCATGTCGTGATCCCGAACGACGCCTACGGCGGCACCTTCCGGCTCTTCGCCAAGGTCGTTTCCCGCTGGGGCGTGGACTTCTCCGTCGCGGACACCTCGGACCCGGCGGCGGTACAGGCCGCGCTCACCCCGCGTACGAAGGCGATCTGGGTCGAGACCCCCTCGAACCCGCTCCTCAACATCACCGACATCGCCCAACTCGCCGGGATCGCACGCTCGGCCGGGGCGAAGCTCGTCGTCGACAACACCTTCGCCAGCCCTTACCTCCAGCAGCCGCTGGCGCTGGGCGCCGACGTCGTCGTCCACTCGACGACGAAGTACATGGGCGGGCACTCCGACGTCGTCGGCGGCGCGCTGATCGTCGATGACGCGGAGCTGGCCGACGAGCTGACCTTCCACCAGAACGCGATGGGCGCCGTCGCCGGTCCCTTCGACGCGTGGCTGGTGCTGCGCGGCATCAAGACCCTCGCCGTACGGATGGACCGGCACAGCGAGAACGCCACGCGCATCACCGAGATGCTCACCACGCACCCGCGCGTCTCCAAGGTCCTCTACCCGGGGCTGCCCGAGCACCCGGGGCACGAGGTCGCCGCCAAGCAGATGAAGGCGTTCGGCGGAATGATCTCCTTCCAGGTCAAGGACGGCGAGGAGGCGGCGGTCGCGGTCTGCGACCGCGCGAAGCTGTTCACGCTCGGGGAGTCCCTCGGCGGCGTCGAGTCCCTGATCGAGCACCCCGGCCGGATGACGCACGCCTCGGCGGCGGGCTCGGCGCTGGAGGTGCCCTCCGACCTGGTCAGGCTCTCCGTCGGGATCGAGTCCGCCGACGATCTGCTGGCCGATCTCCAGCAGGCGCTGGGCTGAGCTGGGCTGAGCTGAGTTGGGCTGGGCTGGGCCGACTGGGCTGAGCGGCCCTCTCACCGCTGACCGCTGACCGCTGACCGCTGGACCTGGACCGCCGACCGCCGGACCGCCGACCGCTCACCGCCGCTGGAGGCCGACCGGCCGGACCGTCACCAGTCCTCCAGCGGCGGTGTCGTCTCCGCCGGCGGCACCGACCACGGATGTGCGGCCGACGCCCAGACGCCGAACACGACCAGCGCCACGATCAGCAGCGTCCAGAGCACCCGCCGCGCCGTCCGGCGCCTGCGCAGCAGCCGGGCGCCGCGTTCGGTGGCGCGGCGGACGACATCGGCCGGTACGTCGGGACGTACCGGATCCAGCATCATCCGCAGCACCTCCGCCCGCTTCCGGTCGGCGCCCCTCATGGGCCCGCCTCCCGGAGCCCGGACGGACCGGGCCTCGTACGGCGTCCCGGCGACGGCTCCCGCATCGCCGAGATCGCCCGTGCGCAGATCACGCGGACCCGCTCCTGCGGGAGACCGATCAGCGCGGCGGTCTGCTCCTCGGCCAGCCCTTCGAACAGGCGGAGCACCAGCACGACACGTTCCTGCGGGCCGAGCCGCCCGAGCACACCGCTCGGGCGGCGACCGCGCCAGGACAGCTCGCGCCAGGCGGCCTCGCGGGCGAAGCGCAGCACCAGCTCCCGCCGGGCGCGGTCGTACGGATCCTCGCCCTCGTCACCGCTGAGCCGGTCCCACTCCGCGTACGTACGGGACAGCGCCGCGATCAGCAGGCGCTGGGCCCGCGGGGTGGCGCCGGGCGGCTCGCCGGTGAGCAGTACGGCCGCATGCAGAAGCCGGCCGGCCGCGCCCGCGGCGAACGCCTCGAATTCCCGGGCGCGGCGACGATCCAAGGCAGCCCGCCGCTCTCGCACGACCTCAATTGAGGTCGTGCGAGAGCCCAGGGTCAAGAGGGCGTAGCCGCCCCCGGCTCATCCGTACCTTCTGTACCGCCCGTGTCGATCCCACCGCCCGTACCGCCCTCACTGGAAGGCAGCCTGGCCGCCCGCGCCGACAGCGCGCCGTTGAACCGGGTCAGCAGGGTGGTGAAGGAGTCCCGCTCCTCCTCCGTCCAGCCGGCCGTGACCTGCGCCATCAGCTCGCGCCGTGACGAGCGGACCTCTTCGAGCCGGGCCAGTCCGCGCGCCGACAGTTCGAGCACGACCGCGCGGCCGTCCTCTGGATGCGAGGTGCGTTTGACCAGGCCGGTGTCGACCAGCGGCGCGACCTGCCGGGTGACGGTCGAGGAGTCGATGCCCATCCCGGCGGCCAGCGCCTTGACGCCCATCGGGCCTTCCCGGTCGAGCCGGTTGAGCAGCAGATACGCGGCACGGTCCATCGAGTTGCGGACCTGGCCCACACCACCGAGCCGGGTCTGTTCGGCCCGCCGGGCGAAGACGGCCACCTGGTGCTGGAGGGCATCGAGGAGGCCGGCGCCGTCCGAGGGTTCGGACGTCGTCTCCCTGGAGACCGACGCAGCGGAAGTCATGTCCTGAATGGGGGGCATGGCTGGGGCTCTCTCGTGCGGGGGGCGGTTGGTGGGGGACAGAGTACGCGGCGATGGCTTGGACCGTACCTGCACTGCGAAAACCCGATGCCGTACGTGACCCGGGCACGGGTCCGGTGGTGGACACCGACGGCCGCCCGGCCGATGAGCTGCGAGACTGGCTTCCATGAGCTTCGGTACGTCCCGCCCGGTGCCTCGTCCCGCGCACCACCCCTCGCACCCCGTGATGCTCGATGACATCCGAGGGGCCCAGAAGATGCTGTCCGGCGTCGCGCGGATGACCGCCATGGAGGGGAGCAGATATCTGACGCAGCTGGTCGGCGCGCCAGTCCTCTTCAAGTGCGAGAACCTCCAGCGGACCGGCTCGTTCAAGCTGCGCGGCGCCTACGTACGCATCGCCTGCCTCTCCCCGGAGGAGCGCGCGGCGGGCGTCGTCGCGGCCAGCGCGGGCAACCACGCCCAGGGCGTCGCGCTCGCCTCCACCCTTCTCGGGGTCCGGTCCACGGTGTTCATGCCGGTCGGAGCGCCCCTGCCGAAGGTCGCGGCGACCCGCGACTACGGAGCGGAGGTGCGGCTGTACGGACAGGTCGTGGACGAGACACTGGCCGCCGCCCAGGAGTACGCCAGGAACACCGGCGCGGTCTTCATCCATCCCTTCGACCATCCGGACGTCATCGCCGGACAGGGCACGGTCGGCCTGGAGATCCTGGAGCAGTGCCCGGAGGTACGGACGATCGTCGTCGGGATCGGCGGCGGCGGGCTGGCCGCGGGCGTCGCCCTCGCGGTGAAGTCGCTGCGCCCCGACGTCCGGGTGATCGGGGTCCAGGCGGCGGGCGCCGCCTCGTATCCGCCCTCGCTCGCCGCGGGCCGGCCGATGGCGGTCGAGTCACCCCAGACGATGGCGGACGGCATCAAGGTGGGACGCCCCGGCGACATCCCGTTCCAGCTGATCCAGGAGCTGGTCGACGAGGTGCGTACGGTCTCCGAGGACGAGCTGTCCAGCGCCCTGCTGCTCTGTCTGGAGCGGGCGAAACTGGTGGTGGAACCGGCCGGAGCGAGCCCGGTGGCCGCGCTCCTCAGCGACCCCGGCTCCTTCCACGGCCCGGTGGTCGCGCTGCTCTCCGGCGGCAATGTCGACCCCGTGCTGATGCAGCGGATCCTGCGCCACGGCATGGCGGCGGCCGGGCGCTATCTGAGTCTGCGGCTGCGAGTGACGGACAGGCCGGGCGCGCTGGCGACGATGCTCGGGGTGCTGTCGGTCGCCGACGCCAATGTGCTCGATGTGAGCCATGTACGGACCGATCCGCGGCTCGGGCTGACCGAGGCGGACGTGGAAGTGCATCTGGAGACCAAGGGGCCCGCGCACTGCACGGAGGTGGCGGCGGCGCTGCGGAAGGCGGGCTACACGATTCTGGACTGAGGCCCGCGGCTCTGGACCGAGGCCCGCGGCGCCGGGGCGCCGGGCGACCGAGCACCGCCCGCCGCTGAGGCCCGGCTCGGATCCGGCCAGATCCGGTCGGATACGTACCGGTCCGATCCGGTCAGCGTAAAGGCCGGTACACCCGTGGGTGTACCGGCCCCGGCTCAGCCCTGGTAGGGCTTGGCTTCGAGGATCTTCACGGAGGCGGTCCTGCCGTTGGGCAGCTCGTACTCCGCGTTCTCACCGACCCTCTTGCCGTGTACACCGCTGCCCAGTGGGGACTGCGGCGAGTAGGTCTCGATGTCCGAGCTGGCGTATTCACGCGAGGCCAGCAGGAAGTCCAGGGTGTCGTCCGGATCTCCGTCGAAGGCGATCGTCACGACCATGCCGGGCTCGACGATCCCGTCGTCCGCCGGGGCCTCGCCGACCTTCGCGTTCTGCAGGAGCTGGGTCAGCTGGCGCACTCGGAGCTCCTGCTTGCCCTGCTCCTCCTTGGCCGCGTGGTACCCGCCGTTCTCCCGCAGATCGCCCTCTTCACGGGCCGCCGCGATCTTCATAGAGATCTCCGTGCGCGCGGGACCAGACAGGTACTCCAGCTCGGTCTTCAGCTGGTTGTACGCCTCCTGGGTGAGCCAGGTGACGTTCTCACTGGTCTGGGTCACAGGTGCTCCTCGTAGGTACCGGGAATACAAAGCAACGCCCTACCCAAGAAGATTGTGCCTTCTCGGTTGGGCGAAACCACGAGCCTAACAATTTCGTGGCGCGAGGGGGAGGACGAATGCCGTCAGAATTACATCAGCCCAGGTCAGCGCGGGCTTCGTCGACACAGGCGGCGGGTCACCGCGCTCGTGTCGCCCGCTCCCGGCGCCTGGAAGGGCCGCCTGGAAGGCCGAGGCGCCCGGGACCGGCTCAGTCCGATGTACAGCCCACCAGCTCGGTACTGGTCGCGCTGTCCGTGGTACGCACCGTGACGACCCGGTCGATCCGCGTCTCGCCCGCGGCGAAGCGCACGTCCAGCCGGCCGACCTCCGCGCCGCTCTCCGCGAGGGAGCGCAACGTACAGCTGCCGGTGGCGTCCCGGTCCTTGCGGACCTCCAGATGCGCCTCGACCGCGGTGGCGGAAACCCGCTTGAACTTGATGAGCTCACCGGAGACACTCCGGTCGACCACGTAGTGATAGCCGAACCAGCCGATCAGACCGATCAGCGCGACGCCGAGCACCGCGCCGACGACCTTCAGACCACGGTCCGCGCGCTGGTCCGCCGAGCGGCCGTAGCGGCCCCGGGGAGGCTCCTCGCGCACCGCGGCCATGATCGTTCCTTTCGGAGTCGGGCGACCCGGAATTTCCGTCCCCCGATATCCGTCACTATAGAAGCCGTCCGATGCGACACATCACTGAGGATCGAGTCTTGACTGAGCAGCTGCGGCTGATGGCCGTTCACGCCCACCCCGACGACGAGTCGAGCAAGGGCGCGGCCACCATGGCCAAGTACGTGTCCGAGGGGGTGGACGTGCTGGTCGTGACCTGCACGGGAGGCGAGCGCGGCTCCATCCTCAACCCCAAGCTCCAGGGTGACGCCTATATCGAGGAGCACATCCACGAGGTCCGTAAAAAAGAGATGGACGAGGCGCGGGAGATCCTCGGCGTCAAGCAGGAGTGGCTGGGGTACGTCGACTCCGGGCTGCCCGAGGGCGACCCGCTGCCGCCGCTGCCCGAGGGCTGCTTCGCGCTGGAGGACGTGGACGAGGCGGCGGGCCGTCTCGTACGCATGATCCGGTCGTTCCGGCCGCAGGTCATCACCACGTACGACGAGAACGGCGGGTATCCGCACCCGGACCACATCATGACCCACAAGATCTCGATGGTGGCGTTCGAGGCCGCCGCGGACAAGGAGAAGTACCCGGAGGACGACTTCGGTCCGGTCTGGCAGCCGGAGAAGCTCTACTACAACCAGGGCTTCAACCGGCCGCGTACGGTCGCGCTCCACGAGGCGCTGCTCGCCCGGGGTCTTGAGTCCCCGTACGGCGAGTGGCTGGAGCGCTGGAAGGAGTTCGAGCGCGTGGAGCGGACACTGACCACGCATGTGCCGTGTGCCGACTTCTTCGAGATCCGGGACAAGGCGCTGATCGCGCACGCCACCCAGATCGACCCCGACGGCGGCTGGTTCCGTATCCCGATGGACATCCAGCGGGAGGTCTGGCCGACGGAGGAGTACGAGCTCGCGAAGTCGCTCGTCGATACATCCCTCCCCGAGAGCGACCTGTTCGCGGGCATCCGCGACAATGGCTGATATGTATGCGACTCAGGCGATGGCGTTCGCGACTCCTCTCGCCCAGGAGCTCGACCAGAACAAGGTGACGCCCGGTGTGCTCGGGTTCATCGTGTTCGCGTTGATGGCGGGGGGCGTGTGGCTGCTGATGAAGTCGATGAACCGCCACATGGACATGGTCAACTTCGAGGAGCCTCCGGCGCAGACGCCCGCCGCGTCCGCGCCGTCCTCGAAGCGGCCCGCGGAGAGCGAGCCGACGTCCGCCACCCCGCACGGCGAGTAGCGCGGCCGCCTCGGTCGCGCCTGGCCCCATGACACCCACAGGGCGTCATGGGGCCAGGCGCGACGGCCACGGCGAGACGGCTATGTGGCCGCGGTCACCGGTACGCCCATCACCTCGCGCGCGTGGCGGTTCGGCACCATCCCCAGGTGCCACGCCTGCCAGCCGTCCTCCAGCCGTACGCCCCGGCCCAGCATGACCCCGAACGTCGCCACGGACTCCGCGAGCTTGCCGTCGCGGGCCGCGTGGGCGGCGGCGGAGAGGTCCGACAGCTCCTGTTCGGCGACCACCGAGCCCACTTCGATACCGCCCGCCGAGGCGTACGGCAGCAGCGTGCAGCGCAGGAAGCGGGCCCAGTCGGCGCCGCGGTGGTCGTCGTACGAGGCGAAGAGCGCCATCGCCTCGTCGCAGAGCTGGAGCGCCTGGCCGGGACGGTTGTTGCCGGCGTCGATGATGGCCAGCTCCAGACAGGTCCAGGCCTCGCCGTGGGCGACGCCGATGCGGCGGAAGTCCGCGCGGGCGTCGGTCAGCAGCTGACGGGCGAAGCCCGAGTTGCGGAGGTTGCCGGTCTGGGCGGCGCGCTGGTCGCGGGTGACGCGGCCCGAGTGGTGCCGGGCGCAGGCCAGCCCGTACACGTCACGCATACGGGAGAACATCGTGCGCGCCCGTTCCAGTTCCCGTACCGCCTGGTCGCGGTCGCCGGTCTCCTCCAGCGCCTGGCCCAGGTAGTAGAGCGTCCACGCCTCGCCGCGCGCGTCCTCGTTGTCGCGGTGCCGGGCGAGGGCGTCGCGCAGTTCGCCGACCGCCGGGGCCGGGTCGCCGTCCACCAGCCGGGTGCGGGCGAGCTGGGTCATCGCCCACGCCTCGCCGCGGCCGTCGCGGGTCCTGCCGTACAGATCGAGGGCCGCGCGCAGCTCCGCCTCCGCCGGCGCCGCGTTGCCCAGCCGCAGATACAACTGGCCCAGCTGGAAGTGCGTCCACGCCTCGCCGTGCAGGGACTCGCTCTCGCGGTGCAGTACGAGCGCGTCGGAGAGCAGCGTGAACGCCTCGGCCAGCGAGCCCCGGTCGCGCTCGACGGCCGCCAGGGCGTGCAGCGTCCAGCCGCGGTCACCGGCCAGCGGCTCCGGGGACTGGAGCGCGAGCGCCTCGCGCAGCTTCGCCGACGCCTCAGTCAGATTGCCCTGGTGGTGCAGGGTGATGCCGAGCGAGCACAGCGCGCGGGCGGCGCCCGCGTCGTGGTCCGCCTCCCGGTAGAGACCGACGACCGTGGTCAGGGTGGTGCGCGCCTTGTCCAGCTCGCCGAGCTGCCGGGCCGCGATGCCGGTACGCCACTGGACCGAGCGGAGCAGCAGCCCCTGGCCCACCGCCTGGGTCAGTTCGTTGATCTCGCCCAGCCGGTAGAGGTCGCCGCGCAGCAGGCAGTAGTCGCAGAGCGCGCCCAGCAGGTTCAGTACGGCCTGCTGGTCGACGCCCTCGGCGTGCCGCAGCGCGGCCGTGATGAAACTGGACTCCTCGTCCAGCCAGCGCAGCGCGGACTCCAGCGAGGAGAAGCCGTGCGCGCCCGCCGCGGTCTTGAAGAGGTCCGCGCGGGTGGAGGTCTTGCCGTCGACCAGCCGGATCACGGAGTCGGCCAGCTCGCCGTAGTTCCGGATCAGCCGCTCCTGGGCGGCCGTACGGTCCTCGGCGCTCTCCTCGTCCCGCAGCCGTGCGTGCGCGAAGGCCCTGACGAGGTCGTGCAGCCGGTAACGGCCGGCCCGTACATGGTCGATCAGACCTGCCCGGGACAGCTCGGCCAGCAGCCGGCCGGCCTCCTGCTCGTCCGTCGCCAGCAGCGCGGCGGCCGCTGCCGCGCCGAGGGAGGCGCGGCCGGCCAGCGCGAGGCGGCGCAGCAGCCTGCGCGCCTGGTCGCTCTGGTCGGTGTAGCGCACCCACAGGGCCCGTTCGGCCGGTTCGACCGGACCGTACGCGTCGAGGTCGGTGGCCAGTTGCTGGGCCGTACGCTCCCCGAGCGAGGACCCGGCGATCCGCAGGGCGAGCGGCAGACCGCCGCACAACTCGCCGACGAGATCGGTGGATTGCGCGTCGTACGGTCCCGCCGCCGATGTGGCGGACGGTTCGGCCATGGCCCTCAGGAGCTCTTCCGCGCCCGCCGTGTCCAGCGGCTCGACGGGCAGCTGGTGCACCCAGGCCGGTACGTCGTCCGGCAGATCGAGCCGCTCGCGCGCCGTCACCAGCACCAGGCTGTCGGACCGTTCGGGCACCAGCGTCCGCACCTGCTCCGGATCGGAGGCGTCGTCCAGGACGACCGTCACCGGAAGGCCCGTCAGATGCTGGTGGTACAGCTCGCTCAGCCGCCGTACCTGCTGCTCCGGGGAGGACCCCTCACGGAACAGCAGCTGTTCGCGGGGCGCGCCCAGCCGGTTGAGCAGATGCAGCAGCGCGTCACGGGTCGACAGCGGCGCCTCGAAGGAGCCGCCGCCGCGCAGGTCGACCACGCAGGCGCCCCTGAACTGGTCCTTGAGCTGATGCGCGGCCCGTACGGCCAGTTCGGTACGGCCGGAGCCCGGCGCGCCGTACAGCACCACGACCGTCGGCTTCGTCTCCGTCGACACGCGGGCCGCGTGCACCCACTGCGCGATCTGCGCCATCGCCGCGCGCCGCCCGGCGAACGGCCCGTCCGGCTCGGGCAGATGACCGAAGGACTGTTCGAGCACACTGCGCCGGCGGGCGGCGGCGCTGCGGTCCCCGCCGCGCAACTGCGGGACGACGGTGGCCTTCTTGGTGGTGCGGCGGGTCGCGGAGGTCAGTACCCGCTGCTGGTCGAGGAACGGGCGGATGCCCCGTACCTCCAGCGCCGTCAGCCACTGGAGCCGCAACTGCTCGGTGCCGCCCGGCTGGCCCGCGGCCCCGGCCCTGCGGTGCGCGGCCGGCCAGTGCGAGGCGGTCACCTTGGCGACGGTGGTCGCGGCCCCGGCGACCGCGACGACGGCCCCGGCGCCGAACGCGATGCCCGTGGCGGTGCCCAGCGCGACATCCGCGCCGACGGCGGCGACCGCGGCGACGGACGTGACCAGTACGGGCGTTCCGATGGACTGTCTGCTGAACCGCTCCGACAGCGCCGGCCGTTCGGCCCGCTCCGCGTCCAGCGCCCGCACGTACGCGGCGTACTCCTCGTCCGCGCCCGCCGCCATGGCGTCAAGGGCGCTGCGCCCGCGCGCCAGCAGTGTGTTCCCTTCGGTCCGCCCGCCGGAGCGCCGTACCTCTTCCTCCACGGCACGTACCAACAGCCCTTCGGCTTCGGCCCGGTGGCTTTCCCGCATATGCGTCCCCCTCCAAGAGCGTGGGTGAGAAACGACATTGTCCTGCCCACGCGGCGTCGGCGCGAGGGGAGCCAGGGGGCGCGTGTGTCTTCCCGGTCCCTCGCCGCCCCTCGCTAAGCGGATCGCGTCGCGCCGACGGCCATCGCCACGAGCTCGCCGAGCACCTCGCGCTCGATGTCGAGGAACGGCCGCTCCTCACCCTCGGCGATCCACTTCCCGAAGGCCACGCCGAACACGGTCACCCCGGATTCCGCGGCGAGCGTGGCCGTCGCCTCGGGAACCCCGCGCGACCGGAGGGCGGCGGCGACCGCCGTGGCCAGCCCCGCCAACTTCAGCAACTCCCGTTCCTGCAGCGCGGGATTCTCGGAGATGATCCTCTGCCGCAGCCTGGAGTGGTCGCGGCGCTCGGCCGAGAAGAACATCGCCGCGGCCGACAGAGCGGACTCGACCATCTCAAGCGGTGACGCGTCCGGCACGGCCGCGGCCACCCCGTCCAGGAACGCCTGCTCCAACAGCTCCTGCCCGCCGAAAAGCACCTCCCGCTTGTCGGCGAAGTGGCGGAAGAACGTGCGCTCGGTGAGACCCACGGCCTGGGCGATGTCGGCCGCGGTCGTCCTGTCGAAGCCGCGGCTGATGTAGAGATCCATCGCCGCCGCCTGCAGTCGTTCCCGCGCCCCGGGCTCCCATCGCACCATGACCGCCACTCTAGGGCGTGTCGCGAAAGTCCCGCCTGGCGCGTGACGCCCTGCGGGCGGACGGCGCCACTTTCGCAACGCGCCCCAGTGATGACAGTGACCGACATGGCGGCTACAGTGACAGCAGTTACTGACATCAGTGACTGACATCGCTCGCTTCAATCACCAGGTTTGATCATCGAAGGAGATCATTCATATGCGCGTCTTCGTCACTGGAGCATCCGGGTGGATCGGTTCGGCCGCGGTCGACGAGCTGCTCGCCGCCGGTCACGAGGTGGTCGGGCTCGCCCGCTCCGACACCTCGGCCGCATCTCTCGACGCGAAGGGTGTCCAGGTCCGCCGCGGCGACCTCGACGATCTCGACGGCATCCGGGAGGGCGCCGCGACCGCTGACGCCGTCCTCCACCTCGCCAACAAGCACGACTTCGACAACCCCGCCGTCTCCAACCGGGCCGAACGGGCCGCGGTGCGGACGATCGGCGACGTCCTCACCGGATCAGGCCGTCCGTTTCTGCTGGCGTCCGGCGTCGCCGGTCCGGCGCAGGGCCGGACGGCGACCGAGGACGACAGGTCACCGTTCCACGGCCCGGACTCCCCCCGGGGCGGCAGCGAGAACCTCGCGCTGGAGTACGTCGAACGCGGCGTGCACACGGTGAGCGTGCGGTTCGCCCCGACCGTGCACGGCGACGGCGACCACGGTTTCATCGCGGCCCTGGTCGCGATCGCCCGTGAGAAAGGGGTCGCCGGCTACGTGGGCGACGGCACGAACCGCTGGCCGGCGGTCCACCGGTCGGATGCCGCACGGATCACCCGGCTGGGACTGGAGAAGGCCCCGGCGGGAACGCTCCTGCACGCGGTGAGCGAGGAAGGAGTCCCCACACGGGAGATCGCGGAGGCCATCGGGCGAGGACTCGACGTTCCCGTGACCTCGATCGCACCGCAGGACGCACAGAAGCACTTCGGGTGGATCGGCGGTTTCTTCGCCATGGACATCCCCGCCTCAAGCGCTCGCACGCGGGAGCTCCTCGGCTGGACCCCGAGCGGGCCCGGCCTCATCCAGGACCTGGACGCCGGATCCTACTTCCGTGCCTGACGCTCCGCGCCCGACGGGCCGACTGCCGAGAAGTCCTTCAGGTCCGCCGATATGGCTTCCGCCGAGATGACTTACGGCCGCGGGCGGACCGTATCGGGGCCGGATGGTGGAGCCGGGACCACCCACTCAAAAGTGTTGAGGGTGCGAAGCAGCTCGTCGACACTCTCGGAGCGTGACGCTTTGTGGTCCCCTGCCCCCGCTGTCTCCCCGGCGATGTGGAACACCGCGAACGTGACATGCGCGGTCATGACAACCAGCAAATCTTCGACAGGGCGGCCCATGCGCTCGGCGATCGCTTTTTTCAGCTCGCTCTGAGCTTGTGCGGCCAGATCCCAGAGGCGGGCTCGGGGGATCGGCGCGTTGTCGACGATGTGGCGTACCGCCGTGAGGCGGCCGTCCTCGTCATCGAGAACGTCGAACGACGCATGGATCGCCGCGCCGAGTGCGACGCTCAGAGGCTCCTCGGCGGGACGCTCACGCAGGAACGCCCCAAGGTTCATCGGCTGGGTGAGCCGGTCCAGGATCAGCAGATCCTTGCTCGGGAAGTAGCGGTACAGCGTCGTGCTGCCGACTTCGGCCCGCTCGGCGATCTGCTCCATGGTCGTCGCGTCGTACCCCTGGTCGATGAACAGACTGAGTGCCGTGTCGACGATCTGCTGCCGGGTCCGGGTCGCCTTGAGCTCGCGCAATCCCATGACGTCGAGTGTACCGGTCACTCCACATTGGTATTGATTCCTGTTCAGGTGCAACCTCATAGTGGGTATCACCTCCGACTTCGGTCCGCGGTCCTGCCCCAGTGCGACCGGTACTGGTCCATGACGCGGTCGGTGGTCTCGCGGGGCGGGCCCGGACACGCGGCCGCCGCCCGGGAAGGGCGACGGTCCCGCTGGGGCAGGATGGGGCGCATGGCGAACCGACTGGCCCATGAGACCTCCCCGTACCTCCTCCAGCACGCCGACAACCCCGTCGACTGGTGGCCCTGGTCACCCGCGGCGTTCGAGGAGGCGCGGCGGCGGGATGTGCCGGTGCTGCTGAGCGTCGGGTACAGCAGTTGTCACTGGTGTCATGTGATGGCGGGCGAGAGCTTCGAGGACCCGACGACCGCCACGTACATGAACGCCCACTTCGTCAGCGTCAAGGTCGACCGCGAGGAGCGGCCCGATGTGGACGCCGTCTATATGGAGGCGGTTCAGGCGGCCACCGGGCAGGGCGGGTGGCCCATGACGGTGTTCCTGACGGCGGACGGGGAGCCGTTCTACTTCGGCACGTACTTCCCGCCCGCGCCCCGTCACGGCATGGCGTCCTTCCCGCAGGTCCTGGAGGGGGTCAGCGCCGCGTGGAAGGACCGGCGCGGGGAGGTCGCGGAGGTCGCCGCGCGGATCGTGGAGGAGCTGGCCGGGCGGTCGCTCGCGTACCGGGGGGACGGGGTGCCCGGTGAGGAGGAACTGGCGCAGGCGCTGCTGGGGCTGACGCGGGAGTACGACGCGGTGCGGGGCGGGTTCGGCGGGGCGCCGAAGTTCCCGCCGTCGATGGTGCTGGAGTTCCTGCTGCGCCACTACGCCCGTACCGGCGCGGAGGGCGCGCTCCAGATGGCGGCCGATACCTGCGAGGCGATGGCCAGGGGCGGGATCTACGACCAGCTCGGCGGCGGGTTCGCCCGCTACTCCGTGGACCGTGAGTGGACGGTGCCCCACTTCGAGAAAATGTTGTACGACAACGCGCTGCTGTGCCGGGTGTACGCGCATCTGTGGCGGGCCACGGGATCCGATCTGGCCCGGCGGGTGGCGCTGGAGACGGCCGACTTCATGGTGCGTGAACTGCGCACGGCGGAGGGCGGGTTCGCCTCCGCGCTGGACGCGGACAGTGACGACGGCAGCGGCGCGCATGTAGAGGGCGCCTTCTATGTGTGGACGCCGGACCAGCTGCGCGAGGTACTGGGGGAGTCCGACGCCGCGTTCGCCTCGCGGTACTTCGGGGTGACGGAGCAGGGCACCTTCGAGGAGGGCGCGTCCGTGCTGCAACTGCCCCTGGACGGCGGGGTGGTGGACGCCGAACGGGTCGCCTCCGTACGGCGGCGGCTGCTCGCCGCGCGCGACGGGCGGCCGAGGCCGGGTCGGGACGACAAGATCGTGGCCGCCTGGAACGGGCTCGCGATCGCGGCCCTGGCCGAGACCGGCGCCTACTTCGACCGGCCGGATCTGGTGGAACGCGCCACCGAGGCCGCCGATCTGCTGGTGCGGGCGCATCTGGACGAGGCGGCGCGGCTCGCCCGTACGTCGAAGGACGGCCGCACCGGTGCCAACGCGGGGGTGCTGGAGGACTACGGCGATGTCGCCGAGGGCTTCCTGACGCTCGCGGGGGTCACCGGTGAGGGGGCTTGGCTGGAATTCGCCGGGTTCTTGCTGGACATTGTGGTCGACCGGTTCATGGCCGAGGACGGGACGCTGTACGACACGGCGAACGACGCCGAACAATTGATCAGGCGCCCGCAGGACCCCACGGACAACGCCACGCCGTCCGGCTGGACGGCCGCCGCCGGGGCGCTCCTCTCGTATGCCGCGCACACCGGATCCGAGGCCCATCGCACCGCCGCGGAAGGGGCGTTGGGGGTGGTCAAGGCGCTTGGGCCGAGGGCGCCGCGCTTCATCGGCTGGGGGCTCGCGGTGGCCGAGGCGCTGCTCGACGGGCCGCGCGAGGTCGCGGTCGTGGAGAAGCCGGGGGCAGCGGCGGGGGAAGTGGCGGGAGTCGCGGACGGGACCGGGCCGGAGCGGAGCGCGCTGCACCGTACGGCGCTGCTGGGCACCGCGCCCGGTGCGGTCGTCGCGGCGGGAGTGGCCGGAAGCGATGAGTTTCCGCTGCTGACCGACCGTCCGCTGGTCGGCGGGGAGGCCGCCGCCTATGTCTGCCGGAGGTTCGTCTGCGCCGCGCCGGTGACGGAAGTAAGCGCACTAAAGGGAGAGTTGGGCGTTTTCGAGTAACGTATGGCTGATTTCCGACGCGTGGTGAATCGGCCTGAAACGCAGTATTCACCCAATCGGTCCTCCGACTGTCACAGGTCCCCCTTATTGTCTCCACAAGAGTCACAACAGGTACGCACGGGGGGACTGTGCGTACAGGGGGATGTACGGGTCAGCCGACGGCCAGGGGGGCCTGCCGCGGCGTGCCCTGGCCGAGGGGGGCCATGTGTTCACGTCCGTATTCGTCGCTGCCATTTCACTGGCGCTGTTCTGGATGGCCGCGTTCACGCTCTGGTGGCAGATGCATGCCTGGCGTACGCCGGAAACGCTGGCCGCGACCAGATTCGACCGGCCCGACGGCGGTCGCGAGGGCTCGTTCTCGCTGCTCGTGCCGGCCCGTCATGAACAGGCCGTGCTGGAGCACACCATCGAGCGGCTGCTGGTGTCCGGCCACAGCCGGTTCGAGATCATCGTCATCGTCGGGCACGACGACCCGGAGACCGCGGCGGTCGCCGAACGGGCCGCCGCCCGCGACCCGCACCGGGTCAGGGTCGTCGTCGACACCCATGAGGCCAAGAACAAACCCAAGGCGCTCAACACGGCGCTGCCGCACTGCACCGGCGAGGTCGTCGGGGTCTTCGACGCCGAGGACCAGGTCCACCCGGAGCTGCTGACCCATGTCGACCACGCCTTCCGCACCACCGGCGCCGATGTCGTCCAGGGCGGCGTCCAGCTGATCAACTTCCACTCCAGCTGGTACAGCCTGCGCAACTGCCTGGAGTACTTCTTCTGGTTCCGCAGCAGGCTCCATCTCCATGCCCAGAAGGGCTTCATCCCGCTCGGCGGCAACACCGTCTTCGTACGCACCGACGTCCTGCGCGAGGCGGGCGGCTGGGACCAGAACTGCCTGGCCGAGGATTGCGATCTGGGCGTACGGCTCTCCAGCGTCGGCAAGAAGGTCGTCGTCGCGTACGACTCCGACATGGTGACCCGCGAGGAGACCCCGGGCTCGCTGATGTCCCTGCTCAAACAGCGCACCCGCTGGAACCAGGGCTTCCTTCAGGTGTACCGCAAGAAGGACTGGCGCCAACTGCCCACGCGCGGACAGCGGATGCTCGCCCGCTACACGCTGATGACACCGTTCCTCCAGGCGTTCACCGGCCTGATCATCCCGCTCAACGTGGGGATCGCGCTCCTGCTCGACGTGCCGGTGACGGTCGCGTTCGTGACGTTCCTGCCGCTCGTCACCGCCATGGTGACCTTCGTCTTCGAGGTCGTCGGGCTCCATGACTTCGGTAAACAGTACGGACTTCGGGTCAGGCTCACGCACTATCTGAAGCTCATCATCGGCGGCCCCTTCTACCAGGTGCTCCTCGCGGGCGCGGCGATCCGCGCCGTCTGGCGCGAGCAGCGGGGGCACGGCGACTGGGAGCTGACCAGTCATGTCGGCGCGCATCTCCTCCGAGAGGACGTCCACGCGTGACCTCCACCCTCCCCACGGTGACGACCGAGCAGCCGACCGCCGTCACCGCGCGGCCGAGGCATGCCCGCGGCGTCAGCACGACGCGGCTCACCGTCCGGCCGGTCATACGTTTCCGGCGCTCCCGCGCCGATCTGCTCCTGTGCGGGGCGCTGCTCGTCGCGATCCTGCTGGTCCAGGGCTGGAACATCCAGCACTATCCGACGCTCAGCGACGACGAGGGCACCTATCTCGCCCAGGCCTGGGCCGTCCAGGAGGGCAAGGGCCTCGCCCACTACACCTACTGGTACGACCATCCGCCGCTCGGCTGGATGCAGATCGCCTTCCTGACCTGGCTGCCCTCGCTCCTCTCGCCCGAGACGATGACCGTCGCCCCGATGCGCTTCGCGATGCTGCTGGTCAGCGCGGCGAGCGCGGTCTTCCTCTATGTACTGGCCCGGCGGCTCTGGCTGCCGCGCTGGGCCGCCGGGCTGGCGATGGTCCTGTTCGGGCTCTCCCCGCTCTCCGTGGTGCTCCAGCGGGAGATCTTCCTCGACAACATCGCCGTGATGTGGATGCTGCTCGCGTTCTGCCTCGCGGCCTCGCCCAGCCGGCATCTCTGGCACCACTTCGCGGCCGGACTCGCCGCCGCCGTCGGGGTGCTCACGAAGGAGACCATGCTGGTCATCCTGCCCGCGCTGCTGGTGACGCTGTGGCGGCACAGCCATCGCGACACCCGGAAGTTCGCGGTGACCGGCGCGATCACCGCCTGCGCCCTGGTCGGCCTCTGCTATCCGCTGATGGCGCTGCTCAAGGGGGAGCTGCTGCCCGGCGGCGGGCATGTCTCGCTCTGGGACGGCATCACGTACCAGATGAGCAGGCCCGGGTCCGGCTTCGTACTCGACCCGGGCAGCGGTTCGTACGGGGTGCTCCAGTCCTGGCTGTACTACGACCGGGTGCTGTTGCTCGGCGGGATCGCGGGCGCCGTCCTGCTGATGGTCACGCTGCGCTGGTCGGTCACCGCGCGGGCGCTCGCGGGGCCCGCGCTGGCCGTGGTGATCCTCACCGTCGTCGCCCTGCGCCCGTCCGGCTATCTGCCCGCGATGTATGTCATCCAGGGGCTGCCGTTCCTGGCGCTGGTGCTGGCGGGCGGCGCCGCGTCCGTCACCCACGCGATCCTGCGCAGACGGCGCGGCCCGCAGGAGGGCCGTACGCTCACCACCGTCCGCTGGACGGCGCTGGCGGCGCTCGCCGCGAGTGCGCTGGTCGTCGTCGTACCCCGGTGGTATGACGGCAATCGCACCGCGCTGACGGCCGACGCCAACGCCCCCTACCGGCAGGCCGCTTCCTGGATGGCGACGGAGGTGCCCGACCCCTCCCGGGCCCGGGTGCTGGTCGACGACGCGCTCTGGCTCGACCTGGTGCACGCCGGGTACGAACCGGGGCTCGGCGCGATCTGGTTCTACAAGGCCGACCTCGACCCGGCCGTCACCAAGACCATGCCGGACGGCTGGCGCGATCTGGACTATGTGGTCGCGTCCCCGACCGTACGGCGCGACGCGCGCAATCTGCCCAAGGTGCGGGACGCGCTGGAGCACTCGACCGCCGTCGCCGTCTTCGGGGACGGCGAGGACCGGATCGAGATCCGGCGGATCGCGGAGGCCGACGGGATCGCGGAGGCCGACGGGATCGCGCGGAGCGACGGGATCGCGCAGGGTGACCGGATCGCGGGAGGCGACGAGCGATGAGCATTCTTCCCCCCATCGGTGCCGGGGAGCGCGGTGAACCGGAGCTGGAAGCGACCGTCGTCGCCGAGCCCGGCGCCGTCACCATCATCATCCCGACCTTCAACGAGTCGGGGAACGTACGGGAGTTACTGCGGCAGCTCACCGACGCCGTACCGGCCAGGCTGCCCTGCGAGGTGCTCTTCGTCGACGACTCGACCGACGACACCCCCGAGGTCGTCGCATCCGCCGCGCAGGACTGCCCGTTCCCGGTGAGCGTGATCCACCGGGAGAAGCCCGAGGGCGGCCTCGGCGGGGCGGTCGTCGAAGGGCTCAAGGCAGCGGGGTCCGACTGGATCGTCGTCATGGACGCCGATCTCCAGCATCCGCCCGCGCTCATCCCCGATCTGGTCGCGGCCGGGGAGCGGACCTCCGCGGATCTCGTCGTCGCGAGCCGCTATATCGACGGCGGCAGCCGGGCCGGGCTGGCCGGCGGCTACCGCGTCGCCGTGTCCCGCGCGGCGACCTGGCTGACCAAGGGGCTCTTCCCGGCCGGGCTGCGCGGGATCAGCGACCCGATGAGCGGGTTCTTCGCGATCCGGCGCTCCGCCGTCACCTCGGAGGCGCTGCGACCGCTCGGCTACAAGATCCTGCTGGAGCTGGCCGTACGCTGCCGGCCCGAGCGGCCGGCCGAGGTCCCGTTCGTCTTCCGCGACCGGTTCGCGGGCGAGTCGAAGTCGACGGCGAAGGAGGGGCTGCGCTTCCTTCGCCACCTCGTCGAGCTGCGGACGGCCGCACCACTCGGGCCTTTCCGGCGGCTCTTCGCGGGCCCGCGACGCCCGGCACCGCACCTCGCCGCGTTGTCGGAGTCGTCCACGTACGTCCAGTACGAGAATGATCCTCCGCCTTGCGATGCACGGCACCGGACGCCGCGGCCTGATCCGCGAAGAGCCCCCGGAAAGGCCCTCGCCCGGATGATCGCCTTCGGACTGATCGGGCTCACCGGCTTCGTACCGAACCTGCTCGCGCTGCACGGGCTCACGGCGGCCGGGGTGCACTATCTGCCGGCCGAGGTGCTGGCCAACCAGTTCGGTGTCCTGTGGAACTTCCTCCTGATCGAGCTGCTGCTCTTCCGCGACCGGCGGGCGTACCGGCACTGGGCGGACCGGGTGAGCCGGTTCGCGCTCCTCGCCAACGCCGATCTGCTGCTCCGTATCCCGCTGATCGCGCTGTTCGTCGGTCGGCTCGGGATGGGGGTGCTGACGGCGACCGCGTGCGCGCTGCTGGCGACGTTCGTGGTGCGGTTCGTGGGGACGGAGGCGCTGGTCTATCTGCCGAAGCGGGAGCGGGCGAGGCGTGGCGCGGGCCGGGCGAAGGGCCATGTGAGGGGCCGTATGAGGGGCCGTTCGGCGAGCCGCGCGGCGGCGGCCGACCGTACCGAGGGGAGCGTGCGCCGATGAGCCCCGTCCCTTCGCGTGTCCCGCCGCGCCGATCCCGTATGTCGCGCCGGTTCCGTATGTCGCGCCGTACCGCGTTCCTCGCCCTCGTCGCGCTGACCGGCGGTCTGCTGTTCGCCACCCAGCAGCCCGCCGCGGCCGGCGCGAACCTCGTCAAGAACTCCGGGTTCGAGACGCCGGGCACGGACGCCATGCCGTACTGCTGGGAGCGGTCCGGCTGGGGGGACAACGACTTCTCCTTCGACACCGTCACCGACGCCCACTCCGGCACCGCGGCGCTGAGGGTCGAGCTGACCCGCCGGACCGAGGGCGACCGCAAGGCGCTGATCACGGAGTCCGCGGAGTGCGCGCCCGCGGTGGTGCCCGAGCGGCAGTACGACCTGTCCCTCTGGTACCGATCGACGACGCCCGACGCCGCGATCACGCTCTTCCGCCATGACACCACGGCGGGCTGGCAGTACTGGACCGACCTCAAAACCCTGGACCTGAGCGCCGGTTACCAGCGGGCCGAGGTCCGTACCCCCGTCATTCCGCCCGGCACCGACCGGATCACCTGGGGCGTGTCGGTGTACGGCACGGGCAGTGTGACCACCGACGACTATGTGATGGAGGAGGTCGCCCCGCCGCCCGTCGAACCGGAGTGCACCGGGACCGCCGAGGAGTGCGCCAACGGCCGCTGGCAGGTGCTGCCGACGGAGAACCCGGTGCGCTCGATGCACTCGGTGGTGCTCCACAACGGCAAGGTGCTGCTGATCGCCGGCTCCGGCAACGACCCGGAGATGTTCGAGGCCGGTACGTTCACCTCCGCCGTGTACGACCCGGCGGACGGCTCGTACCGTACGGTCCCCACCCCCGACGACATGTTCTGCTCCGGCCATGTCCAGCTCTCCGACGGCCGGGTGCTGGTGATGAGCGGCAACAAGGGCTATCCGTCGGCGGACGGCACGGTCGGGTACCAGGGCTTCAAGGACTCGTACGTCTTCGACCCCGCCACCGAGACGTACACCAGGACCAATGACATGAACGACGGGCACTGGTATCCGTCGGCCACGATCACGGGCAATGGCGATGTGATGTCCTTCGGCGGGCTGCGCGAGGACTCCAGCGGTTCAGTGACCGCCGAGCGCTGGTCGGCGGCGCAGGACAAGTGGCTGCCGACGGGACAGGTCAACCAGACCTGGTCGTACTGGGGCCTGTACCCGTCGATGATCCTGATGCAGGACGGGCGGCTCTTCTACTCCGGCAGCCATGTCTTCGGCAACGGCACGCCCGGCACCGGCTCGTCGGTCTACGACTACGACGCCAACACGGTGACCGAGATCGAGGGCCTCCAGAACAAGGACGAGCGCGACCAGTCGGCGAGCGTGCTGCTGCCGCCCGCGCAGGACCAGCGGGTGCTGACGATCGGCGGCGGCAATATCGACTCCAACCCGGAGGCGAACCGGCTGACGGATCTGATCGACCTCAAGCAGCCCAACCCCCGTTACGCACCGGGCCCGTTGCTGCCGCAGGGCACGGTCGACCTCGGCGACGGACCGCGGCCGCAGAGCGGGGCACAGGGCAAGATGTACGGCTCCGCCGTGCTGCTGCCCGACGGCAAGGTCCTGGAGACGGGCGGCGCGCTGCACAACCGCGCCAACCCCGTCTACGAGTCCTCGCTGTTCGACCCGGTGACGGACACCTTCGATCCGGTCGCGGTGGACCCGGAGGCGCGCGGCTACCACTCCTCGGCGTTCCTGCTGCCGGACGGCCGGGTGATGACGACCGGCGACAACCCGGGCAACGGCTCCTGGAACCATCAGGTGTCGCTCTACACCCCGCCGTATCTCCTGAAGGGACCACGTCCGCGGATCACGTCACTGATCGACAACCAGTGGCTGTACGGCGACACGCAGCGGATCACGGTCGACCGGCCGATCGCCAAGGCCGAACTGATCCGGCCGGCCGCGGTCACCCACTCCTCCGACCCCAACCAGCGGTTCGTGGATCTGCCGCTCTCGGTGGACGGGAACAACGTCGACCTCAATGTCACGAGCAACCCGAATCTGGCGCCCCCCGGCTGGTACATGCTCTTCGCGGTCGACGCCAACGGCGTGCCCTCGGTGGCCGAGTGGGTGCGTCTGGGCGGGCCGCCGGCGCTCGCCGGCAAGGCGGCGGAGTCGGCGCACGTCCACGACTTCGCCGGGGATCTCGCGCAGAGCCCCGAGAAACCGCGGAAGAAGCGGACCTCGGCGCCGGTGAGCCCCCAGGTCGCGGGATGCGACCGGCACTACGGCTCGGCGAACGTCTGCGTACCGACGGTCTTCCCCGAAACGGTGCGGGGGAGTACGAGCGCGGCGACGAGGAACGCGGGGAGGAACGCGGGGACGAGGAACGCGGCGACGACGAAGGCGCGCTGCGACTGGCTCGCGGCGAACGACTACGGGCGGCTGAAGGTCAACGGAGGGGACGATCCGCTCCGGCTCGACCCGGACGGGGACGGGGTGGCGTGCGGGAAGGGGGACGTGAGGCGGCGCTGAGGTGGCGCTGACCTCCGGGCCACCTGTCTCGCGTACGCGGCCGACGGACCGTCACCACACACGCGACCCACGGACCGTTCACCGCGTACGCGGACCCCGCACTTCATGGCGATGTCAGTGCGCCGCCATATCATCTGTTCCAGGTGTTCCCGGTCGCGGTTCTACGATGCGATCGTGGTCGACAACGCGATGGGGGGAGCGTTGATGTCCGACGTGGAATCCGGTACCGGCACACCCGGGCTGCGGGGTATGGAGCGGCTGTCGCGCGAGCTGCCCCACGGGGTGGAGCTGTTCCATCTCAAGCCCGAGGGAACCGTGTTGTTCGCCGACCGGGACGGGGCGCGCGAGCTGGGCCCGAGCGAGGAGTTCCTGCGCTTCATCGACGACGGGCAGTTCGCCCACTACCTCGTCGGTGACGCGCGTACCTCGCCCGAGCGCCCGTCCAACGCCACGTTCAAGCTCGGGGTCGTCGGCCCGCGCAGCGCCTTCACCCCGCACGCGCACGGCGGCGAGCACATCGTGCTCAGCCTCGGTCACGCCGCCTGCGGTCTCTACGACCCGGCGCGCGGCCGGGTCACCGAAATCCGGCTGTTTCCGGGGGCCATGATCCGGATCCCCGAGATGATGCCCCACTCCTTCGCCAACCGCGGCGCGAAGCCGTTGAACATCCTCGCCGCCAACACCGGTTTCGGTATCGACCACGAGGATTACGCGATCACCGCCGAGGAGGCCGAGCGCCGCGCCACGGACGGCGACCGGGGCGTGGCACACGGCCGCGGCACGCTCGGCACCGTCACCCGGGTGGGCACCGACTACGGGCTGCTGGCCGCCGCGCTGCGCGACATCGAACGTATCCAGCGCGTCAGGGGCATCGGCGCCACCACCGTGCGGGAGCGTCTCGCCGCCGGGCTCCGGCGCGCCGCTTCCGCACTGGAGGGCCCACGATGATCTGCCCGTTCTGCGAGAAGAACCTGCTCTACAGGGAGCGGCCCAACCGCACCTGTTCCGGGTGCAAGCGGCGCTTCGCCCTGGACCCCAAGACCAACTCGCTGCGGATGAGTGACCTACGGATCCGCCGCCTGCTGCAGAAGCGCACCGACGGCGGCCGGCTGAAGATCTCCGTCAAGCAGCTCGGGGCCGCGGCGCTGCCCAGGACGGTGCCGGGCAAGAGCCGGAGCCCGGTCGTGGAGGCCCTGGGATGTCTGTGGGTCCCGCTGCTGACCGGCATCGTCGTGCTCATCATCGGACTGAACGCCGAGGACGCGGGCGGATTCGCCATCTTCGGCGGGATCCTCGTCCTGATCTTCATCATTGGTATGTTCGCCGCCGCGATGAGCGGCAGGAGGCAACGGACGACGGATCCGCTCAGCGGGTTCCACTCCCTTCTGGTGAATGACTGGACGGCCGTGTACGGTTCGCTCCCGCCCGGGGTCGTGGACGACTTCCCGCTCGGCCGCGTCTATGTGCCGGAGGGCGCGCGCATCGCGCTGCTCTGCCCGGACCGGGGCATCGCCGCCTTCCTGGTCGCCAACGAGATGGCGGACCGGTACGGAGTCGCCGTCGCCACCGAGATCGACCGGCTGCCGGAGGAGATGCCGGTCGTCGTGCTGCACGACGTGAGCGCGCCCGGCTGCCGGCTGGTCATCCGGACGCGTGAGGCGTTGCCGGGCCGCACGGTGATCGACGCGGGGCTGCCGCCGCGCGCCGTCATGGCGACGCCGGGCGCGCCCGCGAGGCGCGGCGCGAAGCCGGCGGCGGACTTCATCCAGTGGCTGGGCGAGAGCGGAACGCTCACCAAGGCCGAGCTCGACTGGCTGGCCAAGGGCTGGACCGTCTCCCTGGTCGCCGTACGGCCCGCCAAGCTCCTCGCGGCCGTCACCAAGACCGTCGAACGCGCCGCCGCCACGACCCGTACGGACCCCGAGCGGCGCAAGGCGGAGGCCGTCGGGTTCTTCACCTGGCCGGACGAGGCCGGCCGATGACCCCACGCGTCGCCGCGGGTGTCGGCGACCGGCTGCTCGACCGGGCTCTCGCCACCGCCGTAGGGCGCGCGGGCGCGCCGGGCCGGATCCGGTTCACCGAGCTCCAGTTGTATTACGAGATGTGCCGTGTCCTGCGCCCGTTTCACGCGGCCCCGCGCAGGCTCCCGCTGACGCCCGCGCCGCCGGTGCGGTACGAGCGGTTCGAGGAGGCGCTGCGGCGGCACGGCGCGGTGCCGGGACTGCTGGCCCCAGCCTCTGCGTCTGGGTCTGCGTCTGCGTCTGCGCTTCGCGAACCTTCCGAGCCCGATCTCCACGACTACGGACTGCCCCGGCTGCTCGTCTGCCAGAGCCGCCAGGTGGCCCGGATGCTTCTCGCCAACGATGTGCATCTGGAGGCCGCCTGCCCGGTGTTCGCCGCCGACGACCTGCCGCTCGACCCACGGCTGGTGACCGGGCTCGGCAGGGCGGACGGCGCGACCGTGCACGTACTGCACGACGCGAGCGTCGACGGCATCGCGCTCACCGCGCGGGTGCGCGACGCGGTCCCCGGCGTACGGGTCTCCTCGATGGGCCTCGTACCCCGGCACGCCACCGCGCTCCATCTGATCTCGCCGCGCGGCCCGGCACCGGGACCCGGCCCGCTGACACTGCCCGCCGGGCTCGAAGCCCGCGAGCGGGACTGGCTCGCCGAAGGGCGCTTCGCCGAGGTGGAGTCCGTTCCGCCGGCCCGGCTGCTGCGCACCGTACTGCGACTCGTACGCGGACCGAGGACGCCCAGCCACTCCGTCTGGACCGGGCTGCGTGAGCTGCGTACGACGGGATTCATGACATGGCCGACGAACCAACCAGGGGATACGGGGACCAAAGGTGATAAACCGGCCACGCGAGACGCAGTACAGGGATGAGCTGCTCGCCGACAACAGCGTCCACCGCCGCTACCGGGACGGACGTGAGGAGTGGCGGCGGCGCGAAGGCGGCACGCGCGTGCGCTGGCACGACAACCAGGGCGCGTCCGGCACGGACGAGCAGCTCGGCCGACGCATCATCAAACGCCTGTACTCCGACGGCAGGGTGACCTACGGCAGGGACATCGGGTACGGCCGCACGGTCTGGGACCAGGGCGAGACGATGCTGGTCAACAGGACCTCGTTCGGCGGGCGCATGGGCGTGCTGCTGGGCGGGCTCGGGCTCGTCAGCCTCGCCGTCACGGCCGCCCAGCTCCCGCCGGAGGAGCTCACGCCCGAAGAGGAGGAGGAACTGCGGCAGCAGCAGGCGGCGTCCCAGAACTCTTCCGGCGGCGGGGACGCGGGTTACGACGGCGGCGGTTCGAGCGACGGTGACGCGGACGGCGGCGGCGACGGCGGCGACTGGGACTCCAGTGACGGATGGGACTCCGACGACGGCGGCGGCTGGAGCGACGACGACTTCGGATAGTCCAGCTGGTCCGGACTGCGTGGCTGCCGGGCTGCTGGGCTGCCCGGCTGCCGGACAGGCCGTGGGAATTCGTGCATCGAGAAGGATCGAGAGGAGGGGCGACCGTGGCGCGCTTCTGTGCCTGCCTGGCGGCGACACCCGAACGGGCGGCGGGGCATCTCGCGGCGATGGGCGCCGCCGTGGGCGCCGGTGCGCCGGGCGCGGCGCTGATCGAGGACGAACCGGGCCATGCCACCGGCCCGTTCACCGCGTACGGCCGTACCGCCGTCGGCGAGGTCACCCTCCACAACCGGCCCGAACTGTTCGCCGCGCTCGCCGGCGCCGGTGCCCCCGCCCAGCCCGACTGCCCGGACGGTGAGCTGCTGCTGCGCTGCTGGGTACGGCTCGGCGCCGCCGGGATCCGGGCGGCGGAAGGCATGTTCGCGCTCGCCGTGCACGAGACCGGGGAACTGGTCCTGATCCGCGACCACATGGGCGCCCGCACGCTGTTCTACGCCCGCGCCGACGACTGCTGGGCCGCGTCCACCTCGCTGCGCGCCCTGCGCCGCTGGCCCGCGCTCGGCACCGGCCTCGAACTGGCCGCCGTACGCTCCTTCCTGACCTTCGCCTATCTCCCCGGCGAGGAGACGCTGCTGCGCGGCGTGCGCGAAGTGCTCCCCGGGCGCTGTCTGCGGCTCGCGGTGGACGGGGCCGTCACGGAGGAGCACTACTGGGAGCCCCAGGAGCTGATCGAGGACGACGGCGCGCCGCCTGAGACCTACGCCCTGCGCCTGCGCGCGCTGCTGGAGGAGGCGACGGCACGCCGGCTGCCGGAGGCCGAGGCCGTGGGTGTGCTGCTCTCCGGCGGGGTCGACAGCTCGCTGGTGACCGCGCTCGCCGCGAAGCTGCACGCCCATCCCGTGCACACGTACTCCATCAGCTTCGGCGACGAACTCCCCCATGAGCTGGGCTACTCGGGCCTGGTCGCCCAGCACTGCCACACCCGCCACCGCGTGCTCACCGTGTCCGGTGACGCCGTGGCCGCGCGGCTCGCGGAGGCCGCCGCGCTGCTCGACAGCCCCGTGGGCGATCCGCTGACCGTGCCCAATCTGATGCTCGCCGAGGCTGTGGCGGGCGACGGGCCGCGGGTCGTGCTCAACGGGGAGGGCGGTGACCCGGTGTTCGGCGGGCCGAAGAACCTGCCCATGCTGGTGTACGAGATGCACCGCGGCGAGGTGCCGGGCGGCGACGCCGAGGACGCGCGCGAGACGGCGTATCTGCGTTCGTACCGCAAGTGCTTCACCGATCTGCCCGAGCTGCTCACCGCCGACGTGCTGGACGCCCTGGCCACCGCGCCGGGTCCGGGGCGGTTCGTCGCCCCGTATCTGCGGCCCGCGGGCCGGGACGGCAGGATGGACCGGCTGCTCAACCAGCTGCTGCACTGCAATCTGCGCACCAAGGGCGCCCATCACATCCTCACCAAGGTCGAACGGCTCACCGCCTCCCAGGGGATCCAGGGCCGCGCCCCGCTGTTCGACCGCCGGGTGGTGGACCACGCCTTCGCCACGCCGCCCCGGTGGAAGCTGAACGGGGCGGTCGAGAAATGGGTGCTGAAGGAGGCCGTACGGGATCTGCTGCCGGACACGGTCGTGGACCGGCCGAAGAGCGGCATGCGGGTGCCGGTGCAGCAGTGGCTCGGCGGACCGCTGCGGGAGCTGGCGGGTGATCTGCTGCTGGGCCGCGAGGCGCGCGCCCGCGGGCTGTTCCGGCCGGACACGGTGCGCTCGTGGATGCGGGGGGAGGGCACGCTGCTGCCCAGGCAGGGCGGCAAACTCTGGCTCGTGCTCACCCTCGAACTGTGGCTGCGCGCCTACGACGTCAGCTGATGGAGGCCCCGTTGAATACCGTGTCGCTCATCGACCCCCGAACCGGACGGATACGCGGCAGCTCGCCCGTCGCCCGCGGCCCGCGCGTCGACGCCGTGGTCGGCGCGGCCCGCCGTGCCTTCGACGGCTGGCGGTCGCGCACCCCCAGGGAGCGGTCCCGGGCGCTCGACCGGCTCGCCGGGCTGATCGAGGAGCACGCCGACGAGTACGCCGCACTGGAGCGGGCGGGCACCGGCAAGCCGGCGCACGAGGCGGCCGGCGAGGTGGCGAACGTGGCGGACCTCTTCCGCTTCTACGCCTGGGCGGCGCGCACCCAGCCCGCCCCCGCCGCCGGAGGCTTCGTCGCCGGGCACGAGAGCTGGGTCCGCTGGGAGCCGCTCGGTGTGGCCGGGGTCGTCGTCCCCTGGAACTACCCGCTGATGATGGCCACCTGGCGCTGCGCGCCCGCGCTCGCCGCCGGGAACACCGTCGTCGTCAAGCCCGCCGAGACCACCCCCGACTCGCTGCTGCTGCTCGCCGAGCACGCCGGGGAGGCGCTGGGCGAGGCGGTCGTACAGACCCTGCCCGGCGACCGGGAGACCGGGCGGCTGCTGGTGGGCGGCGCGATCGACATGGTGGCCTTCACCGGGAGCGCGGCGGCCGGGGCCGATGTGGTGGCGCGCGCGGGCACCCGGCGCGTCAGCCTGGAGCTCGGCGGCAACAGCCCGGTCGTCGTCCTGCCGGACGCCCCCGAGGACACCTGGACGGAGCTGGCGCTCGCGACCACGTACAACGCGGGCCAGAGCTGCGCCGTCCCGGCGCGGGTGATCACGCTCCGCGAGAACTACGAGTCGGCCGTGTCCCTGCTCACCGACGCGATGCGGGAGCGCCGGGCGGGCCGGGACTTCGGTCCGCTCAACAACGTCGACCAGGCGGCGCGTTACGACCGGATCGTGGGCGCCTCGGCGGCGAAGGTGACGGTCACGGCCGGACAGGCCCTCGACACCGGCGAGGAGGGCGGCTTCTGGCGGCCCGCGTGCGTGCTCGCGGATCTGCCGGACGACGATCCGGCGGTGGTGGACGAGGTGTTCGGCCCGCTGCTGACGGTGCAGGCGGCGGAGAGCGTGGAGGAGGCCGTGGCGCTGGCGAACGGGGTGCCGCAGGCCCTGGCCGCCAGCGTATGGACCCGGGACGTGGCGGCGGGCCTGGACCTCGCGGGCCGGCTGAACGCGGGCGAGGCGTGGCTCAACTGCCATCTCGTCCAGACGGCGGAGCTGCCGCACGGCGGCCGGGGTTCGTCGGGCCACGGCACGGACCTCAGCACGCTGGCGCTCCACGAGTACCAGCGCCCGAAGACGATCACGGCGCGTCTGACGCTCACGCCCCGCTTCCGCTGAGGGGGCGGGGCACAACGCCGGTCCGCACCCTCCCCGCCAACCTCTGAACGTGCCGGGGGAGTTCAGAGGCGCAGGCCGTCGGCGACGCTGTCCAGAGCGCGGTGGACCAGGACGCGCAGATCGTCCTGGTTACCGTGCTCGCCCCAGTAGAGCGTGACCTCGCGCACCACGCTCAGCATGACCGCGACGAAGATCCGCAGCTCCAGGTCGTCGGGGGCGCGGCCGGTGCGCTCCGCGAGGACATCGCGGAGCAGCTTCGCCGACACCGACATGGCCTCGGTCATCCTGGCGCGGACCGCCGGGACTTCGACCATCAGCTTCGTCCGCTGTATCGCCTCGTCGTACTCGCTGGTCAGCATGGACTGAAGTGTCTGGTCGAAGAGGTGGCGGATGGATTCGAGCGGGGGTTCACCGGTCGGCCGGGCACGCAGTACGGACGTCATGACCGGGTCGTACTCGTCGGTGAGGACGATGTCCTCCTTGGTGGGGAAGTAGCGGAAGACGGTGGACGGGGAGACCTCCGACGCCTCCGCGATCTGCTCGATGGTCGTCGCCTCGTACCCCTGCTCCGCGATCAGCCCGTAGGCGGCTCTGCGGATCGCGCTCCTGGTCTTGATCTTCTTGCGTTGACGCAGGCCGAGCTGGGGCTGCTGCGCCGTGAGGGGGGTGTGAGAGATGGCGGCCATGTTTCTCATTGTCGGGCATCCCCGGGCGCCCGGACCCTGTGCGGACCCGGATCCGTGGGCGTCAGGAGTGCTGGTACGCCACCAGCGAGATGCCGACGAAGTGCGTGACGAACGCGACGAGGGTGAAGGAGTGGAACACCTCGTGGAAGCCGAACCAGCGCGGTGAGGGGTTGGGGCGCTTGAGTCCGTAGATCACCCCGCCCGCGCTGTAGAGCAGCCCGCCGACGACCACGAGCACGAGCACGGCGATCCCGCCGGTGCGCATGAAGTCCGGCAGGAAGAAGACGGCGGCCCAGCCCATCGCGATATAGCACGGGGTGTAGAGCCAGCGCGGCGCCCCGACCCAGAAGACCCGGAAGGCGATGCCCGCGGCGGCGGCGGCCCACACCGCCCAGAGCAGGGTCCGGCCGGTCGAGTCGGGCAGCAGCAGCACGGTCAGCGGGGTGTAGGTGCCCGCGATGATCAGGAAGATATTGGCGTGATCGAGCCGGCGCAGGACGGCCTCGCCGCGCGGGCCCCAGGTGCCGCGGTGATATATCGCGCTGACGCCGAAAAGCAGGCACGCTGTGAGTACGTAGATCCCGCACGCGATACGTGCGCGGGTCGAGCCGGTCAGGACGATCAGGGCCACCCCCGCTATCAGCACGGCGGGGAACATCCCCGCGTGCAGCCAGCCGCGCAGTTTCGGTTTGACCGGGCTCGGCAGCTGGATCTCGACCGACCCCCCTCCAGAGCGCGGGGGGTCTGTCCGCGGGGGGCCGGCGAGCGGATCGGGAGTGGTGTCAGTCATGACCTCATGCTACCTACGGGGCCGTAGGTTACGCCTCGGTACGGAAGACCCCGGATGCCATGTATGTGCCGTCGAGATGACGTGTGCGTGCCACGCGAGTGGCGATGCTCACGTGTGAGGCCCTCTGGACATATGGGCGAATGAGTCGGATGATCAAATGAGTGCGGTCGGCACCGGATGAGCGGCTACGAAGCATCCGGGTCGCGGCCCCCAAGGGGCACAACCTCAAAAACCCTCATCAAGGAGCAATCGTGGCGCGCGATATCGCGGCTCCCAGCACCGTTCCCAGCAACCACCAGGAGCTGATCTCCTGGGTCGACGAGATCGCAGCAATAACGCAGCCGGACAGGGTGGTCTGGTGCGACGGGTCCGAGAGCGAGTACGAGCGCCTGTGCGAGGAGCTCGTCGCCAAGGGCACCTTCACGAAACTCGACCCGATCAAGCGGCCGAACTCCTACTACGCCGCCTCCGACCCCTCCGACGTGGCACGCGTCGAGGACCGCACCTTCATCTGCTCCGAGAAGGAGGAGGACGCGGGCCCGACGAACCACTGGAAGGCACCGGCGGAGATGCGCCAGATCTTCACGGGGGACGAGGGCGTCTTCCGCGGCTCGATGCGCGGTCGCACGATGTACGTCGTGCCGTTCTGCATGGGCCCGCTGGGCTCACCGCTCTCCGCGATCGGCGTCGAGATCACCGACTCCGCGTATGTCGCGGCCTCCATGCGCACCATGACCCGCATGGGACAGCCGGTCCTGGACGAGCTGGGCTCCGACGGCTTCTTCGTGAAGGCGGTCCACACGCTGGGCGCGCCGCTCGCCGAGGGCGAGGCCGATGTGCCGTGGCCGTGCAACTCCACCAAGTACATCTCGCACTTCCCCGAGTCCCGCGAGATCTGGTCGTACGGCTCCGGCTACGGCGGCAACGCTCTGCTGGGCAAGAAGTGTTACGCGCTGCGGATCGCGTCCGTCATGGCGCGCGACGAGGGCTGGCTCGCGGAGCACATGCTGATCCTCAAGCTCACGCCCCCGCAAGGGGAGCCGACGTACGTCGCCGCGGCCTTCCCCTCCGCGTGCGGCAAGACCAACCTCGCCATGCTGGAGCCCACCATCTCCGGCTGGACCGTGGAGACCATCGGCGACGACATCGCCTGGATGCGGTTCGGTGCGGACGGCCGGCTCTACGCGATCAACCCCGAGGCGGGCTTCTTCGGTGTCGCGCCCGGCACCGGCCAGCACACCAACGCCAACGCGATGAAGACCATGTGGGGCAACTCGGTCTTCACCAACGTGGCGCTCACCGACGACGGCGACGTCTGGTGGGAGGGCATGACGGAGGAACCGCCCGCGCATCTCACCGACTGGAAGGGCAACGACTGGACGCCGGAGTCCACCACGCCCGCCGCCCATCCCAACGCCCGCTTCACCGTCCCGGCCGGGCAGTGCCCGATCATCGCGCCCGAGTGGGAGGACCCCAAGGGGGTCCCGATCTCGGCCATCCTCTTCGGCGGCCGCCGCGCCTCCGCCGTACCGCTGGTCACCGAGTCCTTCGACTGGCAGCACGGCGTCTTCCTCGGAGCCAACGTCGCCTCCGAGAAGACGGCGGCCGCCGAGGGCAAGGTCGGCGAGCTGCGCCGCGACCCGTTCGCCATGCTGCCGTTCTGCGGCTACAACATGGGCGACTACATGGGCCATTGGGTCAAGGTCGGCTCGGACGCCGCGCGGGAAGGACGCCAGTCGAAGCTGCCGAAGATCTACTACGTGAACTGGTTCCGCAAGAACGACGCGGGCGAGTTCGTCTGGCCCGGCTTCGGTGAGAACAGCCGCGTCCTGAAGTGGATCGTCGAGCGGCTGGAGGGCAGGGCGGCGGGCGTCGAGACCCCGATCGGCATCCTTCCGACCAAGGAGGCCCTGGACACCGAGGGCCTGGCGCTGTCCGACTCCGAGCTGGACTTCCTGCTCTCGGTCGACAAGGAGGTGTGGCGCGAGGAGGCGGCGCTCGTCCCCGAGCACCTCAACACCTTCGGCGACCACGCGCCCAAGGAGCTGTGGGAGGAGTACCACGCCCTGGTCGAGCGCCTGGACTGACGGCCGCCCCGCCACCCGCCACCCGCCGGCGCGGGCGGGTGGCGGCACCGGCGCACGCCGGCCCGCGTCCCCGGAAGCCCCGGTAAATCCTGACCTTGTTGGTCAGGATCTTCAGACAGCACACATCAGGCTGGGGCGCCTGGGCTCGAAGTGGTCAGAGGCTCGGTCGATGCGGTTGCAAGCCGGTCGGCCAGCCGGAGGGCCAGCGGCCCGGCGGGCAGGAGGAAGCGGCCTTCTTCTGCGGCCACCAGCGCATCGCTGATGCGCCACACATGAGCTTGAAGTCGACCTCGGTGGGGGTGAGTTCCTGCGGCCCACAGGTGAGGCCACGGGCCTCGAACAGGTGGATGCGCGCGGTGGAGCCCAACGTCATGACGTACGAACCGAGCGGATGCCACGACTCGGCTGTGACGCCTGCTTCCTCGCGGAGTTCACGGCGCGCGCACTCCAAGGGGCTTTCGCCGTCTTCGCGGCGTCCGCCGGGCAGGAAGAGGTATTCGCCTCCGTGGGCCGGAAAGTCGGCGCTCAGCAGGGCGACCAGGCCGTCCGCGTCGCGCGCCACGACCACGGAGGCGTCGGGCATTACTCCATCGCTCATGGGGACTGAGCGTAGCGGTCACCCGTGCACCCAGGCCGCGTATGGCACGTTCCATGCGACGGGGTGGGCGATGCCGCGGCCCTGATAGCCGTCGTCGCCGTATGCGTCGCCGTGGTCAGCGCACAGGATGACCAGCCACCGTCTCTTGGACGTGAGCACGTCGAGCAGCCGCCCCAGGTGCTCGTCGGCATACGCGAGCGCCGCGGCCTGCGAGGCAGTGGTGTCTGTGCTGCTGTCGAGGTAGTGCCCGTGCGGCACGTGCGTAGCGGAGACGTTGACGAACAGGAACAGCGGGCGCCGGCCGTCGTACGTGTCGGCAAGTGCGAGGGCCTGGTCGACTTGGTGGCGGGTGGAATCGATCTCCGGGGAGCAGAACTCGGACCGCCAGTGGGCTTCCTGAAACATGGCGGGCAGGACCGACCCGAGGGGAGTCTCAGCGGAGAAGTAGGTGACGCCGCCGACGCACACTGTGCGGTAGCCGTGCAGGGCAAGGCCGTCGAGGAGATTGGGGGCGTCGAACACGAACGTCTCGGGTGGCACAGTCTTGAAGGCCGGCGGGCGGCATTCCCACAGCCGTGGTGGCTGGTGGGGGTGTGGGAGCTTGGGCAGGAAGCCGGAGAAGAAAGCCATGTGGGCGGGCAGGGTGAAGGTGCCGGGGGTCTGCCGGCGCTCCCACATTCCGCCGGGCAGGAGTTTGGCCAGGCGCGGAGTGCGGCCTTCGTCGAAGGCAGTTTGGGCGACGTCGTGGCGCAACGAATCCAGGGTGACGAACAGGATGCTGGTCCCGGAATCGATGATCTGGGCTGCGTTGATCACAAACGGCCTCCGTCGGTGAGTAGCGGATGCCAGGACTCGATCGTTCCTTTGGCCTGCGCGTTCACCGGGAGTGGGACGCGGTCCTCGGCGATGAGGCGCCGAATCTCCGCAAGGCCGTTGGTGTCGTCGAGGACGATGCCCTGCCGGTTGTAGAGCCGGACGTGCACGATGGCGTCGTCGTTGGAGCCGTCCACGGACAGCCAAGCGCCGGGAACTCCTCGTAAGTCCTTCAGAGCGAGCAGCAGCCGGGCTTCGGTCTGATGGCCCAGGTAGCGGACGTTGCAGGCATAGTGCTGGGCGTTGATCGCGCCGCGACAGAAGGAATCGGCGAACTCGGTGATGGCATGGTGCCCGTCGTGGGCCACGGCGATGCGTCTCGCCTTCTGAGTGACAATCAGACAGGCCGCCAGCCACCAGGCGACGCCCTCGTGGATCTGACCGGGGAATCGGCCGACCGCGCCGCCGTTGCGGATGACAGCCTCAGCGTCGATGGGGTTGAGCACGGTCGTTCTCCAGGTAGGTGGTGATCCAGTCGGCGAGGTTGTCGGGGGTCTTGCCGTCGGTGTCGACCCAGACCGCAGTGTTGTCAGTGGCGGCCACAGTCGCGAAGTTCTCCAGGAGTTGGGACAGGCGGCCCGGAACGGTGAGGAGATCGGTGTCGTCTTTCTTCGCATCCGGTTTGCCGGCCAGCCGTTCGCGTAGTGCGGCCTCGGAGCAGTGCAGGTAGAACGTGTGGGTCGGAGTTTCCAGATAGGGGCGGAACGGCTCCAGGAGACGGGAGACGTGGTCGACATCCACGTGGTGCGCGGCTGCGTGGCAGGCGATCACGGAAAAGACGTAGCGGTCGGCGACGACCGGGCCGAGGGTGCGAGTCAGGCGTAACGAGTCAGAGGCGTGCAGCACGCCGGACAGGTAGAACGCGAACTGGGGCAGGGGGCGCAGCTTGGCGTTCACCGCTGATGACCAGCCGGTGTGCGGCTGCGCCAGCGTGTGCAGACTGCTTGCTTCCGTGCGCTTCGTCAACAGGCTGGTGAGCGTGGTCTTTCCGATGCCGGAGACACCTTCGAGCACGATGAACGGACCGCACGGGCTCTCGTCGTACAGGGGTTGGTAGGCGGGCGGCAGGCTCACAGGGTCCCCTCGGTGAAACGCGTGATCTGTCCGGCCACGGCCTCGACAGGGCGCTTCGGGTCGGCCAGAAGCTCGTTGACATTCATGCGCAGGTCGTCGCGGAGGAGGCAAGGCTGCACGCCGCCGTCGTGATCGACGCGCATTGCCCAGAAGCCCTCGACACACCGGGAGCGCAGCGGGCAGGTGCCGCACTGGCCGACGTGATGGCGGCCCAGATTTCGGTGGATCACATCGATCTCGACGCCCTCGACACAGAAGACGCGGCGGCCTTGACCGACACCGGCCACTTCGGTGTGCTCGTCCGAGGTGAGCGTGCGCAGATAGGCCACGATCGCGTCGGCCGACACAGCGGAGGCGGCTCGCGCTTCGTTGAAGCCGGTGCTGACCAGCTCGATGAACTGCATCGGCAGGCGCCGCTCAAGTGCGAAGTCCAAGATGCGCTCGACTTCGTGCGCGTTCTCTTTCTGGAGCAGGGTGTTCAGCTCTACCCGCTCGAAGGTCGCGCGGGCCGCCTCGATGCCGTCGAGCACTGTGTCGATCCCGATGCGGGTGCCGGCGATGGCGCGCAGGGTTTCGTCGGAGAAGTAGTGCAGTGACACCTTCACCTTGTCCAGACGGGTGCGGGCCAGCCAGGACTGGTGGGTGCGGATGCGGGTGCCGTTGGTGATCAGGGTGTAGGAGGCGTCCGGGCCTTGTTCAGGCAGTCGCTCCAGGACAGGCCGGGCCATCGGAGAGGTCAGGGGCTCTCCGCCGGTGAAGTACACGCGCTTGAGCCCCGTGTTCATCAGGGCGTCGATCAGTGTCAGGTAGCCGTCCGGGGAGAGTGTGCGGCTGCGCGGCTGCTGTGAGCGGTCCTGCTGGGTCAACGGGGGCGGTACGTCCCCTTCGTTGTGGCAGAACCAGCAGGCGATGTTGCAGCGCGGGGTGAACGAGACACGGAGCTGGCCGCGCAGGGCCCGCGAAGTTCTGTAAGGCCGTGTGGTCGACGCCGGCGACGGCAACAGGATCGGGCAGTGGGTACATCCTGACCTCCGGACAGGGTGCACGCGAAGCGGTTGATGCCGCCCGCGTGCTGCGAAGAACGCGTTGACAGGTTGTGCCTTACACCCCGGCGCGAGGTGCGTTCGTGCCCTCAGAGGCCAGACGCAGCCCATTGGCCTCCCCCTCGCCGCGGTCGTGGTCTCCCGGCCTCCTCCATCAGCAGGTCCAGGAGATCCAGAGCCGCCAAAGCCCGCCGACGCATCAGTCCCCGGCCAGCTACGAACCCCACCGGCAGCGTTTCCACCCGCACGGCACGCGCCCGCTCGGTCACCACGGCCGCCTCACGGCCCAGCTGCTCCTGGTCCATGCGGAGCATGGCGGTCACGAGCCGCATCAGAGCTGCCCCCAACTGCTCTGTCAGTTGCTCGACATGCGGCGGAGAGGGATCCCCGAACTCGCCGAGAACCGCCTCAAGACTCTCGTAGATGCCTTCCAGAATGACGGGCATGGGCAGTCCCTGAAGTCCACACAGGACCCGCTCCAGCGTCTCCGAGTCGTCGGAAAACCTGCGACCCAGCGGAGACTGGACCGGGGTGATGATGTCAGTGGCCACACTCACAACACCTCCACCCCCGGCTCGACGAGGACACGCACGGTCTTGCCGTAGTCGTGCCGTGGGTACCAGGACAGTCGGCCCCCGAAATGACGCACCATCAGCAGGCCACGACCACTCTCGTCATCCGGCCCCGGCTCGATCACCTCACCGAACTTCGGAAAGGAATCCACGGGATCGGACACGTCGATGACCAGCCTCTCGCTCTCGTGGATAGCCAGGCGCACCGTCAGTAAGTGACCAGGGATGCGACCGTGGTCGATGGCGTTCGAAACCAACTCGGACACCATCAGCACCGCGCTCTCCGCATCCCCACGCCAATCCATCAGCGTCAGGTATCTACGGGCGTGTATGCGGGCGAGAGAGACCACTCCGTAGACCATCGTGTAGTCCATCGACCATTCACGGACCACGGACTCAGTCAAGACCGGATCAACATCTTGCGCACTCACAGGCCCCTCCATCGTGGGTCGGGCTCTCACCCAGTACCCCTCAGGCCGTCGCTCGGAAAGGAGTTGCTACGACATGGAGTTCACATCTCGCTCAACACCGTGAGCGGGTGGACACTTAGAGCGAACCGTGTTCACCGCGAAGTGGGTATGACCCCGAGGGCCGCAAGGTGGTCAAGGTGGTCAAAGATCAACGCCGGCGAATCCTCTTGCGTGACATCGAGACAGGCCCTCTAAGGGCTGTCCCTACGGTGTATGTTCCGATGCCGTTACCGCTTCACCGCAATGCAAGGTCGGCAAAGTGGTCAAAGATCATCTGAGGGCCAGGGGAGCGTCATGACGCGCGTGAGGAACGAGCGGCTAGCCGGGTTGCTCAACGAAGCGGCCTGGTCACGGGCACAGGCGGTGAACGCCTACAACCGTGTCGTATCTGAGTCGTCACATGACGGCGGAGGCGAAATCACGCAGATCGGGCGATCGCACTTGAGCATGTGGGTTGGCGGTACCCAGCCGTCGGGCCGTGCCCCCTTAGTCTTGGCACAAGCGTTCTCTCGACGTCTGAAGCGTGTGGTGACCACCGATGAACTCGGCTTCACGGTCGCCAACTCGCCGGCGCCGGGAGCCTTGGACTGGCGTGTCGATCCGCTGATCACGCTGACCGACTTGGGGAGATGCGACTTGGATGGGGACCGGCGGAAGCTACTGGCCGGTGCGGTGTACTCGACCGTCGGCCTAGGATTTCCGAACCACGAATGGTGGGGAGCGATGGCCCGCCAGCCGACTGACACATCCCTGAGCGGGCAACGGGTTGGCCGGGGCGATGTCGCAACCGTCCAGGAATTGACGGTGGCTTTCTCAAGGATGGACCAGCGGCGAGGGGGCGGACACGGCCGAAAGGCTCTTGTCCAGTATCTGCATTCCGACGTCAGGGACTTCCTGCACGGTCGCTTTCCGAATGCTCGGGTGCGAAGTGCGATGTTCTCGGCCGCAGCAGAACTGTCTTATCTTTCAGGATGGATGGCCTTTGACAACGGCGAACATGCAATCGGCCAGCAGTACTTCGTACTGGCGGTAAAGCTCGCTGCGCAGGCTGATGACCCTCCCCTCATCGGCCACATCCTCCGGGCCATGGCCCACCAGTCACTAGACCTGGGTTTTTCGCAGCGAGGGCTCGAACTCGCGACAGCGTCTGTACAGGGTGATCGTTACGCGTCGGCCACACCCAGGGAGCGGGCCCTGCTCGGCGTGATCCACGCCCGCAGCCTGGCAGCTACAGGACGAAGGCAGCAAGCCACGAAGGCACTTCTGCTCGCCGAAGACGACCTTGCGACAGCGAGCGACGACATTCCGGAGCCCAATCGGACGTTCTTCTTCGGTGAGGCAGCACTCGCACACGAGACTGTGTGCACACTCAAAGACCTTGGTGACCACCGCGGCGCCATGCGCGAATTTCGGCACTCTGCCCGCACCCGTGGGGCGGCGTTCCGGCGCACACACGCTGTAACGCTTGGATACCTTGGGGCCACACAGATGGTGGGAGGTGGTGTCGAGGAGGCCTGCGCCACCTGGAGCAACCTCCTGGAGTCGATGGAAGATGGCATCTACTCCGGAAGAGCACGTCAAGCTGTCGTCGATATGCGCCGACTCCTGTCCCCGTACAAGCGGCGTAACATCGCGGCCGTCGCGGCTGTTGACGCCCGTGCCACCGCATACCTGGCACAGATACATTGACTGGCGATAACGAATCGAGTGAGGGGACGCGGGTATGACGCAACCGCTCGAAATCAAGCCGATCGGCACCGTGGTCGGGGGAGTTTCAGAGGTGGTGGACGACTATTGGGGCGACATCGGGTCGATCATTCGCCTCAATCCGGACTTTCCGCAAGAAGTCGTTCAGGGTTTGGAGGAGTTCTCCCATCTGATAGTCATCTGGCACTTCGACCAAGCGTCGAGCGACGATGTTGCCCTCCATGCCCGAAGCCCCCGGAACAACCCCGCTTGGCCGCCGAGTGGCACGTTCGCGCATCGAAACCACCGAAGGCCCAACCAGCTGGCGACGAGTTTCCCCAGGTTGAAGAAGGTAGAGGGGCTGGACCTACACGTCACGGACCTGGACGCTGTCCACGGCACAGCCGTGTATGACCTGGGTCCCTTCTTCACGGAAATGGGGCCGCGTGGCACAATCCGCGAACCTCTTTGGCCGAACGAGATGCTGTCGGACTACTGGTCTGTCCAGCGTTGACCGGTAGGAAGCGGGCGGCTGGGGCCGCGGCCTCGCCATCGTCGGCAGGGTCGTCACCGCCCACGGCGGCTCCGGCCACGCCGATCAGGATTCCGCGCCCGAGGCCTGCGGCAGGTTCGTTCCTACAGCCCCGGTCAGTCCTTGCTCCGCTCCTCCAAGTACCGCGTATGCGTCTCCTGCCTGCGCGACTCCGCCTCCCGCAGCGCCGTCGCCAGCGCGCGCGCCTCGTCGTAGAGCACCGTCAACTGGCGCTCCAGATGGCGTTCCGGCGGCTCGGTGCCCGGTTGGAGACGGGTCCACCAGCGGGTGCGTACGAAGGTGTCCACCGACTCCGGGATGTCCTGGCGGACCGCCCTGGACAGGGTGTGGACCGCCTCCGGGTCCACGGCCAGGGCGTCCGTGACCCAGCCCGGCTCCAGCAGGGCGGCCAGGGTTTCGGTCAGCTCGGTCAGCCGGCCGGCGGCGGCGGGAGGCAGGTCCACCTCGCCCAGATAGGACATGAGCTGCTCGAAGTCACCGCGCAGCTCGTCCAGTTGCTCGGACGGGTCGGTGAAGGGCGGCGCCTCGGGACGCTCGGGCGGGGCGAGCAGCGCGCCCGCGCCGTACAGTCCGGCGACGACCACCGGCCAGTACGCGCCCGCGAGTCCGGTGAAGGTGAGGGCCAGTCCCGCCAGCCCCGCCGCGCTGCCGGTGAGGTTCTTGCGGGACTCCACGTATCCGAGGAATCTACTGGTAGCCACGGATCTCCTCGAAGGCCCCGTCGAGCGAGCCGGCCGTCGCGTCGAACAGCCGCCCGCCCGTCAGATCGGCGATATGCGTCAGCTCCGCGCGGTCCGAGTCGCCGAACAGGATCGGGAAGACGGGCGTGGCCCGCTGGGCTGCCGGCAGGTTCGCGTAGAAGGCGTCGAAGTCGCCGGGGCTGCTCCCGGTGGTGTTCTCGCCGTCCGTCATCAGCACGATCGAGGTGAAGGCGTCGGCGCCGCCCGTGCCCAGCCGCGCGTACGCCTCCCGCAGGCTGCTGTAGATCGCCGTGTCGCCCGACGCGGTCAGCGCCCCGGCGTCCGTACGGATCCCGTTCAGCGCGGTGGCCGGGTCGCGCGGGTCCACCGTATGCGTACGGATCCGCTTCACCGACGAGCCGAACGGCATCAGCGTCACCTCCTCCCGGTCCCGGAAGCGCTCCCCGGTCGCGGAGTCGTCCGTGCCCGTGAGCCCGGCCAGCGCCGCCTTGAGCCGGGACAGCCGCTCACCGTTCATCGAGCCCGAGGTGTCCAGTACGTACACAGTGCGTGAGGGCCGGCGCAGCTGGTTCTCGTACGAGTCGAGCAGCCCGTCCGCGACCGAACGCGAGCCGGGGAAGGGCAGTTCGCGCCGCTTCTCGCCGTCCAGCCCCGCCGCGGGCTTCACCGACGGGACGACCGGGCGGCGGAACGTCTCCTCGGTCAGCGCCCGCTGCGCCTCCGGGCCGCGCAGATACGAGGTGAGCGCCTGGCCGGACTCCCGCGCCTCCTGGGACGCCGATGTCAGCAGCGTCAGCGGGTAGTCGGCGGTCACCACCCCGTCCTTCGGGCGGATCACGGTGAGTCCGGTATGGCTGTCGCGGTTCATGGAGAGCAGCACCGACTCGTAGTTGACCAGCGCGTCCACGCTGCCGCGCCGGGTGTACGCGCCGGCCAGCCAGCCGGAGGACCCGGAGGTCAGCTTCTGCCCGGTGAAGAACTCCTTCAGCTTCGGCGCCGCCCGGCGCACATCCGTGTCCGTCAGCGCGGACTGCGCGCCCGACAGCCCGGAGGCGACCGAGATCAGCGCGGAGAAACCGGAGTTGGAGCGTACGGGGTCGGTCATCCCGTACGTCAGCTTCCCGGCCACCACCGCCTGGTGCACCTGGGACCAGGTGACCTCGTCCGGCTGCCAGCCGAGCCGGGCGACCGTGGCCGCCTTGACGCCGAGGGCGACGGGGGAGGACATGACCGGTGTCTCGTTGGTGAGGCGCTTGGCCGTGTCCGGGTGCAGCCGCAGATAGTCGTTGGACGACAGCCACACCGCGTCGTACTTCCCGTCGGCCTTGCCGGACGCGATCAGCTCGGCGGCGTCCAGCGTGCCGGTCCAGGTGGGGCGTACCTTCACGCCGGTCTTCCGCTCCGCCTCGTCCAGCACGCCCCGCATGTCGGCGAGTTCGCTGGAGGCGAGCACCCGCAGGGTGCCGGGGTGGTACGCGGTGTCGGCGCCGTCGTCGCCGGGGTCCTTCGACCCGCCGCCCGACGAGCAGGCGGTGGCGGTGAGCAGCGCCGCGATCAGCGTGGCCGTCAGCCTCAGCCGTCGTCTCACTGAAGGCCGCCTTCCAGCGCGCCCGCGGACCGGGTCCGCTCCAGATGCGTGCTCGCGGTCCGGAGCTCCGCCGTCAGCGACTCCACGGTCGACGCCATCGACTCCGTCGCCTGGATCTTGTACGTGTCGATCGCGTCCAGCGTCCGGTAGATCTGCTGGAACGCCGACCGCAGCGTCTCCGCCCCGACCGCCGGGTCCGCCGCGATGCGCTGGATCTCACCGCTCTGGGTGGCGAGCATCTCCGCGTTGCCCCGGATCAGGTCCTCGGTGGTCGAGCGCAACACGTTCACCTGCTCGGTCACCTTGCGCTGGTTGTCCAGGGCCGAGGCCAGCATCACGGCGATCCGCAGCGCCGAGACCGTGGTGGTCGCGGCCCGGTCGACGCCCTTGATCAGCTCCTCGTTGTTGCGCCGTACGACGTCCATCGCCAGATAGCCCTGCGCACACACCGCGAGCTGGGTCAGCAGGTCCTGGTGCTTCTGCCGGACGGGGAAGAGGACATCGGCGCGCAGCGCGTCGGCCTGCGTCGGGTCGGTCATGTCGACCGCCGTGATGCGCTCCCCGATCGCGGTGTCGAGCGCCTCGGTGAGGACCGCGTACTCCTGGAGCTTGCCCATGGTCTCCCACAGGCGCGTGCGCTCGGTGTGCAGCGCGGCGTTGTCGCGCCGCAGTTCGTCCTGGCCGCCCCTGAGCGAGCTGACGATCCGGTTCAAGGTGGCCTGCGAGGAGGCGTACTTGGCGGCGTGGTCGCGCAGTTTGTTGCCGCCCGGCAGCCGGGAGAGGAGCTTGCGGGCGCCCTTGCCCGGGGTGTCGCGCGGGTCCAGGTCCTCGACCGTACGGCGCAGTTCGACGAGCGAGGACGACACCCGGGACTGGGCTTCCTCGCCGCCGGACGCGAGCGAGCGGATCGTACGGTCCAGCATCCGGTTGGACTGCTGGGCGGCGCCGCGGATCTCACCGGAGCCGAGGGCCGCGATCTCCCCGATGCGCGTGGTGAATTCGGGCGAGCGCGCGTCGAGGCCGGCGAGCGAGCCGACATAGTCCGTGGCGCGCCGGGTCATCTCGTCGCGTACGGAGGCGTCGAGCGGTACCAGCCCCGCCGCCTGTTCGGTACGCACCGGGGCGACGGGCTCGGGCGGCGTGAGGATCAGCTCGCTCGGCGCGCCCGCCGTGTTGTCTGTGGTCATCTGGTCCCCCTGAATATGAGCTGATGCCGGGAAAACATCAGGAGCGGCTGCGCCGCGCCATCGCCTGGAGCCACTTGGTGGTGGGCACTTGCACCTGGTGGACGCCGGTCAGCGTCTGGTTGAGATAGGCCGCGTGGGGTGCGGTCGCCGCGTTGAACTCGGGCGCCGCTCCCTGCGGGCGGAAGCCGTGGCGTACCACCAGCTCGCGCAGCCGTTTGTCGGTGGTGAGCAGCTCGCCGAGCGCGCGGCCGTCGTCGGTGAGCGGGACGAGAGTGTGGGCGCTGTTGACCGTGGTGTCCGGATAGAGCACCACCATGTCTCCGACGTCCTGCTTCTGGAGCAGCAGCGAGGCCACCTGCGACTCGTACACCAGCACCAGCGGATTGCCCGCGCCGGTGATGAAGTCCCGGAACGGCGCGTCGGAGCTGGTCTGCTGGGTACCCTGCGGCGCGATCAGCTTCCTGAGCAGCGGCGCTGTACGGTCGACTCCACCGGCGTCGGAGACGAGTCCGCCGTTGGCGATGAAGGACGCGGCGGCGAGATAGAGCGCGCCGGAGTTGGAGGTCTCGGGGTCGGTGCTGCTGATGAAGACCGTCCCCTTCAGCTCGGCGTGCGCCGAGGCGCCCTTGAGCTGCTGCCAGGTACGGTCCGCGCGGACCGCGTCGAGGAACGGGTCCATCCGGAGCGTGCCGCGCGCTTCGGCGCCCGGCTTCCCGTCGAGAGTGGCCAGCCCGTTGCGTGCCAGGACCTGGGCGACCGGGCGGTGCGCGACGACGACGAGCGGCGAGTAGAAGGGCCGCAGCGGGCTGCCGGACACCTTGTACTTCGTGTCCAGCTCCGTGGCCGGGGCCTCGGACGCCGGAAAGGCGAAGTCATAGCCGGTGAGGGGCAGTTCCTCCATGGCCCAGGAACCCGAGGTCTCCGTCTTGACGGTGAAGCCCTTGTCCGCCAGGGCCTTCACCACATCGGGATCGGCGAAGAACTCGCTCTTCTCCGAACCGATCACACCCCGCACGGTCTTCGTTCCCGAGTCTTCCCGGCCTGCTACGACGGCCGCTGCCACGCCGCCGATCAGCAGCACCGCCAGAACGATTCCTACGATGCGTTTCACGAGGGAAGCGTGCTCCCAGAAGCCTATGTTCTGGGGGGAGTTGGGTGTACGGAAGGTGAAGGGCCCATCCCGGTGCGGAACCGGAGGCATGCGTTCGTCCTGATCCGGCCGACGTGCGGAACCGGAGGGATCCGTTCGTCCCGACGCGACCGAGACCGGACCGCGTCATACACCGGACCGCGTCATACACCGGGCCATGCCATGTGTGGCGCCCGGTCCGCGCGCCTCCGCGGCCCGCGGACCGGGGCCGTCAGTGGGCGCCGACGAGCCGGGGCTCGTGCAGCGCGGCGGTGTGCGCGTCCATGCGCTCGGCGGAGAGGATCGCCGCCGCGGTGTCGGCGCGCGAGGCGGCGACGACCAGGGCGCGGCCCGCGAGGGCGAGCGCGCGGCGGTGCAGCGCGGCCGGATCGGCGCCGGTGAGCCCTGCGTGCCGGGCCGGCGGGGCCCCGCGCAGCCTGGCGATCTGTCCGGCGATGGACTCGGCGGCCTCGTCGAGGCCGAGCTCGTCCGTGACGGCGAGCAGCGCGGAGAGATGCCCGGCGAGCTGGATGTTCAGCTCTTCCTCGCGGGTGCGGTGGGGGAAGTCGGCGGTGTCGGCCAGCGCGTGGACCGACTTGGTACGGATCGGCTCGTACATAGGAGGGCCTCCTGGCGTGGTCAGGAGACCATCCTACCTTGGATTCAGTCTAAAGTTGAGAGCGGTCTGACGGCTGTCGGCGTTGACCGACTGCCGGCGGTGTCCGCCGAAAGAGTGACCGCGGCGGGCTACGGCTGGGAATATCCCTCCAGGAACCTGCCGATCCTGGTCACCGCGTCGGCCAGATCCTGGGCCGCGGGCAGCGTCACGATCCGGAAGTGGTCCGGTTCCGGCCAGTTGAACCCCGTGCCGTGCACGACCATGATCTTCTCGGTGCGCAGCAGATCGAGCACCATCTGCCGGTCGTCCTTGATCTTGTAGACCTTGGGGTCGAGCCGGGGGAAGAGATAGAGCGCGCCCTTGGGCTTTACGCAGGTCACGCCCGGGATCGAGGTGAGCAGGTCGTACGCGGTGTTCCGCTGCTCCAGGATCCGGCCGCCCGGCAGCACCAGATCCTGGATCGACTGCCGGCCGTTCAGCGCCGTGGCCACCGCGTGCTGCGACGGCATATTGGCGCACAGCCGCATATTGGCCAGGATCGTCAGCCCCTCGATGTACGACGCGGCGTGCGCCTTGGGGCCGCAGACCGCCAGCCAGCCGGAGCGGAACCCGGCCACCCGGTAGTTCTTGGAGAGCCCGTTGAAGGTGAGGGTGAGCAGATCGGGCGCGACGGCGGCGGTCGGGGTGTGGGTGGCCCCGTCGTAGAGGATCCGGTCGTAGATCTCGTCGGAGCAGACGATCAGATGGTGGCGGCGGGCGATCTCGGTGAGCGCGCCGAGCATCTCCTCGCCGTAGACGGCGCCGGTCGGATTGTTCGGATTGATGATCACGATCGCTTTGGTCCGATCGGTGATCTTCCGCTCGATGTCGGCGAGGTCCGGCATCCAGTCCGCCTGCTCGTCACAGCGGTAGTGCACGGCCGTACCGCCCGCGAGCGAGACCGAGGCGGTCCACAGCGGATAGTCCGGGGCGGGTACGAGCACCTCGTCGCCGTCGTCCAGCAGCGCCTGCATCGACATCTGGATCAGCTCGGAGACGCCGTTGCCGAGATAGATGTCCTCGACGCCCAGCTCGATGCCCTTGGTCTGGTAGTGCTGCATCACCGCGCGGCGCGCGGACAGCAGCCCCTTCGCGTCGCCGTAGCCGTGTGCGCCGGACAGGTTGCGGAGCATGTCCTCAAGGATCTCCGGCGGGCACTCGAAGCCGAAGGCCGCGGGGTTGCCGGTGTTGAGCTTGAGGATGCGGTGGCCCGCTGCTTCCAGGGCCATCGCCTCATCGAGGACCGGGCCCCGGATCTCGTAACAGACGTTGGCGAGCTTCGTCGACTGGATGACCTGCATGGCGGCCACCTTACGGCGCCGCGGGCGGGGGTGCCCGGTGGTTTTGGCCACGTCCGAACCACTTCGCCCCCGCAGAACCACTTCGCCCGCCTCGCGACGCCGTCGCGCGCGCCGGGCGGTGCGCGCGGGTCTGGCGGATCTCGCTTACTTAAAATAAGGTACTGAGGAAATCGGCCGGGCCCGGTCGGTGGCAGTTCCGCTCGACCCGTCCCGCTTGGCCGGTTCCCAGAGGCCCGTGCCCCGCGGCCGACAGTCGCCATCCATGTCTTCCGAGAGGTCATCGTGTTCATCGCCTATGCCGTCGTCGGCATCCTGCTCGCCGTCGCCCTGACCGGCTCCGCCGTCGGTACCTTCACCCGGCAGGAGAAGATCGTCGGCTCGATGCTCGGGCTCGGTGTGCCCGAGAGCTGGCTGCCGCGCCTTGCCACGCTGAAGGCGGCGGGCGCTGTCGGACTGATCGTCGGGCTCTGGGTGCCGCTGCTCGGCGCCGCCGCCGCGATCGGCGTGGTCCTCTACTTCATCGGCGCCGCCGTCACGCATCTGCGGGCCAAGGACTACGCGATCGCGCCGGTCGTCGTCCTCTTCCTGCTCGCCGTCGCCGCGCTGGTGCTGCGCCTGGCCTCGGCCTGAGCGATCGGAGAATGCCCCGGCGGCCATCACGTGGTCGCCGGGGCATTCTTCTTGCCGCGGTGAGCCGGGCGCTCTCGGCCGCCGGCCGGCCGGGATCGGCCGTTCAGGTGGTGCGGCGCACCGAGCGGCCCGCCAGGACATTCGTGCGGCGGCCGTCCTCGATCACGAACCGGCCGTCGATCAGCACATGCGGGATGCCCACCGGCGGCGTGCGTGGTTTCTCGAAGGTGGAGCCCGCCGCGACGGTGTCCGGGTCGAAGAGGACCAGGTCCGCGCGGTAGCCCTCGCGGACCAGGCCCCGGTCGGGGAGCCGGAGCCGGGCGGCGGGGCGAGCGGTGAGGTGCGCCACGCACTCCTCCAGGGTCAGGACACCCAGCTCCCGCGCGTACCGGCCGAGATAGTGCGGGAACGTGCCATAGGCGCGCGGATGCGGCTTCGCGCCCTGGAGGATGCCGTCGCTGCCGCCCGTGTGGACGCGGTGGCGCATGATCTGCCGGACGTTCTCCTCGTGTCCCACATGCTGGAGGATCGTCGAGCCGAGCCGGTCCTCGATCAGCAGCCTGCGCGCCGTCGTCCACGGGGCCTCGCCCGCCCGCGCCGCCGAGTCCGCGACCGTCCTGCCGACATGGTCCGCGAGACCGGGGGCCGAGACGCCGGAGATCTCGATGGTGTCCCACTCGATGGGCACGCCATGACAGCCGTCCGCGCCGATGACCTCCATGTGGTGGCGGATCCTCTCGGCGGTCGCCCCGTCGCGCAGCCGCTCCAGGATCGCGTCGGGACCGCCCTCACTCGCCCAACTGGGCAGCATCGCGACGAGCGTCGTGCACCCGGGGGTGTACGGATACGTGTCGAGCGAGATGTCCGCGCCCGCGCCCAGGGCCTCGTCGAGCAGTGTGAGCAACTCGGGCGCCCTGCCCTTGTTCACACCGAAGTTCATGGTGGCGTGGGCGAGATGCAGGGCGCAGCCCGCCTTCCGGGTGAGCGTCACCATCTCCTCGTACGCCTGGAGCGCACCGGCGCCGTACGAGCGGTGATGCGGGCAGTAGTAGCCGTCGTACCGCGCCACCACCCGGCACAGCTCGGCCAGTTCCGAGTCGTTCGCGTACATCCCGGGCGTGTAGGTCAGCCCCGAGGACATCCCGACCGCGCCCTGCTCCATCGACTCGGCCACCAATTGCTTCATGCGGGCGAGTTCGGCGTCCGTGGCGGGCCGGTCGTCCCAGCCGACCGCGTACATACGGACCGTGCCCTGCGGGACCAGATACGCGGCGTTGACCGCGATGCCCCCGCCGTCGAAGCCCTGGCCCTCGAAGGCGCGGTCGAGCCGGTCGAGATAGCCGCCGACCGTGCGCCAGTCGAAGTCGACGGTGGTGTCCCCGGGCGCACCGCCGTTCCAGCCGGTGATCGTCTGCCGGACCTGCGCGAGGGTCGCGTCGTCCACGGGCGCGTACGACAGCCCGTCCTGGCCGATCACTTCGAGGGTGACGCCCTGCGCGGCCTTCGCGGAGTGGTCGGGGTCGCGCAGCAGGGCGAGATCGCTGTGCGCGTGCATGTCGATGAAGCCGGGGGAGAGGGCGAGCCCGGCGGCGTCCAGGACGCGGGCGCCGGACGGACGCGGCTCGCCCTCGCGCCGTATCGCCGCGATACGGCCGTCCTCGACGCCGACATCGGCGCGGTACGAAGGGCCGCCCGTGCCGTCGATGACCCGTACGTCGCGAATGACGAGATCCATGTGCGGGCTCCTCAGAAGAACGTACGGACGAGGTCGGTGACCGTGCCGTCCGCCTCCACCAGCGGGATCAGCTGCCACTTGTCGAACGACGTACAGGGGTGGGACAGCCCCATGCCCACCCAGTCGCCGACCTCCAGGGCGGCTTCGGGCGCCGTGGTCAGCCAGCCGTGCTGGTCGGACAGGCCCGTCACCGTGATCCCCGCCGCCGGGCGGATCTCGCCGGTCCTGCCGTCCCGTACCACCTGCGCCACCGGCAGATCGAGGTCGTACGCCGCGTCCCGCTTACCGGCGTTGACGAACGCCTGCCCGGCCGACGGACGGGAGACGACCTGCGCCCAGAGCCGGAAGGCGGGCTGGAGGGAACCCTCCTCTGGAACGCGGTTGAAGGGGGTGAGATGGCGGTAATGGCCGTCGTCGTGCGAGACGTACGCGCCGGAGCGCAGCAGCTTCAGCACGGGCCGGGAGAGGGCGGGGACCTCCGCGAAGACATCGGCGACCGCGTCGAACCACGCGCTGCCGCCCGCGCTGAGCACGATCTCGTCCGTGTCCCCGAACCGCCCCGCCGCGTCGAACTCCGCGGCCAGCGCGACCAGTCGGCGCAGCCAGGCGCGGACCTTCTCGCCGTCCGCTCCCGGCACCTCGCCCTCGTAACCGGCGACCCCGGTCAGCCGCAGGGTCGGTACGGCGGCCACCGCGTCCGCGACCGCCGCGCACTCCGCCTCCGTACGCGCGCCGGTACGCGCCCCCTCACCGGCGCCCAGCTCGACCACGACCTCCACCGGGCGGCCGGCGCCGGCGGCGCGCAGGGCCTCGTCCATCAGCTCGACGCCGCGCACGGAGTCGACGTAGCAGATGAGGCGGAAGCCGGGGTCGCGGTCCAGCTCGGCGGCGAGCCAGCGCAGCGCCGCCGCGTCGACCACTTCATTGGCGAGGAAGATCCGCTGGATGCCGAACGCGCGGTAGACGCGGGCCTGGTGGGGCACGGCGGCGGTGATGCCCCAGGCGCCGTGCTCCAGCTGGCGCGCGAAGAGCCGCGGGGACATGGAGGTCTTGCCGTGCGGGGCGAAGGCGAGGCCGTGGCGCTCGGAGTAGGTCTCCAGGAGCGCGAGGTTGTGCTCGACCGACTCGGCGGAGAGGGCGAGGACCGGGGTGGTGAAGCCACCGGTGAACAGGGAGCGGCGCTCGGCGGCGAGTGCGCCGACGGTGAGGCCGTCGGCGTCCGGCGGGAGGGCCTTGAAGCGGTGGTCGACGCGCTCGTCGCTCAATTCCTTGAGCCCCTTGGGCCCCTTGAGCTCGTTCAGCTCGTCCGTTCGTCGTCCGGCGGCCATGGAGCCTCCCCACTGTCGATATCGTTGCACTACATGCAATGACCATTGCGCATATCGCTCAGGGCTGTCTAACATCCGAGCCGACAGCGGGTCAATGGTGACCCGTCACGGTGACCGGCGCGGGCCGGTCGAGCGGCGAGGAGCCCCAGAGTGACCGGAACCGTAGACACGGACCTCCACCCCGGCGTGGATGTCGTCTGCCTCGGTGAATCCATGGTCACCTTCCTGCCCTCGCTCCCGGGCCGCCTCGCCGACGTCCCCTCCTTCGCCCGTACGATCGGCGGCGCCGAATCCAATGTCGCCTGCGCGCTGGCCGCGGCCGGGCACACCGTCAAGTGGGTCAGCCGGGTCGGCGCCGACGGCTTCGGCGACCATCTCGTCGACGCGATCGCCGCGTACGGGGTCGACACCTCGGGCGTACGCCGCGACCCGGACCGGCCCACCGGCATCTACTTCCGTACGGCGACGGACCGCGCCACCGACGCGCACGAGGTCGCCTACTACCGGGCGGGCTCCGCCGCCTCCGCGATGGCGCCGGGGACCCTGTCGTACGACGACCTGTGGGCCGGGCGCCTGCTGCACGTGTCGGGCATCACGGCCGCGCTCTCGGACGACTGCCTCGCCCTGATGCGTGAGCTGACCGCCCGCGCGCCGGGACGCCCGCTGCTCTCCTTCGACGTCAACCACCGTCCTGGGCTCTGGCGCGACGGCTCGGGCGCCCGCGTCCTGCTGGATCTCGCCCGGGGCGCCGATCTGGTCTTCGTCGGTGAGGACGAGGCGGCCGAGGCGTGGGGCCTGCACGGCGGGGACGCGATCCGGGCCGCGCTCCCGGAGCCGGCGACGCTGGTGGTGAAGCGGGGGAGCGCGGGGGCGACGGTGTACGAGCGGGAAGTGGGCGGCGTGGACGCGGGCCGCGTTACCGGGGGCCAAGGCGACGGGGGAGGCCAAAGCGACGGGGGCCAAGGCGACGAGGGCGCCGACACCGTCACGTCCGTGCCCGCGCTGCGCGTCGATGTCGTCGCACCCGTCGGCGCCGGGGACGCCTTCGCCGCCGGATTCCTCTCCGCGACCCTCCGCGGTCTGCCCGCCGCCGCCCGGCTCCGGCACGGCCATCTGACGGCCGCGGCGACCCTCACCGTCCCCGGAGACCTCGGTACGCCACCCTCCCGGGCGGACGCCGACCGGCTCGTGGACCTCGACGCCGCCGCCTGGGGCACACTTCGTCTCGGCCCCGGCTGGACGGCGGTCACGGAGCAGGAGGTACGTACCCCATGAGCCAGACCGTCGACCGGGCACTGAGCATTCTGCCGCTGCTCGCCCAGGGGCCCGCCGACCTCGGGAGGGTCGCCGACCGGCTCGGCGTCCACAAGTCCACCGCGCTCCGGCTGCTCCGTACGCTGCATGAACACGGACTCGTCTACCGCCAGCAGGACAACCGCTACCGCCTCGGCGCGCGCCTCTTCGCGCTCGCCCAGGAGGCCGTCGAGAATCTCGACATGCGCGACATCGCCCACCCCCATCTGGTCGCGCTCAACAGCCAGTGCGGCCATACCGTCCATCTCGCGGTGTACGAGGACGGCGAGGTCCTCTACATCGACAAGGTCGAGAGCCGTTACCCGGTCCGGATGTACTCGCGGATCGGCAAACCGGTGGCGATCACCGTGGCCGCCGTCGCCAAGCTGCTGCTCGCCGACCTCCCCGAGGCGGAGCGCCGCGCGCTCGCCGAACGCCTCGACTACCCCATGTACACGCCCCGTTCGAGCCCCAACGCGGCCGCCTTCCTCAAGGAGCTGGCGACCGTACACGAACAGGGCTGGGCCACCGATCTCGGCGGCCACGAGGAGTCCATCAACTGCGTCGGCGCACCCATCCGCGGTGCGGACGGCCGGGTCGTCGCCGCCATGTCGGTCTCCGCGCCGAATGTCGTCGTCACCGCCGAGGAACTCCTCACCCTGCTCCCGCTGGTGCGTCGTACCGCCGACGCGATCAGCGGGGAGTATTCCGGCAACACCCACCCCAGTCCCAGCAAGGACGCTTCATGACCGACAAGACCGCCAAGACCGCGCTGACCCCGGCGACACACACCACCCCGCCGGCGAAGTTCTCGCACGGCGTCCGCAAGGGCAACATCCTTCAGGTCGCGGGCCAGGTCGGCTTCCTTCCGGCCGTCGAGGGCCAGGCGCCCACCGTCGCGGGCCCGACCCTGCGCGAGCAGACCCTCCAGACCTTCGCCAACGTCAAGGCGATCCTGGAGGAGGGCGGCGCGAGCTGGGACGACGTCATGATGATGCGCGTCTACCTCACCGACGTCGACCACTTCGCCGAGATGAACGAGATCTACAACACCTACTTCGGCGAGCAGGGTCTGAAGGAAGCGCCCGCCGCCCGTACGACGGTGTATGTGGGCCTGCCCAAGGGGCTGTTGATCGAGATCGACGCGCTGGCCGTCCTCGGCTGAGCCGTAGCTCCATCGCGCCGCCGCTCCGTCCCTCCGTCGCCCGTCGTCCCTGTCCCGGAAACCCGCACCGCTGAACGTCTTACGCGTATCCGCGCCGCCGTACGGCACGGCGCCCGCCGACCGGGCGCCGTGTCGTGATCCCCCCATGCCCACGACCTAGAGGCTCCCCATGCTGCTCGCCGCTGACGCACCACCAGAGACCCCGCCCCACACCGGGGGTCTGCTGTTCCTGATGGACGGCACCGCCGGTCTGCTGACCGTCGCCGCCCTCGGCATCGTCCTGCTCCTCTTCCTGATCATCAAGGTCAGGCTCCAGCCCTTCGTGGCGCTGCTCGGCGTTTCCATAGCCGTCGGCCTCGCGGCGGGTCTCTCCGTCACCGAACTCTTCGGTACGGTCCAGAAGTCCGCCGCCGTCTCGATGATCGAGACCGGGATGGGCGGCATCCTCGGCCATGTCGCGATCATCATCGGACTCGGCACCATGCTCGGCGCGATCCTCGAAGTGTCCGGCGGCGCCGAGGTGCTGAGCGCCCGGCTGCTGAACCTCTTCGGCGAGAAGCGCGCCCCGCTCGCCATGGGCGTCACCGGTGTCGTCTTCGGTATCCCGGTCTTCTTCGACGTCGGCATCTTCGTGCTCGCGCCGATCGTGTACGCCGCCACCAAACGGTCCGGCAAATCGATCATGCTGTACGCGATGCCACTGCTCGCCGGCCTCTCGATGACCCACGCCTTCCTGCCCCCGCACCCCGGCCCGGTGGCCGCGGCAGGACTCTTCAAGGTGGACCTCGGCTGGGTCATCCTGATGGGCGTCATAGTCGGCGTCCCGGCCGTTCTCGCCGCGTGGGGCTACGCCGCCTGGATCGGGAAGCGCATCTTCGTCGAGGTTCCGCAGGACATGGTCGAGGCGGCGGAGGAGGCCAAGGCCGCGGTCGCCGCCGAGCAGCGCGCCGCGGGTGTCACCCCCCGGGAGACGCCGGTCGCGCTCGGCACGGTCCTCGCGATCATCGGCACCCCGCTCCTCCTGATCCTGCTCGCGACCTTCTCGTCGATCGCCCTCGACCCGTCGACGGGCCGCTCGGTCATCGAGTTCTTCGGCCACCCCTTCGTGGCGCTGACGATCGCGCTGCTGCTCGCGTACTACCTGCTGGGCATCAGGCGGGGCTGGTCCCGCAAGTCCCTGGAGACTGTCTCCACCGCCTCGCTCAAGCCGGTCGGCAACATCCTGCTCGTCGTCGGCGCCGGCGGTGTCTTCGGCGCGGTCCTCAAGGGCAGCGGGATCGCGGACGCCCTCGCCGACACCTTCAACGACGTCGGCCTGCCGGTCATCCTGCTGGCCTGGCTGATCTCGGTCGTCCTGCGCGTCGCCCAGGGCTCGGCGACGGTCGCGATCGTCACCACGGCCGGTATCGTCGTGCCGCTGGTCGAGGGCCAGGACCTCTCGCAGGCGCATCTCGCCCTGATCATCATGGCGATCTCGGCGGGCTCGATCTTCGCCTCGCATGTCAACGACGGCGGGTTCTGGATGGTCGCGAAGTACTTCGGCATATCGGAGCGCGACACCCTGAAGTCCTGGACGGTCCTGGAGACCGTGCTGTCGATGGCGGGCTTCGTGGTGGCGGCGCTGCTGAGTCTGGTCATCTAGGTCCGATACCCGGTATTGCATCTAGTACTACAGCCGGTGGTGTCACTGTCGGTTACGTCGGGTGCGGTAGTGGCTGGCTCGCGCCTGGGCTTGACGGCGTAGGCGCCAGCGGTGCC
>NZ_JBIWLW010000022.1:0-148949 GCF_044766385.1 Streptomyces sp. NPDC102274 | reverse complement strand
GCGCCGATGGTACTGCAGGGGGGACCCTGTGGGAGAGTAGGACGCTGCCGAACAATTGTTGTGGGAATGCCCTGCACCTTCTGGTGCAGGGCATTCCTGCGTTCTATGGGGGTTTCTACGGGGTCCTACAGGGTTCACCGGTGATATCTCGTTGCGTGAGAGGCCGCGTGGCGTGGAGGATCGGTGGATGAACCACGTGATTCGTGCCGTACGGCCCGACGAATGGGCAAAGGCCAAGGACATCCGTCTCGCCTCGCTCCAGGATCCGGCAGCGCCGGTGGCATTCCTTGAGACGCACGAAGAAGCTCTGGAACAGCCCGATTCCTTCTGGCAGGCGCGGGCGGCCGGGACCTCGCCCCGGCATGGGGTCAGGGCGGGGCAGTTCATCGCCGAGGCGCCGGACGGGACATGGTCGGGGACGGTGACGTTGCTGATCGAGGAGGCCGGCGGAACGGACTTCCTGGGGGCCACGTCCGAGCGGGCGCAGGGGCATCTCGTCGCGGTGTTCGTACGCCCCGAGCAGCGTGGGACCGGGCTGCTCGGGGCGCTGGTCGATGCCGCGCTCGACTGGGCGTGGTCGCTGGACGAGCCGTGGCTCGCGCGCGTGCGGCTCCATGTCCACGAGGGGAACGCGCGGGCACAGGCCGCCTATCGCAAGCTGGGATTCGTACCGACCGGCAGGTCTCTGTCGTTGGAGGGCAAGCCTTCGGTGGCCCCCGGGAAGGAACTGGAGCTGGTGATCGACCGCCCCTGAAACTTCTCCCGGTGATTCCTCCTGGTGGGATTCCTCCTGGGGAGGGCGGATCGTCAGACGCTGTACGGATGCTCCGTCCGCGCCGTTCGCAGCGCGCGTCCCCACCAGTCGAGTTGGTCCAGCATCGTCTTGGCGGCTCCGGCGGCGCCTTCCGAGTCGTGGGCCGTGCCGTCGGGGGCGAAGACATCGCTCGTGACCTTGTGGAAGCTGACGGTCTCGCGCACCGTCGTGCTGTGCAGCTCGGCGAAGACCAGCCGCAGTTGCTCGACGCCGCGCAGCCCGCCGCCCACGCCGCCGTACGAGACGAAACCGACCGGCTTGGCCTGCCATTCCTCGCGGTGGAGGTCGATGAAGTGCTTCAGGATCGCCGGGAAGCTGTGGTTGTACTCGGGTGTCACGACGACGAACGCGTCGGCCGCGCCGAGACGGGCGGACAGCTCGACCAGGGCCGGGGTGGGTTCCGTACCCCAGTCGGGGTGGACGGCGGGGAGTTCGGTGTCGGCGAGGTCGATGAGGTCGACCTCGGTGCTGCTGTGGTCGGCGGCCAGGGTGGTGAACCAGTGGCCGACGGTGGGGCCGAGACGGCCTTCGCGGGTGCTGCCGATGATGACGACGAGCTGTATCGGGTCGGCCGGGTTGGTCGGCTGAGTGGACAGGGCGGACATGGCGTTGCTCCTCAAGGGCGCTATGTGGTCGGGGCGGATCAAGTCAGGTCAGCGTGTTGGATGAGGCCGAGGTGGCTGCTGCTGGTGGCTGCTGGTGTCCGGTCGCCGGCACTTGCGGTGTGGTGCGGCGGCGGGTGCGCGGAGGCCGGAGCAACTGGTGGACCAGCAGCGCCGGTCCGGCAGGACGACCGCGAGGGTCGGCGCGACGCGGCTTCTGCGAGGCGGGGCCGCGTGGGCCTCGGCCGCCGGGTCCTCGGCCTGTGCGTGGGACATGAAGGTAAAGTACAACGTGTATGGAAATCATTGCAACGGGCGTTGTAATTTCTGAGGGGGGCGCACCATGGCGAGCGGGGAGCGGGAGCGGGAACGAGAGCAGGAGGCGGGGGCGGCGCGGGGCTCGGGTGCACAAAAGCCTCCGCGCACGGGGTTGCCGCGCAAGGGGCTGCTGGAGAAACGCCAGGCCATCGAGCGGGGCGCGCGTACGGTCTTCGGGCGCGAGGGGTACACGCGGGCGAGCGTCGACGCGATCGCCGCCGAGGCGGGTGTCTCCACGCGCACCATCTACAACCACTTCACCGACAAGGAAGAACTCTTCCGCGCGGTCTTCCTGGAGAGCGCCGCCTCCGTGACGGCCGACTCCACGGACCTCTTCGACCGGCACTTCCGGCACTTCGGAAGGGCGGCCGACATCGAGGCGGACCTATTGGCCCTCGGACGCGACTGGGTCGGCCAGAACTCCAAGCACCCCGAACACTTCGCGCTCGTACGCCAGATCATCACCGAGGGGCCGCGGATGCCGGCCGATGTGATCGAGGAGTGGCAGCGCGTCGGCCCGCTGGCGGTACGCGCCGATCTCGCGGAGCGGCTGCGCGTGCTCGCAGGTCAGGGGCTGTTCGACATCGATGACGCCGACGCGGCGGCACGGCATCTGAGCCTGCTCATCGGCGGCCTCACGCTGGAGTCGTTCTTCGGCGCGGTGCGGCTGAGCGCGGCCGAGGTGGAGAAGTTCGTGGCGAGCGGGGTGTGGGCCTTCTTGAAGTTGTACGGGCCTTCGTGAAGTTGTACGGGCCTTCCCGAGCGTGTGCGAGCCGTACGGGCCTCTCCGTACCTCAGACGCTGTCGGGGACCGGCAGTTCATAGTGCGGCCAGCGGTCCAGGCCCTGCTGTCGCGACCGGAGGAGGGCCAGGGTCGGCAGACCACGGTCATGACCGGTGGAGAGCAGCTCCGGAAGCTGGGGCAGCGGGGCCACGGCCGCGACATCGTCCAGGACGCAGGTCATTGGTGGGTCGAGCCGACCGTCAGATGACCGTGCGGCCATGCGGCGGCCGTGCTCGACCACGTTCGAGGCGAGTGCGGTGAGCAGAGGCATCGCACCCGGGCGGGAGCGCGGATCTTCGATCGGCTCACCCACCACATACAGAGTGCCCCCCTCGTTCACAAAAGAATCCAGCGCGAGGGAATCGGTTCGGTTGGGTGTGCAGGAGTCGCGGATATGGATCGAGGACAGGGACGACAGCGCACGGGCCGTCAACTGCTGGGAGACCTCACGGCGTTCGGGATGCGCGGTGAGCGCGGACTCCAGCAGACCCGCGAGACCGGAGGCGGCCTTGGGGTGGGTACGGAGGATCCGGACGGCCTCATGGGCGTTCTTGCCCTGTGCCCAGCGGTGCACCTGTTTGAACGGCCGCGACTCCACCGCGGCGGCATGCAGCCAGCAGCGCAGCAGCGTCTCCGCCGTGTCGGCCATGGCGGCGTCGAGCAGGGCGTGCGGGCGTACGGGGGAGAGCAGTGCGGCGGCACGGGCGGCGGCCGTGGCGGCGTCGTCGCATCCGGCGGTGGGGGACCAGTGGAGCCGGGCCGGGGTGTCGCAGACATGGCCGGGGTCGTAGACGAGGACGGGGCCGAGCTTGGCCCGCGCGTCCTTGGTCTCGGACCACACGGTCGGGTCGGAGGTGACGACGAGGGCCGGTCCCTCGGCGTCCAGGACGGCCTGGACGGCGGTTGGACGGCGGGCGAGGGGGTCGCCGTATCGCACGCGGGGGGCGGGGACGGCGGCGGCCTGTGCGGGAGCGGGAGCGGGGATGGGGAAGGGAGCGGCCGTGGGGAAGGGAGCGGGTGCGGGGGCGGCAGCCTGGACAGAGGTAGGCGCCGGTGCTGGTTCTGGTACCGACGGGGGATTGGGCACGGCCGTCGTCGCGACGTCCGACAGGTATCGCTCCTTGCTGAGCGTCGGGGCCGGGTCCGGGGCCGGCGCCCGGCTCGGCGCCCGGCTCGGTGCCTGGTTCGATACGGCATCCCGTCGGCGCGCGCGTACCACGCGGTAGCGGGTCGCCACTCCGAGCACGAACACCGTGAGCACGACCAGGACCATCATCTGGCTTATCAGCAGGCCCCAGAACAGGCCGTATCCGGAAAGTTCCCCCGCCGGGGTGTCCGGCCAGGCGCCCGTGATGTCGTGCGGCGCCTGCACGAGCTGACGTATCGCCAGCGGCGTGCGCGTAAAGGTCACCCCCCGCGGCCAGGCGCCGTGGGTGAACAACCCCGCGAGTCCGGTCGCCGTCCAGACCAGCACGGCCAGCCCGAGCAGGAAGCCGAGCAGACCCACGAGCAGTCCGTCGGGGATCCCACCGCTCCGGGCGTCCCCCTGGTAGTGCTGACCGTCGTGGTGACGCGGCATGGTCACGCCACCGTCGACTCGGAGGACTCGTTCAACTGCCGTTGCCTTTCCAGGAGGGCCGCCCGCTGTTCCGCCTCCCACTCCGCGGCCCGCATGTCGTCCGGCAGTCTGCCTTCCAGTTCCAGGGCGTCCGCGGCGTCCGATGCTTGGGAGTTCTCGGTCATCGCCCGGTCGGTGAAGACCAGGGGCCGTTCCGCTTCCGTCACCAGATGCTTGACGACCTGGACGTTGCCGTTGACGTCCCAGACCGCGATACCGGGCGTGAGGGTCGGAATGATCTCCACCGCCCACCGAGGCAAACCGAGCACCCGGCCCGTGGCTCTCGCCTCGTCCGCCTTCTGGGCGTAGATCGTCCGGGTCGACGCCATCTTGAGGATGGCCGCGGCCTCCCGGGCCGCCGCGCCGTCGACCACGTCGGAGAGATGGTGGACCACCGCCACGAACGACAGACCGAGCCGCCGGCCGAACTTCAGCAGCCGCTGGAAGAGCTGGGCGACGAACGGGGAGTTGATGATGTGCCAGGCCTCCTCGACCAGGAAGATGCGCTTCCTGCGGTCGGGGCGGATCCAGGTGTGTTCCAGCCAGACGCCCACGATCGCCATCAGGATCGGCATCGCGATCGAGTTGCGGTCGATGTGCGAGAGGTCGAAGACGATCAGGGGGGCGTCCAGATCGATCCCGACGGTCGTCGGTCCGTCGAACATGCCCCGCAGGTCACCGTCGACCAGCCGGTCGAGGACCAGCGCGACGTCCAGGCCCCAGGCCCGTACATCGTCCAGGTCGACATTCATGGCCTCGGCCGACTCGGGCTCGGGGTGGCGCAGTTGCTCGACGATGTCCATCAGCACGGGCTGGCGGTTGATGATCGTCTCGTTCACATAGGCGTGCGCGACCTTGAGCGCGAAGCCGGAGCGCTCGTCCAGGCCGTGTCCCATGGCGACTTCGATGATCGTACGGAGCAGGGCGAGCTGCCCGGTCGTGGTGATCGCCGGGTCGAGGGGGTTGAGGCGGATGCCGTGGTCCAGGGCCGCCATCGCGTCGAGCCGGATGGGGGTTATACCCAGCTCCTGGGCGATGAGGTTCCACTCGCCCGCGCCGTCCTCGCCCTGGGCGTCCAGGACGACGACCTGACGGTCGCGGAAGCGCAGTTGACGCAGGACGTATGTCTTCTCCAGCGCCGACTTCCCGTTGCCGGACTCGCCGAGGACGAGCCAGTGCGGGGCGGGGAGTTGCTGCCCGTACAGCTGGAAGGGGTCGTAGATGTATCCCTTGCCGCTGTAGACCTCGCGGCCGATGATCACGCCGGAGTCACCGAGGCCGGGGGCCGCGGTCGGCAGATAGACGGCCTGGGCCTGGCCCGTCGACGTACGGACGGGCAGCCGGGTCGTCTCCACCTTCCCGAAGAGGAAGCTGGTGAAGGCATCCGTGAGGACGGACAGCGGATCTCGCACCACAGGCCCCTTTCGGCTCGTCGGCTATCGGCGGTGTCGGTGACGGTGAGGGTGAGGGTGAGGGTACGGACGGTATGGCTCGGTCGGAGGCGATGAACCGCGCTAACGGCGGATGCCGGTCGCGAACGGCAGCGTGTTCACAAAGGCGCGGTGGTGCTCGCGGTCGCACCACTCCAGTTTCAGATACGACTTGCCGGCCGACGCCCTGATCGTCCTCTTGTCCCTGGCCAGGGCCTCGGGCGACCTGGACGACACTGTGATGTACCCGACGAGGTTGACCCCCGCCGCCCCGCTGGCGAGATCTTCACCCCGCTGGTCCAGCCGGCCGTGCGCGGCGATGTCGCGCGGGTCGACGGTGCGGTTCATCTTGGCGGCGCGGCTCGCCTCCGCGTCGTCGTTCGTCTTCTCGGTCAGCATCCGCTCGATGGCGATCTCGGTCGGTTCGAGGTCCATGGTGACCGAGACCGTACGGATCACATCGGGGGTGTGGACGAGCAGCGGGGCCAGGAAGTTCACGCCGACCGGCGTCATCGGCCACTCCTTGACCCAGGCGGTGGAGTGGCACCAGGGCGCGCGCGTGGACGACTCGCGCGTCTTGGCCTGAAGATACGTCGGTTCCATCGCGTCCAGCTCGGCCGGCCAGGCGTTTCGTTTCGTCATGGCCTGGATGTGGTCGATGGGGTGGTCCGGGTCGTACATCGAGTGCACGAGGGAGGACAGCCGGCCCTGTCCGAGCGGCTGGCGCACGCGGATGTCCGCCTCGGCGAGCCGGGCGCAGATGTCGGTCAGCTCACGGGCCATGACGACGGCGAGGCCCGCGTCCCGGTCGAGTCTCTTCGTACCGCCGGCCTGACGGGCGGCGCGGGCCATGGCCTGGCCCTCGGCGGCCAGTTCGCGGGTGTAGTGCATGCACGCGACGAGATACGCGCGATGCTGCTCGCTGGAGGTGGAGACCATCGACTGGAGCTGGTCGTACGAATCGCGGAGCCAGCCGGGGGAGGAGGAGTCGCCGCGCTGGGCCACGTCCTTCTCGTGCGCGTCGGGGTCGGCGGGCAGCGTACGGGCGAGCATCTGGAGCCGGGTGACGAAGCCGTCGCCGTTGGCGACATGCTTGAGGAGCGTGCCGAAGCGGTCGACGAGGGCCTCCTGGTCCTCGCTGTCGCGCAGCCCGACGCCGGGGCCCTCGATCTCGATGGCGGCGGTGACGGTACGGCGGTCGGCGTGCAGCAGGACGGCGATCTCGTCCGGGCCGAAGGGCGCCGCCAGCCAGTTGATACGGCCGATGCCCGGGGGCGGGCCGACCTCGACCTCGCGGCCGTCGAGGCTCGTACCGGCCTCCATGGCGGCGGAGCGGTAGACCGTACCGCGGCGCAGGCTGCGCTTGTAGCTGCGGTTGATCTCGAACCACTTGTAGAACGTGCGGTGCTTGTACGGCACGTACACCGCGGCGAGCGCGATGAGCGGGAACCCCGTCAGCGTCACGATCCGCAGGGACAGGACGGGGACCAGCAGACCGCACATCATGCCGACGAAGGCGCCGGCGATGATCAGGGCGATCTCGCCGGTCTCGCGGTTCTTGCCGACGATCGCGTTCGGCCTGGCGCGGCCGATGAGATACGTGCGACGGGGCGCGATCGGTGGTGACTGGGTCGTCAACGCCCTCTACCTCCTGTGCTGTTGTTGCCGCTACCGGTGCCGCGTGAGCTGTGCGGGGTGCCGCTGGTCGGGCCGCCGCCGCGGGGCGGGGGCGCGGGGGACGGCACGGGCCCGCCGCCCCCGCCCCCGGACGAGGAGCCGCGCGAGCTGTGCGCGGCGACGCCGCCGGAGACGGCATTGGCGGGCCGGCCACCTCCGCCGCCTCCGCTGCCGTCGCCCTGCTGGTGGTTGCGGCTGCTGTGGGTCTTGATGCCCTGGGAGACGAGAGCGGCGGGGGAGCTGATGACGGCGGCGGCCTGGGAGCCGTCCGTGGCCTGCTTCCGGTTGGAACGGGAGGAGGCGATCTCGTCGCCGAAGCCGGGCACGAAGCGGTAGATCATCGCGGAGGCGAAGATCGCCAGCAGGATGATGGCGAGACCGGACACGACGGCGGAGACCGCGTCGGGCCCGCTGTCGGCGGAGAGCGCCCCGGCGAGGCCGAGGACGATCACGATGACGGGCTTGACCATGATGACGGCGATCATGATCCCGGCCCAGCGGCGGACGTGCCCCCACATGTTCTTGTCGACGAGCCCCGCGTAGACGACGGTGCCGAGGAGCGCCCCTACGTACAGGAGCGCGGCTCTGATCACCAGCTCCAGCCAGAGCACCCCGGCGGCGAGGATCGACACGAGCGAGACGACGATCAGCATGATCGGCCCGCCGCCGATGTCGTCGCCTTTCTTGAGAGCCTCGGCGAAGCCGCCGAAGAAGACGTCGGTCTGTCCGCCGGTGGAACTGGAGACGACCTGGGTGACGCCGTCGGTCGCGGAGACGATCGTGAAGAGGATCAGGGGGGTGAAGGCGGAGGCGAGGACCGTCAGCCAGAGGAATCCGATGGCCTCGGAGATCGCGGTGGTGAGGGGGACGCCGCGGATGGCGCGCTTGGCGACGGCGAGGAGCCAGAGGACGAGGGTGAGGACGGTGGAGGCGGCGAAGACGACGGCGTACTGGCGGAGGAAGGCGGCGTTGGTGAAGTCGACGTTGGCGGTCTCTTTGACGGCGCCGCTGAGCTTCCCGACGATCCAGGCGGCGGCGTCGCCGCAGCCGCGGGCGAGGGAGGAGAGGGGGTCGAGGGTGTCGGGGGCGCTGGGTACGAGGGAACTGGAGTCTCCGGTCTCGCCGTTCTCGCAGAGCTCCTGGACCTGGCCCGAGAGCAGACTGCAGTCCCCGGAGGAGGAGGGACTCGGGGTGGGCGACGGAGTCGGCGCGGCCACCGCCCGTGACGCGAACAGGAAGAGCGCGGCCTGCACGCCCGCCAGCACGGTGACGAGCGACCGCGCGCGGCGCCGAGAGCTACCTGGCATAGGTGAAGCCTCCGAACTGCTCGACAGCCTTGCTGATCTCGTCCGCGGTGGAGGCCGCGACATCGCCGGGGACGGGGGCCGGCCCGTCCTTCTGCGAGTCGGCGGTGACCTTCCACTCGTCGCCCAGCCACCGCAGGTCGAAGGTCCAGGTCTTCCAGGTCGTGCGTACCGGGTCCGTGGAGTCGGGACCGGACATCCCGATCAGGCCCGTGTACCAGACCGACACCTTGGCCGTGTCTCCCGAGAGGCTCTCCACCTTGGTACCGACCGGGATCGTGCGAGTGACGAACGTGCTGCCCTGAGGCGGATTGCCGTCGGCGTCCAGCCCGAGCTTCTGAAGGAACGCCGTTGAGTACGCGGCGTCTTGCGGACCTTTGAGCTTGCCCGCCGCCTCAGGGGTGTAGACGGTGTCGACGATGCCGTGCCGGCTGTCCTTCCTGAACATGCCGTCGGAACCGAGCGCCACCGCGAAGTTCGCCGCCGCGCTCGCCGCCCCCTGCTCGTCCCGCGCGAACCCCGAGGGGATCTCCCCGTTCTTCCCCGTCACCGGCTTCACCCCCGTCGCCGCCGTCGGGTCCGCGCCCGGTCCGGCCGCGCCCTTGCCGCCGTCGGAGGCATCGCCCCCGCCACCGCGGTTCGCGAACGCGATAGCCGCGATGAGCAGGACCACGACGCCCACCACGGTGATGAGCGAGCGCGAGCTGCGCGCCGGGCGGCGGGGGCCGCCGTACATGTCGCCGCTTCTGCCGTCGGGCAGGCGGGTACGCGTCTGTCCCGTGCCGCCGAAGCCGTCGTCCGTACGGCCCGAGTCGCCGCCGTAGCCGTGCTCGTCGCCGAAGCTCATGCCGCGTACGCCCCCTCAGACGTTTGCGGTCCCGCGGTGTCCGCGGTGTCCGCGTAGTACGACGGTAGCCGTGCTGGTTCCCGCGCGGGCGCGGTGTGGTGACTCGACATCAGGGAGACGCAACCTCAGCCGGTGGGTGCGACGGACGGGTGGTGTTGAGGGTGAACCCGGGCACGCCCGGTGCGGACCGGCGGGACGGGAGGGAGGAGGAGTTGGCAGGGAGAGGGAAGAGGGAAGAGGGAGAAGGGCGAGGCGGATGCGGGTCAGACGGCCATCCCGTACACGATCGTGAAGAGTGTGCCCAGAGAGCCGATGATGAAGACACCGGTGAGTCCGGCCACGATCAGACCCTTGCCCTGCTCAGCGCTGAACGTGTCCCGTAGCGCTGTCGCTCCGATCCGCTGCTTGGCCGCGCCCCAGATCGCGATGCCGAGGCAGAGCAGGATGGCCACCGCCATCACGACCTCGATCATGATCCGGGCCTCGTTGCCAAGTGTCCCGAAAGGGCCCCAGTTCGGGGCGATGCCACCGATGATGGTGGTGATGTCGCCCTTTTCGGCCGCCAGGTACATGTAACTCACCGCCCCTGTTGGGTCGTTCACGCCCGGGCCCCATGGCACGGGTCACTCTCTATCTTCGCTGATGGAACCGCCTTCGTAAGCCGCTTGGCGGCTCTCTTTACCCGATCCCCGCACATATGACCGACGACGGTGCCCCGATCAGTCACGGATCGGGTATGCGAGGACGCATATGGTAACTCTGTGTATCACGGAGCGTGACTCCGGGCAATGACTGTCGTTGTTACACCTTTGTGGTCCCGGGCACTTCCGAGGCGCGTCGAACCGCTGGAGCCCGGACTCGGTCCGGCTGCCGCTCCTTGCCCACCGTACGAGTGAACTTGGCACCGCCGCCGCGCTGTCCGGCCGACGGCCGGATGCCCTGTGGCCGCAAGCATCCGCGCCGTGCGTACCGCCTGTGGAGCCGCGCACGCGTGCGGGATTCCTCCGTGTCCGGCTTTGGGAAAGTGCCCCGAGATCGCGAGCTGAGGAACGGACAGAGGTGTGCGGCATGACGGGACATGGGGAGTTCTCGGAGCGTTCGACGTATTCGGACAACTGGCAGCGGCTGATCGATATGACCGGGGGCGTCCCGGCTCCGCGCAGCGGCGACGGCGGCGGTGGTGGCGGTGGCGACGGTGGCGGTCCCGGCTTGAGACACAGCGGAGGGCCCTGGATCCGGGCGGCGGGGGCCGCCGAGGCGCTGCGTACGCACATGGGCCCGGTGAGAGCCGAGTTCGCCGCCGCGCACGAGGGGCTGGCCGCCGGTACGGAGGGCCTGGGCGTCGCGGCGGTGCTGTGGACGGTGCGCAGGTCGTGGGAGCGGCGCATCGACGCGGCGATGGGGGAGTGCGGAAGTCTGGCGGGGCAGCTGCGCGCGGTCGCGAGGGACTTGGGGGAGACCGACGAGGTGATCGCCGCGACCTTCGCGAAGGCGGCCGGTGGTGGGGGACGGTGAGCGGGGCTGTGGGAGGGGCCCTGGGCGGGGCCGAGGGCGGCTTGCTGACATGGGGTCAGCTGGCCGAGGTGAGGTGTTCGGCGCTGGAGGGGGCGGCCGACAGCTGGGGCACGGCGAGCAACCGGGCGGACGCGGCACGGGACCGGATCGACAAACAGCTCGTCGCGAGCCTCGCCGCCACGCAGGACGGCGAGGCGGCGGACGCGGCGGTGGCGCGGCTGCGCGGACTGAGCCGCAACTTCCAGTACGTCTACACCGAGTGCGGATTGGTCCGTACGACCCTGAACAGCCTCGCCGCCGAGCTGAGGGTGCCTCAGCGGAGGCTGCGGGAGGCACTGGAGACCGCGTGCGGTCTGAAGTTCACGGTCCATGAGGACGGTTCGGTGAGCTATCCGGCGGCGGGCGAGAACACGCTGACGAGGGAGAAGCTCCCGGGAGGTACGGCCGCCGGCAGCGCGGTATCGCCGCTGCTGGCCCCACCGCAGACGCTGACGAGCCCGAACCCCCACGCGGCCGGGGCCCAGGAGATCGCCGACGCCATCGCGCGAGCGGTCGCCGAGGCGAGGGAGATCGACGCTCGGTACGCACGCGCGCTGCGGAAGCTGACGGCGCGCGACGGTCTGCGCGTCACCGACGCCATGTGGGCGGACGTGAGCGGTGACACGACTGCGGTGCGCGGGCTGGCGGACGAGTACCTGCGGGACGCCATCCCGGTGGACAGGTCCCCCGGGGAGCGGAAGGCGTGGTGGGACGGACTGACGCAGGAGCGGCGCGAGGAGTACTTGGCGGTTTTCCCGGCGGAGATCGGGAACTTGGACGGGATCCCGGCGGAGGCGAGGGACGCGGCCAACAGGGACAACTTGCGGTTGCTGATCGGGAGGTTGGAGGGCTGGGAAGGACAGGGCGGGGACGATGAGCGGGTGCGGACGCGGCTGGCGGGGCTGAGAGCGATCGACGAGCAGTTGCGGGCCGGGGGAAATCCGCCGATGTATCTGCTGGGGATCGGGGACGAGGGGAACGGGCGGGCCATCGTCTCGTACGGGAATCCGGATACCGCGAGGAATGTCTCGGCGTATGTGCCGGGGCTGGGGACGGCGCTGGACGAGGATTTCGTGAGGAATGATCTGAAGAGGGCGCGGGATACGGCGATCGGGGCGCAGGAGTACGATCGTTCGAGCGCCTCGATCGTTTGGCTCGGGTACGACGCTCCGCAATTGTCCGCCAGGGACATCACGGGAAATGCGGATGTGATGTTCGCTGATCAAGCACGGGTCGGAGCGGTCGCGTACAACGAGTTCATGTCGGGCATCTCGGCGACGAACGAGAATGATGATCCGCATGTGACGGCGGTGGGGCACTCCTATGGCTCGCTCACGGTCGGCCAGGCGGCGCAGCGGCCGGGTGGTGTGCCGGGGGCGGACGACATCATTCTGCTGGGCAGTCCGGGGACGGGAGCGAAGTCCGCGGACGAGTTGGGTGTGGGACGAGAGCATGTGTTCGTGGGTGCGGCGGACAACGATCCCGTGACCGCGATGCCGGCGAAGACCGAGGCGCGTGGCATGGCGACGGGCGCGGCCAGTGGGGCGGTGGTGGGGGCCGCGTTGGGCGGTCCGGTCGGGGCGGCTGCCGGTGCGGTCGGCGGTGGCGCGGCGGCGTACTTCGCGCAGGACGCGCAGGCCGATGACAGGGAGATCTGGTATGGGACGGATCCGGCGCATGAGGCTTTCGGGGCCCAGCGCTTCAGGGTGGAGGACGGGCCGCGTCCCGTCAGGGACGGCGGGGGTTTTGCCGCGCACTCCCACTACTTCGATCCGATCGAGGATGAAGAGTCCGCTGACAACATTGCCTTGATCGTTGCCGGTCGTGGAAACGAGATGAGTACTCAGGAGCGCCGATGACCAATCTGCGACTCGCCTCCATTGCGATCTCACTGGCGCTCGCGACTGGATGCAGTGCTGCTTCCGGTACTGGACATCCAGAGGGGAAATATTCTGACGTGGATATGCGGCGGGCTGCTGAGGAAGCAGATGCGATCATGCAGCGCACCCTGTCGGGTGTGAAGCCGGAACTACGGTGGAACCACGGTCCTTCGAACGATAAAATCTGCACCGACGTCAAAAACGACTCGTCGGGGACTGGTTCGGTAAAGCGCCGGATTTCCATCATGACCATTGTTTCCAAAGAGCGACGTGGAAATCTGCTCGGTGTGGTGGAACGTGATTGGAGCGCTCGGGGCTATCGGATTACCGGTGTGCGGGCAAGTGGTGAATTACCCGCCATCTATGCTGCGACGCCGGACGACTTCCGGCTGAGGGTGGCCGTGGGAGGCGAAGGCCAATTCTTCTTCTCCATCACCACCCCGTGTTTCACGGAATCGGCGGTGCCCGATCCGGCGACCGAGCCGAACACTCCCCAGCGCGCCGGTGACTACCCGCAGCCCCCCGACGTCCACGACGACTTCTGGTCATCCAAGGCGTCTCTTCCGACGTCCTCGTCATCCGCCTCCTGATCCGTTCCCTCCGCGCCTACACTGGCCCACGACAGTGGCCCTGACGCGGAGGGTGTGTGACGGTGCGTAAGGCATGGCTCGTCGTGGCCGCTGTCGGGGGGCTCGGGTTGAGTTTTGTCGCTCTGCTCGTCGTCGGGACCTACTCCGCCGCCGCCGGGCTCGTCGGGGGTGTGGGCGGGGGCGGGCGGGCTGTGGGGTTGGCCAAGGGGGCCGTGCCTGCCGCTTATCAGCCGCTTGTGCAGCAGTGGGGCAACCTCTGTCCCGCCATCAACCCCGCGCTGCTCGCCGCGCAGTTGTACCAGGAGAGCGGCTGGAACCCCAGCGCGCAGAGCCCCGCCAACGCCAAGGGCATCGGGCAGTTCATCCCCGGAACCTGGGAAGCCCATGGGATCGACGGGAACAAGGACGGGACGCGGGACATCTGGGATCCGCGTGACGCGATTCCCTCGGCCGCCTCGTACGACTGCGAATTGGCCGGATACGTCAAGGACGTGCCCGGCGATCAGACCAACAACATGCTGGCGGCGTACAACGCCGGGGCGTACGCCGTCATCAAGTACAGCGGTGTGCCGCCGTATCGCGAGACGCAGAATTACGTCAAGATCATCCGGACTCTGGAGAAGAGCTTCGCCAGGCCCGTCGGGCGGGTCGAGCCCTCGAAGCAGGCCGCCGCGGCCATCTACTTCGCTCAGCAGAAGCTGGGAACGCCTTATCTCTGGGGTGGGAACGGGACCGCCGAGCAGGGCGGGCGGTTCGACTGTTCCGGGCTGACGCAGGCCGCGTACCGGACCGTGGGGATCGAGCTCCCTCGGGTGGCCAATGACCAGTACAACGCCGGCGAGCATCCCTCGCGGGACGAGCTGCTCCCCGGTGACCTCGTCTTCTTCTCGGACGATCTCACCAATTCGCGGGCGATCCGGCATGTGGGGTTGTACGTGGGTGGCGGGTACATGATCAACGCGCCGTATACCGGGGCCGTCATCCGGTTCGACAAGATCGACACCCCGGACTACTTCGGGGCCACCCGCGTCACCGAGGACGGCGCGAAATCGCTGCCCACCGATCTGCCCCCGAACCGGCCGTCCGCCTGACTCCGGAGGGTCCGACGGTCGGCCGTGGCCGGAACTCTCCGTCCGGACGCGGCCCTGAGCTGCGACTATGTGTCACTCTTCGATAACGTCATGGTGATCGTTCGGTAGAGAACGGAACGTACGCGGCGCGTAGGCCGTTCCCTGGACGACAGCTGCGGTGCTGATCGCGCAGCATGTTCCGTACTGACCACGGGGGTTGGTAGAGGCGTCGCCCACGAAGGTGTGGCGCGGCAGGCGACAAGAAGGCAAGGGGCCCGCGGCAGATGGCTGGACTCGTACTGGATGGGTCGAACCCCGATGTCAGCCTGCTCTACGACATCAATGGACTCGCCCAGGACGCCCCGACGTGGTTCGACCGCGTGATGGAGTTCGTCGGTGAGTACGGGATCATGTTCGGGCTCGTGCTCATCGGGCTCTGGGGCTGGTGGAGCGTGCGCAGGCGCGGGTCCGCGGAGGATTCGGTCACGGCCGTCGCCGGGCTGGTCTGGGCGCCGCTCGCCGCCGGGATCGCGCTGCTGATCAATGTCCCGATCCGGGGCTTCGTCGAACGGCCGAGACCGTTCCTGGACCACAAGGGCCTGGAGGTCCTGGTGGCGGGCAAGACGGACTTCTCGTTCGTCAGCGACCACGCCACGATGGCGATGGCCATCGCCGTCGGTGTCTTCATCGCCCACCGGAAGCTCGGTCTCGCGGCGATCGGTCTGGCCCTCCTCGCGGGCTTCTGCCGCGTCTACATGGGGGTCCACTACCCGACCGATGTCATCGGCGGCTTCGCCCTCGGTACGGCGGTCGCCCTGCTGCTCACCCCGCTCGCTCTCGCCCTGCTCACCCCGCTGGTGTCGGCGATCTCCCGGTCGCCGCGCGTCGGGTGGTTCGTACGGTCGCGGGCCGCCCGCGAGGCGGATCTGGCCGCCGGTACGGGCGCCGGGGCGGTCGGCGGGACGCGGCCGCTCGGTCTCCCCGAGCCGCGCCCCGACGACAACAATCTCGCCGCCTGAGCCGGTCACGTCGCACGACGTCCCGGACGATCTCCAGGACCGAGGTCCTGGGCGATCTCCCGGACCCGGCTCAGACAGGGCCTAGAAGTCCGCCACCGCGCTGACCACCACGTTCGAGTCCCAGTGGCCATTGGCGTCGATGACTCCCCCGCAGGTGATCAGCCGTAGCTGCGGGGTCGTCACCGGTCCGTAGACCCGTTCCGTCGGGAATCGGTCCGTATGGTACGTATCGACGGCCGTCACCCGGAACGTCAACCTCCGCCCGTCGCCCAACTCCGTCTCGATCGCGTCGCCGGGGCGCAGCCGGCCCAGCTTGGCGAAGACGGCGTTCTTGATGTCGTCGCGACCGTTGCGCACCGGGGCGGTGCCCGGGTTCGCCGGGGCGTCCCGGTGGCCGATCAGGACCGCCGGGCCGCGTTCGCCGGGGCGCGGTCCCAGGGCGAACCAGCCGACCTTCATCGCGTTCCGGAACCCCGGTGCGTCCAGCGTGCCCTTGTCGTCGAGTGCCAGCGGCAGGACTTCCGCCCGCACATGGAGCGCCGGGATGCGCAGTCGTACGGGGGCGGACGGCGGGTCCGTGACCTGGACGATACGCGGTTCCGGGAGCGCCTGTGTCTGTGGCGCGGGCCGGAGCAGGAACACATGCAGCAGTACGGCGGCCGTCGCGCACAGGGCCGCTACGACGAAGAGGACCTTGGTCGCCCTGTCCGGCTTGACCGGTTCGGTCGGCTTGGCCGACCCGCCGGTGCTGCCGTCGCTGCTGGATGTGTCCGCCCGACCCGCCGTTCCGGTCAGTGCTGTCCCCCCGTCGAACGGCGCTGGAACCGGCGCACCACGAGGATCGTGCCGAGCGAGGCCGCGGCGGTGGCCCCGATGGCGAGGGAGAGTTCGGCCGCGCCGTAGTGACCCGACGGGTCGGCGGCGGTCAGATGACGCGCGCCTCCGCGCGCCGGGCCGGACGGCGTGATCGTCAGGGCCCCGAGGGGGGCGGTGGACGCGGCGGTGGTCGTACGGGGGACCGCGGGCGGGACCGTACGAGTCGGGGTCGCGCGGGTGGCGGGGGTGGGCGCCCTGGTCGCCGGTGCCACCGGTGCCACCGGAGCCCTGGTCGCCGGTGCTGCCGGCGCCTTCGTAGGTGCCTTGGTGGCTGCCTTGGGCGCTGCCTTTGTGGGCGCCTTTGTGGGCGCCTTCGGCGCTGCCTTTGTGGGGGCTTTCGGGAGCGTCTTCGGCGCTGCTTTCGTGGGTGCCTTCGTGGGGGCACGTGTGGGGGGCGGGGCTGCCTTGGTCTGCGCCGGCTTCGCCGGGGGCTTCGCCCTGGACGTGGACGAGGTCGTCCCCGACACCGTCGGATCCGGATCCGGGCCCGAACTCAGCGGCAGCAACATCGCGGCACCGTTCGGGGCGACGAGAGTGAAGCCGTCCACGTGCTGGCCGCGTGGCAGGTGCGGCTGGTCCTTCGAGTAGTAGTACAGCGGGTGCGTGTTGTAGATGACCTGTGGCTGATCGCTGTTCTCCGCGTTCAGCACGGTCTGGGCGGTGTCGCTGGTGACTCCCCGCCCCTTCGTCGGATAGCCGATCGCGGCCGGCCATGCGTCGGCGCAGTCGTCCGTGCAGTCCGGGTTGTCCGGCTCGTCGGCGGTCCGCATATAGAGCGGGTTGCCTATCTTGTCCGCGAGCACCCGGCCGACGGCGGTGTTGATGAGGGTCAGCTGACGCGGTTCGGTGGGCCTGTCCACAGCCGTGGCGGCGGCGCCGCCGAGCGCGAGAAGGAGAACGGTGGCCGCGGCGAGCGCGGCTATCCGGGATCCGTGTCCGTGCGTGGGTCCGTGCATGGGTCCGCCCTTGCGAGTCGGGATGAGCCCCCCGCTTACCGGCCCCCCGCCTGCTAGTGCCCCTCCCGGCAACGTTTGCCCCGTCGCGGCGGCCGGCACGCGCGCTCGCGGCGTTGGCCAAAAGCCCAGGTAGCTCCGCTACCAGGACTTCTGGCCGCCTTGCGATCACACGCACCGGCCGCCGCTCCTCGACGGGCAAACCTTGCCGGTCGCGGCACTAGATACAGATCATCGTCAACTGGCCCTCGCCGCCACCCAGGTGAGCCGTACGGGCTACGAAAACGGCCGACGGCGGCTCACAACGCCTGCGGGAAGTCGAAGAGGCGGTCGGGGTCGTACCGCGTCTTCAGCCGGGCCAGCCGGTCCGCGGCGGCGCCGTAGTACGACGTGCGCCAGTCGGGCAACGTCGGGTCGGTGTAGTTCTGGTACGCCGCGCCCGAGGCGTACCGGCGCATCGATCCATGAGTGCTTTTCAGCCACGCGCGCTGGGCCGATCCGGAGGTGCCCGGCTCCCATCCCGCGATGTACTGCGCCAGCACCCGCGAACCCCGGTGGACGAAGGCCGTCGCGAGCGGGTCCACCCGGTTGACCGCGCCGCCGAGCGCGGTGAGAGTGAGGGAGCCGCTGCCGCCCGCGGACGCCGGTAGCCGGGTGAAGGTCTCGGAGGCGGAGATGAGGGCGCGCCGGCCTGCGGGGGAGAGCGGGCGGACGTAGAAGTCGGAGGCGGCGGAGTACGTCTCGCGCCGGAGCGCGCCCTGTTCGCCGCGGCCGGGGGTCGTACCGGGCAGCCGGCACTGCTCCTCGGTGTAGCCGGCACAGCCCGCGTAGATCAGCATCGCTTCCTCGTAATCGCGCTGCCGCACGGAGATGAAACGCGCCGGGCCGGGGCCTCCCGGTCCGTCGGCGAGCCGGTCGAGCGCGTTCTTCAGTTCGTCCTCGCCGCCGAGGGAGAAGGCGGAGAGGGACAGGGTCGGGGCGACACCGCCCGGACCGGCGTTGAGATGGAGCGAGGACCAGATCTCGTCCGGCTGGTCGGGGCCCCACTCCTGCCAGGCGCCGAGCAGGGCGTCGGCCTTCGACCACGGCCAGCTCGCGGAGGCGGCGACGGCCGGGGGCGCCGGGTGCGTACGGAAGCGCAGCTCGGTGACGACCCCGAAGTTGCCGTTGCCCGCGCCGCGCAGCGCCCAGAAGAGGTCCGTGTGCTGCTCGGCGTCCGCGGTCAGCCGCTTGCCGTCGGCCGTGATGAGGGTGGCGGAGGCGAGGCTGTCGCAGGTGAGGCCGTAGGCGCGGGCGGCGACGCCGTGTCCGCCGCCGAGGGTGAGCCCGGCGATGCCGACGGTGGGACAGGACCCGGCGGGGATCGTACGGCCCGCGTCCGCGAGGGCCCGGTAGACATCGGCGAGCCGGGCTCCGGCTCCGACCGTGCCGTCCGTGGCCGCGTCCCGCAGCGAGTCGAGCCGCGTCACGTCGATGACGAGCCGGCCGTCGCCGCTCGACCAGCCCGCGTACGAGTGGCCGCCGCCGCGGATGGAGACGGGCGTGCCGTGGGTCCTGGCGAAGGCGAGGCACTCCTTGATGTCGTCCTCGCCCTCGGCATAGGCGATGGCCGCGGGCCTCAGGCTGTCGAAGCGGGTGTTGTAGAGCTGCCGGGCGGTCTCGTACGCGGCGTCGTCCGGCCGTACGAGATACCCGTCGAGCCCTTTCGCCAGCGCGTCCCAACTCGGGCCGCGGCCGGGGGATGTGGTCGCAGGGCTGTTGGTGGCCGTGGGGGTCGTACCGCCGCCCGCGCCGTTCTTGTCGCTCGTACCTCCCGAGCCTCCCGTACCTCCCGAGCCTCCCGTACCCCCCGAACCACGCGTAGCGCCGCCGGTGCACGCGGTCGCCGTGGCGGCGGTGGCCAGGAGGCCGGCCGCGGCGGTGAGCAGCGCGCGCCGTTCCATCCGCCTCAGCTCTTCGCCGTCTGGGTCGCGACGTGGATCGCGGCGTCGGTACGGGCGAGGTCGCGCGATCTGCGGGCATGGCCCGACCAGCCGCAGGTGCAGCGCGCCGTGCAGAACGAGCCGCGCTCGACGGTCGTGGCCTCATGGGGTGGCGTGCCGGAGCGGGAAGAGGCCCGGGGGGACCTGGACAAAGGGGGAGATGAGGCGGCGGTGGGGGGATCAGAGGTGTCTTGCTCGCACACATCTCCACGGTACCGGGGTGCGGGTGTCCCGTAACCGGGCCCGGCGTGACGAGGATCGCCGGGCGTCGTTATCCGGAGCGGGCGGGTTTCGGACAAGCGGCGGTCGGGCGTTGGGGGTTGGCAGGCGATGGTGGTGCAGCAGCACAGACGCAGGGGCGTGGCGTTCGCCGTCGTGACCATGGCGGGGGTCGTGGCCACGACCGCCGGCTGTTCCGGGAGCGGTGGAGCCGTGGCCGACGAGCGGCCCGGCAGCGATCCCGCGGCCGTGCGGAAGGCGGCCGACGCGCTGCTCGCGTCGGGCAGTTCGAAGGCCAGTACATCCATGGAGATGGCGGCCGGCGGGACGCGCGTGACCATCCGTGGCGAGGGCGGCTATGACTTCGGCAAGCGGATGGGGCGGCTCCGGGTCGTACTGCCCAAGGAGCCCGCGGGCGCGAGTGAGCACCGGCCGATCACCGAACTGCTCTCGCCCGGCGCGCTGTACATGAAGAACCGCGGCGCCGGGGTGCCCGCCGACAAGTGGGTCAGGGTCGACTCGACCACGCTGGAGGACGGGAATCTGGTCACGGGCGGGGCGACGGATCCGCTGACCGCGGCCGAACTGCTGCGTGCCGCCAGGAATGTGACCTTTGTCGCCGAGCAGGATCTGGCCGGCGTCCGCGTATGGCACTACAAGGGTGTCACCGACATCGGGCGGGCCGCGGAGGCCGCGTCGTCGTACGCGCGCGGGGCGCTGGGCGCGGCGGCGAAGGGGTTCGGCGAGGACGCGGTGCCGTTCGACGCGTATCTGGACGACGCCGGGCGGTTGCGCAAGGTCAGGCACCGGTTCAGCTATGTCAACCAGGGCCGTACGGTCGCCGTCGCCTCGACGACGCTGCTGTACGCGTTCGGCGAGCGGGTCGCCGTCACGCTGCCCCCGCAGGGCGACATCTTCGCAGGGGAGATCAAGTCCTGAGCCGCGTACGGGCCGCGGTTGTGCAGAACGCAAACGCCGCATGACGGGATCGGCAAGATCAAATCAAGCCGTAACCACAGGGGACCAAGGCGGAAATGGTCCAGACGTGCCATGCGCGGTGTGTATCACGCTCCCTACGCTAGGAAGTCGACACCGGCAGGAAGAGGTGAATGCACGTGGCTCTGTTGCGCACGCCGAACGTTCAGGACCACGTGGCCCTCGCCGAGATCGAGTGGTGCGGGGAGTTGATGATCGCGGCGTCGGCCGCGGACGGGGAACGGCTCAGCCCGGACCGTATCGACGAGGTGCTGAACGTGAGGGCGGAACGGCCCACCGCCCCTCGCCATCCTGGGACGTCCCGAAGCCCCCGGCGAAGAGACTCCTGCGGGGAGTGAACGCCGCGGGGAGTGAATGCCGAGGCCGCCCCGGTCATGGGGCGGCCGGCGTCACATGCATCACATGCGTCAGATACATCAGGTACGTCAGGTGCGTCACATACATCTGACGTGTCGGGTACATCACAGGCGCATCCGGTCTCTCCGGTGCGCCTGTTGTGTCTGTTCTGTCCGGTGCGCGAGGTGCGTCAGGTACGGAGGAGCCGGGCGATCGCCTTGGTCGCTTCCTCCACCTTCGCGTCGATCTCCACGCCGCCCTTGACCGCGGCGTCGGCGACGCAGTGGCGCAGGTGCTCTTCGAGGAGCTGGAGCGCGAAGGACTGGAGCGCCTTCGTCGAGGCGGAGACCTGGGTCAGTATGTCGATGCAGTAGACGTCCTCGTCCACCAGCCGCTGGAGGCCGCGGATCTGGCCCTCGATCCTGCGCAGCCGCTTGAGGTGCTCGTCCTTCTGCTTGTGGTAGCCGTGCACCCCGCGGTCGTGATCGGTGGTGACGGCGGCGGCGGTGTCCGTCACGCCGGCCGCCTCAGTGGTCGTCATCGCGTCCTCCCGTTGTGCTGTCGGCTGATACCGATGATGGTGTCCGAAAAGGCGTGTATACCCTACCTGGGTATATGTTACCCGTCTCTGGGGTCCGGGGCAGGGGCCTGTGCCGTTCGCCTTGCCACCATGGGTGACACTGGGAACTTGCCGGTTAGCCGTGGCCGGATGTTGCGCCTAGCATCACCCCTGACCGAATCCCATGTAACCCGAGGACCCCACGTGCGATTTCGTCTGACCCCCAGGGAGACGAGCTTCTATGACATGTTCGCCGCGTCCGCGGACAACATCGTCACGGGCTCCAAGCTCCTTATGGAACTCCTCGGGGCGGATTCCTCCGCCCGGGCCGAGATCGCGGAGCGGATGAGGGCAGCGGAGCACGCGGGCGACGATGCCACTCACGCGATCTTCCATCAGCTCAACTCCTCCTTCATCACGCCGTTCGACCGTGAGGACATCTACAGCCTCGCGTCCCAGCTCGACGACATCATGGACTTCATGGAGGAGGCCGTCGATCTCGTCGTCCTGTACAACATCGAAGAGCTTCCCAAGGGTGTCGAGCAGCAGATCGAGGTGCTCGCCCGCGCCGCCGAGCTGACCGCCGAGGCCATGCCGCACCTGCGGACGATGAACAACCTCACCGAGTACTGGATCGAGGTCAACCGGCTGGAGAACCAGGCGGACCAGATCCACCGCAAGCTGCTGGCCCATCTCTTCAACGGCAAGTACGACGCGATGGAGGTGCTCAAGCTCAAGCAGGTCGTCGACGTGCTTGAAGAGGCCGCCGACGCGTTCGAGCACGTCGCGAATACGGTGGAGACCATCGCGGTCAAGGAGTCCTGAACCACGTGGACACCTTTGCGTTGATCGTGACCGTCGGTGTCGCGCTCGGTTTCACCTACACCAACGGCTTTCACGACTCCGCCAACGCCATCGCCACCTCGGTCTCGACCCGGGCACTGACCCCGCGCGCGGCTCTGGCGATGGCCGCGGTGATGAACCTCGCGGGCGCGTTCCTCGGTCAGGGGGTCGCCAAGACCGTCAGCGAGGGCCTGATCGCCACGCCGCACGGATCGCGGGGGATGGGCATCCTCTTCGCCGCGCTGGTCGGTGCGATCGTCTGGAACCTGGTCACCTGGTACTACGGGCTTCCGTCCTCGTCCTCCCACGCGCTGTTCGGCGGCATGGTGGGCGCGGCGCTGGCGGGCGGGACCGATGTCATCTGGGGCGGGGTGCTGGAGAAGATCGTCATCCCGATGTTCGTCTCCCCGGTCGTCGGTCTGGTCATCGGATACCTGGTGATGGTCGCGATCATGTGGCTGTTCCGCAGGGCCAACCCGCACAAGGCCAAGCGCGGTTTCCGGATAGCCCAGACCGTCTCGGCGGCGGGTATGGCGCTCGGGCACGGTCTGCAGGACGCACAGAAGACGATGGGCATCGTGGTGATGGCACTGGTCATCGCCGATGTGGAGGACTCCGGGGACGCGATCCCGGTCTGGGTGAAGATAGCCTGCGCGCTGATGCTGTCCCTCGGTACGTACGCGGGCGGCTGGCGCATCATGCGGACGCTCGGCCGGAAGATCATCGAGCTGGACCCGCCGCAGGGCTTCGCGGCGGAGACGACCGGCGCGTCGATCATGTTCGGCTCGGCGTTCCTGTTCCAAGCGCCGATCTCCACGACGCATGTCATCACTTCGGCGATCATGGGTGTGGGGGCGACGAAGCGGGTTAACGCGGTCCGCTGGGGGGTCGCCAAGAACATCATTCTCGGCTGGTTCATCACGATGCCGGCGGCGGCCCTCGTCGCCGCGGTCAGCTTCTGGATCGTGAACCTGGCCTTCGGCTGACGGGCGCGATGCTTCTCCCGGCCGGGGGTCCGGGGGTTGTCCCCGGGGGATGCTGTTGGATCGTGAATCTCGCCTTCGGCTGAGCCGCGCCGTACAGCGAGGCCCGTACAAAGAAGTGGGCCCGCCCCCCTGGGAGAGGGGGCGGGCCCTTCGCCGTGCGGTGGCACCGCCATGCAGCACCGCAGGACGGCTGTCGCCTATCCGAAGCGTCCGGAGATGTAGTCCTCCGTCGCCTGCACGGACGGATTGGCGAAGATCCGCTCGGTCTCGTCTATCTCGATGAGCTTGCCGGGCTGGCCGACGGCGGCCAGGTTGAAGAACGCCGTACGGTCCGACACTCGCGCCGCCTGCTGCATGTTGTGCGTCACGATGACGATCGTGAAGCTCTCCTTCAGCTCCCCGATCAGGTCCTCGATGGCGAGGGTGGAGATCGGGTCGAGGGCGGAGCAGGGCTCGTCCATCAGCAGGACGTCCGGCTCGACCGCGATCGCGCGGGCGATGCACAGACGCTGCTGCTGGCCGCCGGAAAGGCCGGAACCGGGCTTGTTCAGGCGGTCCTTGACCTCGTTCCAGAGGTTGGCGCCCTTGAGGGACTTCTCCACGACCTCGGCCAGCTCGCTCTTGCGGACCTTGCCGTTCAGTCGCAGGCCCGCCGCGACGTTGTCGAAGATCGACATCGTCGGGAACGGGTTCGGACGCTGGAAGACCATGCCGACGGTACGGCGTACCGCGACCGGGTCGACGTTCGCCCCGTACAGGTTCTCGTCGTCCAGCAGGACCTTGCCCTCGACGCGGCCGCCGGGGGTGACCTCGTGCATGCGGTTGAGGGTGCGCAGGAAGGTGGACTTGCCGCAGCCGGACGGGCCGATGAAGGCCGTCACGGAGCGGGGCTCCACGGTCATCGAGATGTCGTCGATGGCCCGGTGGGAGCCGTAGTAGGCGGTCAGACCGCTGACGTCGATTCGCTTGGCCATGTCAATCACTGCTTCTTTCGTGGCCCCGCGCGGCGGAGCCGGATATCGAGGCCTCAGCGGCCGGTCTTCGGGGCCTTCCAGCGGGCGATGCCGCGCGCCACCAGGTTGAGGATCATGACGAACGCGATGAGCACCAGGGCCGCGGCCCAGGCACGGTCGATCGAGGCCACCTCGCCGGCCTTGTACTGCTCGTAGATGTAGAAGGGCAGCGAGGACTGCGCGCCGTCGAAGGGGTTCGGGTTGATCAGCTGGCTGCCGAAGACGAGGAGGATGATCGGCGCGGTCTCACCGGCGATACGCGCGATCGCGAGCATCACACCGGTGGTGATACCGCCGATCGCGGTCGGCAGAACGACCTTGAGGATCGTGCGCCACTTCGGTACGCCGAGGGCGAGCGACGCCTCGCGCAGCTCGTTCGGTACGAGCTTGAGCATCTCCTCGGTGGAGCGGACCACGACCGGGATCATCAGGATCGCCAGCGCGAGCGCGCCCATCAGACCGGACGGCTGGGTCTTGGTCATCAGCATGATCGACAGGATGAAGAGACCCGCGACGATGGACGGGATGCCGGTCATGACGTCCACGAAGAACGTGACGGCCCTGGCCAGCGCGCCCTTGCCGTACTCGACCAGATACACGGCGGTCAGCAGGCCGATCGGCGCCGAGACCACGGTGGCGATACCGACCTGCTCCAGCGTGCCGATGAGCGCGTGGTAGACACCGCCGCCCACCTGGGTGCTGGGCACACCGGCCATGGAGTGGGACAGGAAGTACCCGTCGAGGATCTCCACGCCGCGGCTGATCGTCGTCCAGAGCAGCGAGAACAGCGGGATGACGGCGAGGACGAAGCAGACCCAGACGACGCTGGTGGCCAGGCGGTCCCTGGCCTGGCGCTGGTTCTCGACGGCCGTCGTGACGACGTACGAGATGACGACGAAGGCGATGACCGCGATCAGGCCCCACTGGACCTTGCTGTCGAGACCGGCGGCGGCGCCGATGCCCACGCCGACGAGGATGCCGAGGAGGGCGAAGCCGGCCGGAGCCCAGCGGGGGAGGCTGCGCTGGCTGAGACTGCCCCGCCCGCCCGGGGGCGGCACCGGGGTCGGTGTGTCCTGAACAACTGCGTGGCTCATGCGTTGGCCCCCGAGTACTCCTTGCGGCGCGCGATGATCAGACGGGCCGCGCCGTTCACCAGCAGGGTGAGGACGAAGAGGACCAGACCGGAGGCGATCAGGGCGTCGCGCCCGAACTCATCGGCCTCGTCGAACTTCGCCGCGATGTTCTGGGCGAACGTGCCGCCGCCCGGGTCGAGCAGATGGAGCGAGATCAGATAGTTCGGCGAGAGGACCGTGGCGACGGCCATCGTCTCGCCGAGCGCGCGGCCGAGTCCCAACATCGACGCGGAGATGACACCGGAGCGTCCGAAGGGCAGCACCGAGAGCCGGATGACCTCCCAGCGGGTGGCGCCCAGGGCGAGCGCCGCCTCCTCGTTCATGCGCGGTACCTGGAGGAAGACCTCCCGGCTGACGCTGGTCACGATCGGCAGGATCATGATCGCCAGCAGGATGCCGACGGTGAGCATATTGCGGGCCACGCCGGGCTGGGTCTGGTCGAAGATGTACGTCCACGCGAAGTACTGGTCGAGCCAGGAGTTGAGGCCGTCGAGATACGGCACGAGGACGAGGGCGCCCCAGATGCCGTAGATGATGCTCGGTACGGCGGCCAGCAGGTCCACGATGTAGGCGATGGGCGCGGCCAGTCTGCGCGGCGCGTAGTGCGAGATGAACAGCGCGATGCCGACAGCGATCGGAACCGCGATGACCATCGCGATGATCGAGCTGACGATCGTGCCGAAGAGCAGGACCGCGATGCCGAAGACCGGCGGGGACGCGGAGGGGTTCCAGTCGAGCGTGGTGAGGAAGTTGCCCTCGTCCTTGGAGATGGCGATGGCGGCGCGGTAGGCGAGGAACCCCGCGATCGACGCCATGATGACGAGCAGCAGAATGCCCGAGCCTTTGGAGAGGCCCGAGAAGATCTTGTCGCCCGCACGCCCGGTGGAGGTGCTCGCCGACGGCGGGTCGGCCTGCGGGGGCCGCGGGGGTGGGGGGGTGTCTATCGATGTAGTGGAAGCCATGGTCTTTCCGGTCTGTGTGGGGGAGGGCTGGCTCCCCTGGCGGCGGTGCACCGGATGAGGCGGAGGCCGCCGGTCCGGAGAGGTGCTCCGGACCGGCGGCCTTCACCTGTCGCTGTGGTTTACGAGAGGGAGGCGACCGTCTCGCGGACCTTGGCGTTGATCTCGGCCGGGATCGGCGCGTAGCCGGCCTCGGAGAGCAGCTTCTGGCCGTCGGCGCCGGCGGTGTAGTTCAGGAAGGACTTGACCGTGGCCAGGGTCTCGGGCTTGTTGCCCTTGTCGCAGGCGATCTCGTACGTCACGAGGACGATCGGGTAGGCACCGTCGGCCTTGGTGGCGTAGTCGAGGTCCAGGGCCAGGTCCTTGCCGGTGCCCTTGATCTTGGCGGCGGCGATGGCCTTGGAGGCGTTCTCGGAGGTCGCCTCGACCGGGGCGGTGGCGCCCGTGTCGATCTTGACCGTCGAGAGCTGCTGGGAGGTGGCGTAGGAGAGCTCGAAGTAACCGATCGAGCCGTCGACCTGCTTCACCTGGGTGGCGACACCGGAGGAGCCGGAGGCCGCCTGGCCGCCGGGGGCGGGCCACTTCTTCTCGGCCTCGTACTTCCAGTCGGACGAGGCCGCGGTGCCCAGGTACTTGCCGAGGTTCTGCGTGGTGCCGGAGTCCTCGGAGCGGTGGAACGCCTGGATCGGCTTGTTCGGGAGCTTGGCGTCGGGGTTGAGCGTCTTGATCGCCGCGTCGTCCCAGTTCTTGATCTTGCTGTCGAAGATCCTGGCGAGCGTGGGGGCGTCGAGGACGAGACTGTCCACACCCTCCAGGTGGTAACCGATCGCGATCGGTCCGCCGACCATCGGCAGGTTGATGCCCTGGCCGCCGGTGCAGATCTTCTTCGAGTCGGCGACCTCTTCGGGCTTGAGCGCCGAGTCGGAGCCGGCGAAGCCGACCGTGCCCTGGTTGAAGGCGACGATGCCCTCGCCGGACGACGAGGACTTGTAGTTGACCTCCACGCCGGTGCAGGTGGCCATGTACTCCTTGACCCAGAGGTCCATGGCGTTCTTCTGCGCGCTGGAACCGGACGCGAGCAGCTGGCCCTTGGCGTCCTTGCACACCGCGCTCGTCGAGGCGGAGGACTTCGGGGCCGAGCCTTCGGGAGCGTTGTCGTCCGAACCGCACGCCGTGAGAACCAGGGCGCCGGAGACGGCGAGGGCACCGAGCGCGGTGGCGCGCAGCCCGTTCTTGCGCTGAAGCTTCACTTCGGGTGTTCCTTCCAGGAGCCGCCGGTCTGAGCCTTTGTACGGCGGCGTGCGTCGGGGTGGCTGGTGGGGTGCTGTGACCGTCACCGTGTAAGGCCGAAATTAGGCAGATCAGGTGAAGCCGCCGACGGGGGCGAATGAACGGAAGGTGAACCTCGCGGGGCGGTGTGGTTTTGGCGGGTGTGGGGTTCACCCGGCCGGTCCAGCGCCTGACATATACGGGTGGCGTGTACAGGGTGTGCGCAGGGATGCGAGAGCGCCACCCGATACGCGGCCCTGTGTCCTGTGCGGGCCGCTACGTCGTGTACGCCCCGCTACGTCGTGTACGCCCCGCTACGTCGCGTGCGGCCCGCTACGTCGTATGCGGCGCGTTCAGGAGCGCGTCCACCAGCAGCCGGTCGCGGGGCTGCGTCAGCCGTTCGCGGGCCGCCGACGGGGTCAACCACACGATGCGGTCGACCTCGTCGTTCGGGACGAACGTCCCGTCCGTCGCCTCGGCCGCCCAGTACGTGACCTCCTTGGGGCGCCCCTGTGCCAGATAGCGCACGGTGCCGAGCCGCGTCCCGGGCACGCAGTGGTGGCCCGTCTCCTCCAGGACCTCGCGCAGGGCCCCGGCCAGCGGGTCCTCCGCGCGCTTGAGCTTGCCCTTGGGGTGGGACCAGTCGTCGTACTTGGGCCGGTGCACCAGGCAGATCTCCGTACCGCCGTCCCCGTACGGCGAGTGGCGCCAGAGCACGCACCCGCCGGCGCGGACGATCCCCAGCCCGCGCCTCTCGGACCACGGCCGTCCCTGCGGCCCCGAGTGCCCCCCGGGCCCCGGGCCCGGCGTCGTGGTCACCGCGCCACCGCCGCCTTCTGCCACACCTGCTGGAACGCGAAGCGCGCCGCCTCCACCTCGTGGCGCTGGTCCGCGTGCAGCACGCCCAGGGCGTACGCCGTCGTCGGTGCGATCCGCGGGGTGCGGGCCGCGTTGGCCGCCGCTGCCGCCGCCTCGGCCGCGTCGAGGTGCCGGTCCAGCGCCTGGCCCGCGCCCAGCAGCACCGGGTCGGGGGCGCCGCCGTGGCACCACACCTCCTGGGCGTACCGGTGCAGCCGCAGCAGCTGCCGTACCTGGTGCCAGGGAGCGTCCTGTGCCTCGCCCTCCGAGGATGTCGCCAGGCCGTGGACCAGCGCCTCCGCGTTGTACGGATGGGCGGCCCGCGCCAGCGGCAGCGCGCCGACGGCGTCCAGCAGCTGGCGTTCGGTGGCCTTGCCGGGACCGGTGAGCACCTCGCCGGCCGGGGCGCTCGCGAGCGGTGCCAGCGGCACTTCCGAGGCCAGTACGGCCACCGCGTCCGCCACCGCGTGGAAGCGGGACGAGCCGAGCGCCTGGAGCGCAGCCGAGTGCGCGCGCGTCCGGGCGAGGGTCAGCTGCCGCTCCAGCAGCGCGCCCGCGCGGGACGCGCCGACAGTGAGCGTCCCGGGCGGCGGCCCGCCGGGCTCCGCCTCCGCACGCGCGCCGGGTACGGCACCGAGCGCCGCGGCCGGTACGGCGACGGCCACGGGCGCCGCGCCCGAGAGCCTGGCCAGCGCCCCCACCAGCCGGTGCAGCCGGGCCGTACAGGCGTACTCCTGGGCCAGCGTGCCGGACAGCCAGCCCAGTTCCGTACGGAGCTGGTCGGCCCAGCCGGGGTCGAGCAGCGACCGGAACGTATGCAGGCCGCCCCCGATCCTGCGCGCCGCGCCGCGCAATGTCAGGGCCGCCGACTCGGCCGCCGCCGTGTCCGCGCCGCTCTCCCCGTACAGCCGCAGGCCGCGCAGGAAGCCGCCGGCGTGGGAATGCAGATAGCCGGCCAGGACCTCGCCCGCGGTCAGCCCGTCGGGGCCGGACGCGGTAAGCCGGTCGGTTTCCACTTCATGGTGCTGCACGCCGGCGCCTCCGGGCGTCTATGAGCATTTCCTGGATGTTCCGTAGCGGCTGGCCCTCCGCATCCATGGAATGCCGGGTCCAGTTGCCGTCCGGGCCGAGGTGCCAGGAGGACGTGGTGTCGGACATCCCGGTCTCCATCAGCCGGGTCAGTGCCGCGCGGTGGGCCGGATCGGTGATCCGGACCAGCGCTTCGATACGGCGGTCGAGATTGCGGTGCATCATGTCGGCGCTGCCGATCCAGACCTCGGGCTCCCCGCCGTTGCCGAAGGCGAAGATCCGGGAGTGCTCCAGGAAGCGGCCGAGGATCGAGCGGACCTGGATGTTCTCGGAGAGGCCGACGACCCCGGGGCGTATGGCGCATATCCCGCGGACCCAGATGTCCACCGGCACCCCGGCCTGGGAGGCCCGGTAACAGGCGTCGATGACCGCTTCGTCGACCATCGAGTTGACCTTGATACGGACCGAGGCGGGACGACCCGCGTGGTGGTGCGCGACTTCCTTGTTGATCCGGGAGACGAGCCCGTCACGCAGGGACTTCGGGGCGACCAGCAGCCGCCGGTAGGTCTCCCGGCGCGAGTAGCCGGACAGCCGGTTGAACAGGTCGGACAGATCCGCGCCGACCTGGGGGTCCGCGGTGAGCAGGCCGAGGTCCTCGTACAGCCGTGCCGTCTTCGGGTGGTAGTTGCCGGTGCCGACATGGCTGTAGCGGCGCAGGGACTCGCCCTCCTGCCGTACCACCAGCGAGAGCTTGCAGTGCGTCTTCAGCCCGACCAGGCCGTAGACCACATGGCAGCCGGCCTCTTCCAGCTTGCGCGCCCACTTGATGTTGGCCTGCTCGTCGAAGCGGGCCTTGATCTCGACGAGGACGAGGACCTGCTTGCCCGACTCCGCGGCGTCTATCAGCGCGTCCACGATCGGGGAGTCGCCGGACGTCCGGTACAGCGTCTGCTTGATGGCCAGTACGTCCGGGTCGCCCGCGGCCTGCTCCAGGAACGCCTGGACGGAGGTCGAGAACGAGTCGTACGGATGGTGCAGCAGCACATCGCGGTTGCGCAGGGCCGCGAAGATGTCCGGCGCGGACGCGGACTCCACCTCGGCGAGCTGGCGGTTCGTCCCCGCTATGAACTTCGGGTACTTCAGCTCGGGCCGGTCCAGCGACGAGACCCCGAAGAGCGCGGTGAGATCCAGCGGCCCCGGCAGCGGATAGACCTCCGCGTCGGTCACCTTCAGCTCGCGCACCAGCCGGTCCAGGACCTCGGGGGCGATGTCCTCCTCGACCTCCAGCCGGACCGGCGGGCCGAAGCGGCGCCGCATGAGCTCCTTCTCCAGCGCCTTGAGGAGGTTCTCGGCGTCGTCCTCCTCCACCTCCAGGTCCTCGTTGCGCGTGACCCGGAACATGTGGTGCGCCAGCACCTCCATCCCGGGGAACAGCTCCTCCAGGTGGGCGGCTATCACATCCTCCAGCGGTACGTACCGCGAGGGGGACGCCTCCAGGAAGCGGGAGAGTAGCGGCGGCACCTTGACCCGCGCGAAGTGACGGTGGCCGCTCACCGGGTTGCGCACGGTCACGGCCAGGTTGAGGGAGAGGCCGGAGATGTACGGGAAGGGGTGCGCCGGGTCCACGGCGAGGGGCGTGAGGACCGGGAAGATCTGCTGGCGGAAGAGCGTGAAGAGGCGTGCCTGCTCCTTCTCGGTCAGCTCGGGCCAGCGGATGATGTGGATGCCCTCGTCGGCCAGGGCCGGGGCGACATCCTGCTGGTAGCAGGCGGCGTGCCGGGCCATGAGCTCGCGCGAGCGGGTCCAGATCAGATCCAGCACCTCGCGCGGCTGGAGGCCGGACGCGGAGCGGGTGGCGACGCCGGTCGCGATGCGACGCTTCAGTCCGGCCACCCTGACCATGAAGAACTCGTCCAGGTTGGACGCGAAGATGGCGAGGAAGTTAGCCCGTTCGAGGAGCGGCGTGGTGGGATCCTCCGCCAGCTCCAGAACCCGTTCGTTGAAGGCGAGCCAGCTGCGCTCGCGGTCGAGGAACCTGCCCTGGGGCAGATCGCCGCCGTCCGGGTCGCTCTCCTCCTCGTACGCGTCCAGGTCGGCGTCGAGATCGGGTTCGAGGTCGGAGCTGGTCGCGGCCACGGTGTGCGGCCGGTGGGCGGCTATGAATCCGACGGACGGTTGGGAATGCTGGACCGGTACCTCGGCGGGCTGCTGGGTCATGTCCCTATTGTTCCGCGCGGAGGGCACGACGGGCGCGTCGGAGAGCGCGGGGGCGAGGTGGATCCTGCCGTTGGTCCTGCCGTTCGGCGTGGGGGGCACAGCGGGCTGCATTCAGAGAGAGTCGCAAGAGCGTCTGAATGGCCGGTAACGGCGACATGACGTGAAGGGAAGCGGGGCGGGGCTCCCCGGGGGCGCTGTGCTGCCTCTGGGGAGCCCCACCGTAGCCGTGGGTGAGGCGGTGGCCCCGGGCGGGGGCCGGAACCGGCCGTCCGGTTCCGGCCCCCGGCGTCAGGCGTGGCTGCGGCGCAGCACCCGGAAGGCCACGAAGACGGCCACGGCGGCCAGGACCAGGACGATCCCGGTCTCCATGAGCTGGAGAGGCCAGAAATGGGAGGCGGGGTGGTAGTCGGTGAAGTACGTGGCACCTTCGTGGAGCTTCTGGCACGGCGACGACGACCAGTCCCGCGTCGCGCACTCCTGTCGGGTCATCCGCTCGCCCGAGGCCAGAATGACGCCGTTCTGGAGCGTCCAGGCCAGGTCCGGAAGGTGCCCGTTGCCCATGACGGTCTCCACGGGCCACAGATACGGGCGCACCCACGTGATCATGGCGAGCATGGCCCCTCCCAGGGCGAGCGCGGTGGCCGACATCGCCAGGAGCGTCCGGCGCACCAGCAGCCCGGCGAGCGCGCCGAGCCCGATACCGAGGAGGCCGTACGCGACGGGCAGCGGGCCGAGCCCCGCGAAGCCGAATCTGTCGTACCAGTAGACGGAGTACACGCCCTCGGGCCCCTGGAACCTGGACCAGCGGTAGAGGATCACCAGCGCCGTAGCCCCGACGACCGTCCACACCACGGGAACCGCCAGCTTCGCCATGAGCCAGCGGGCGGGGGAGACGGACTGGGTCCAGGCGAGCTTGTACGTCCCGGACTCCAACTCCCTGCCGATCACCGGACCCGCCACGAAGGCGCCGACGATCCCGGGGAGTGCGAACAGCAGCGTGCCCGTGTAACTGAGCCACTGGTGGAGCCCGTACTGGGCGTCGAGGAAGCCCCGGACCGTGTCCCCGCAGGCGAGCGTGGTGACCTGGATGGAACAGCCCGTCCCGGCGAAGTCGCTCGTCGCGCTCGTCGCGAAGTGCCGCTGGAGGAGCAGGATCGCGGCGGTCAGTACGAGGAGCGCGGTCCCCGCCCACAGCACGCGGCGGTGCTGGCGTACGGCGACCCAGACCGGGCCGCGCAGGGTCGGCGTGCTCATGCCGCCACCGCCTTACGGTCGCGCTCGCCGTTGCCGTTGCCGTTGTTGCCTTCCGGTGGCTCGGCGCTCGGGGTGAGCAGAGGGGGCGCGCCGGGGGAGCGCAGATGTGCCAACAGCAGTTCCTCCAGGGAGGGTTCTGCGGTCTGCCAGTTGCTGTCCAGCGGTCCGTCCGGCCGGATCAGCGCCGTACCTCCGCGCCCCGCCGTACGGGACTCGACGACCGTGTGCGGCGCCAGGTCGTCCAGCTCCCGGGCCGCTCCGCTCACCAGCAGGTGCGCGGTGAGGATGTCCTCCACCTCGCCCCCGAGCCGCACCCGGCCGCCGTCCACGAGCAGCAGATAGTCGCAGGCGTCGGCCAGTTCCGTGAGGATGTGCGAGGAGATCACGACGGTGGTGCCGTGCTCCGCCGCGCCGGCCAGCAGAGCGCCCATCAGCTGATGGCGCGCCAGCGGGTCGAGATCCGCCATCGGCTCGTCCAGCAGCAGCAGGTCGGGCCGCTTGCCGAGCGCGAGAGCCAGCGCCACGCGGGTGCGCTGGCCGCCGGAGAGCGACCGGATCCGCAGGCCGTGATCGAGCGCGCTCCCCGGGCCGCCGCCCTCGATGATCCGATCGGCCGCTGCCGCGTCCCAGCGCTCCGGGTTCATCTCGCGGCCCATGCGCAGGGTCTCACCGACTGTCAGCTGCGGATACAGCGGCTTGTCCTGGGCGACGTACGCGAGGCGCGTGCGAGCGTCGGCCGGTGCCGCGCCCAGGACGCGTACGGTCCCCTCGGTGGGGGCGAGCAGCCCGGCCGCGTGGGCGAGCAGCGTCGATTTGCCGGCGCCGTTGGGGCCGACGAGGGCGCAGACGCGCCCGGCGGGTATCCGGAAGGAGCAGCCGCGCAGCGCCCAGCGCTCGCGTCGTCCGACTCTCGCGGGTCCCGCGAAGCGTTTGCCGAGGCCGATCGCCTCGATCGCCGCCACAGTCATGCGTCGTCCCCCTTGGTGCGCTCGGTGCGCTCGGTGCGTTTGATGCGTTTGCCGTGTTTGCTGTGCGCTTCGAAGCGCTCTTCGACCACGGAGGTGAAGAGCGCGGTCACGTCGTCCTTGTCGAGCCCTCCGGCGTGGGCGCGGTCCGTCCAGGCGGCCAGCTCCGCCCGCAGCGCGCTGTCGGCGGAGCCCCGGCCGAGGGTGCCCCGGACGAACGTGCCGAGCCCGCGCCGGCCTTCGGCCAGCCCCTCGCGTTCCAGCTCGCGGTACGCCTTGAGCACGGTGTTCGGGTTGATGGCGGTGGCCGCCACCACCTCACGCGCGGTGGGCAGCTTGTCGCCGGGCTCCAGCAGGCCGAGGCGCAGGGCCTGTTTGGTCTGCTGGACGATCTGGAGGTAGGTGGCTACCCCGCTGCGCCGGTCGATGCGGTATTCGATCACCCGCAACCACCCTTTCACTAGGGAAGTAGTGAAAGCATGCGATAAGTAAGGGGCGGCGTCAAGGGCACCGCCCCTCAACTCCCCTTATCGGTGGGTTCAGGACTCCGTGCGGTACATCAGATCCACCTCGTGCGTGCTGAAGCCGAGCCGCTCGTACACCGTCACCGCCGCCGTGTTGTCGGCGTCCACATAGAGCATCGCGGTCGGCAGCCCCTGCGCCGCCAGGTGCCGCAGCCCGATCGCGGTGAGCGCCTTGCCGAGGCCGCCGCCCTGCGCGTCGGGCCTGATGCCGAGGACGTACACCTCGCCGAGCTGCTCCTCGGCGTGCACCTTGGTCCAGTGGAAACCGACCAGCTCGCCGTCGCGCTCGGCCAGGAAGAAGCCCTTCGGGTCGAACCACGGCTCGGCGATACGGTCGTTCAGGTCCCGCTGGGTCAGCGCGCCCTGCTCGGGGTGGTGGGCGAAGGCGGCGGCGTTGACCGCGAGCCACGCCGCGTCGTCCTGGCCGGGGACGAACGTACGGACGGTGACCCCGGCCGGCAGCACCGGTTCGGAAATCGCGGGCGGGACCAGCGGCCTGCGCAGCTGGCGCAGTTCACGGAAGAGGGTCAGCCCGAGCACCTGGGCCAGATGCCGGGCGGCCGACCTGCCGCCGTGCGCCCACACCCGCAGCCGCTTCCCGGACGCGCCCAGCAGCGCCGTACCCAGCGCCCGGCCATGTCCCTGGCCCCGACGCCCGGGGCGTACGACCAGCTCGGCGGCCGGGGCCTCGATGGGGTCGGTGTCCTCCAGTTGTCCGTATCCGACGAGTTCACCGTCGAAGGTCACCAGGAAGTGCCGTACGCCCTCCCGGCGCCCGCCGCGCAACTGGAGCCGGCCCTGCTCGGAGACGGCCTGCACCCCGTCCGAGGCGGCGGCCTCCGCCAGCAGGGCGAGTACGTCTTCGGCCTGCTCGGGGGTGAGCGCGTCGAGGGTCTGGATCTGCCGGCCGGGCTCGCGGGCTACTGCGTCAGTCATGGGTCGAGGGTACGGCGGGGGTGCGGCAGGATGACGTATGGCCCCGGCCGCGACAGCCGGCGCACCCGTAACGGCAACCAGCTTGTAACCCGGTACCCCCTGTCGTGCTACGCGCGTTGACTCTAGGCTGCCGCTCGCAGTCTTCGGGAAACTTCCGACTTTCTTCACCACTCTCATGCTGAGTTCACCAAGGGGATCGATGTCAGCGACACCGCAGAAGCACCGCGCGGCACGGCGGGTGCTCGCCGCTGCCGCAGGTCTGGCCACCGTCGGCGCTCTCTTCGCCGCGATGCCGACCGCCACCGCCACCGAGTCCGGCCACGGCAAGGGGTACGGTCACGGCGATCACAAGCCGAGCACCGTTGACGTACAGCTGCTGTCCTTCAACGACCTGCACGGCAACCTGGAGGCGCCCGCGGGCTCCGCCGGGACCGTCACCGAGAAGCAGGCCGACGGTACGACCAAGGCGATCCCCGCCGGTGGTATCGAGTACCTGGCGACCTCGCTGCGCAACGCCCGCAAGGGCAACGCGTACTCCGTCACCGCGGCCGGCGGCGACATGGTGGGCGCGAGCCCGCTGCTGTCCGGCCTCTTCCACGACGAGCCCACCATCGAGGCGCTCAACAAGATCGACCTCGATGTGACGACCGTCGGCAACCACGAGTTCGACGAGGGCGCCGTCGAGCTGGCCCGCCTTCAGAACGGCGGCTGCCACCCGACCGAGGGCTGCTACGAGAAGGGGAAGAAGTTCAAGGGCGCCGACTTCCCGTACCTCGCCGCCAATGTGACGTCGGAGAAGACCGGCAAGCCGGTCCTCAAGCCGTACACGGTCTGGAAGAAGAACGGCGTCAAGATCGGCTTCATCGGAGTGACCCTGGAGGGCACGCCGAACATCGTGACCGCCGAGGGCGTCAAGGGGCTCCAGTTCCACGACGAGATCGAGACGGTCAACAAGTACGCCAAGGAACTGGACCGGCAGGGCGTCAAGTCGATCGTCGCGCTGATCCACGAGGGCGGGGCGCCCGCGTCCACCGCGTACAACTACGACTGCGACAGCCCCGGCGCCGGTGACGGCATCTCCGGGCCGATCACCGACATCGCCAAGGGCATCTCGCCGAAGGTCGACGCGCTGGTGACCGGCCACACGCACCAGGCGTACGTCTGCACGATCCCGGACCCGTCCGGGAAGCCGCGACTGGTCACGTCGGCCTCGTCGTTCGGCAAGCTCTACACGGACACCACGCTCACCTACGACCGTCGCACCAACGACATCGTGCGGACGAGCGTGGAGTCGGCGAACCACGTCGTCAGCCGTGAGCAGCCGAAGGCGGCGGACATGACCTCGCTGATCGAGCGCTGGAACAAGCTGGCCGCGCCGATCGCCAACGCCCCGCAGGGCTTCATCTCCGCGGACATCAACGGCCGGGGCGCCACGTCCCCGGAGTCGCCGCTCGGCGATGTGATCGCGGACGCGCAGCTCGCGGGCATGGCCCCGGCGGACAAGGGCGGCGCGGAGATCGCCTTCATGAACCCGGGCGGGATCAGGGCGGACCTGGTCCACAAGGCGTCGGGCAGTGAGGGCGACGGCGTGGTGACCTACGGCGAGGCGTTCACGGTGCAGCCGTTCACCAACATGATGAACGCGGTGGACCTGACCGGCGCCCAGGTGATCACGGCGCTCCAGCAGCAGGTCAGCGGATCGAACGAGGCGTTCCCGAAGATCCTTCAGGTCTCGAAGGGCTTCACCTACACCCTGGACATGACGAAGACGGGCGCGGCCCGGGTCGTCACGGACTCGGTGAAGCTGAACGGCGCGGCGATCGACCCGGCGAAGACGTACCGCGTCGCGATGAACGAGTTCCTCGGCGGCGGCGGCGACGGCTTCGCGGCCCTGGGCCAGGGCCAGAACAAGCTGGTCGGCCCTGCGGACCTGGACCTCTTCAACGCCTACCTGGCGGCGAACTCCACGGCGGAGGCGCCGCTGGCCCCGCCGGCGGCGGACAGGATCACGATCCTGAAGTAGCGGATCCTGAAGTAGGGGTAGGGGTAACGTCGGCGGACTTACCCGTTCAGAGGGCGGTGGGCGATGAGCTCACCGCCCTCTGGCGTGCGGGGCGGGCTCGGGGGCCGGGGCTCGGGGCTCGGGGGCTGAGGGCCGGGGGCCGGGGTACATGAGGGCGTTCGAGTGGTCGCCGATCTGCGCCGACGCATGAGCCTGTTGCCCCCGGCCCACCCCGACTACCCCTCGGTTTTGGTCCCGGCCCCGGTCCCGGTCCCGACGGCCACCAGCCCCACAACCGCCGCATGGAGCAGGCGCGTCAGGCGCGGTGTGAAATCCATGGCGGCGTGGGCGAGGCGGGCGTCCTCCCGGTAGAGCCTGGCGAGGGTCTCCGGCGGGTGCGAGATCTGCCACAGGGATTGCGCCAGCGCCATGGCCGTCGTCACGAGGTCGAGGGCGGCGTCCCGGCTGAGGTCCGGGAGCGCGGCGGCCAGCGTTTCCGCGATGTCCTGGGCCGCCGTCACGGCGCTGAGCTTGAAGGCACGCACCACATCGGCGGAGACCGCCCGTTCCAGACTGAGCGGGGCGTGGGCCAGCAGGTCACAGAAGAGCGGCCGCTCACCGAGCGTGTCCGCCAGCGCCGCCGCCAGGCCGGACGGGGTGACCGCAGATCCGCTGCCGAGCCGGTCCCGCAGAGCCTCGGCCCACTCCCGCCAGCCCTCCTCGGCGAGCCGCAGAAAGATCTCCTCGCGCGACTCGAAGTACCTGCGCACGGCGGAGACATGCACGCCGGCGCTGGTGGCGATCTCCGTCAGGGTCACCGCTCGCACGCCCTCGTCGTGGGCCAGCCGGCGGGCGGCGTCGAGGAGATCGTCGGCGCGCTGCCGCTTGCGCTCCGGGGTGCGGGCCCGCTGGAAGCCGGGCTCCATGGTTTCCATGCCCTCACCCTACGGTCGTCCACCCTGCGGTCGCGTAACGCAAGCGACATGCGTTATGGTTTAACGCAAGCAGCATGCGTTATGGATGGCTTGAACAAGGTTAAGGAGAGCAGCGTGTCCAATCAGGTCTGGTTCATCACCGGCGCTTCCCGGGGTCTGGGACTCGCCCTCGCGGAAGAGGCCCTGGCGGCCGGTAAGCGCGTCGTCGCGACCGCGCGCCGTACCGAGACGCTTTCCGGGCTGGTCGACACGTACGGGGACCGCGTTCTGCCCGTGGCCCTGGACGTCACCGACCAGGCGCTGGCCGAGGGCGCCGTGCGACGTGCCGTCGAGCGGTTCGGGCGGATCGACGTCGTCGTGAACAACGCCGGTTACGCCAATATGGCGCCCGTCGAGGAAGTCACCATGGACGACTTCCGCGCCCAGGTGGAGGCCGTGTTCTTCGGTACGGTCCTCGTCACCAAGGCCGCTCTGCCGGTCCTGCGGCGCCAGGGCAGCGGTCACGTCATCCAGGTCGCCTCCGTCGGCGGCCGGATCACCGCGCCGGGTCTGGGTGCCTACCAGAGCGCCAAATTCGCCGTCGAGGGCTTCTCCGGCGTGCTCCGGCAGGAAGTCGCATCGCTGGGCATCAAGGTGACTGTGGCCGAGCCCGGCGGCATGCGTACCGACTGGGCCGGCTCCTCCATGGAGGTGCCGTCCTTCGACGACGTCTATCGGCCGACCGTCGGCGCGATGGCCGAGCGCGTGCGCGCCGGCAGTGGCAAGGAGCCCATCGACCCCGTCAAGGCCGCCCGCGCGTTGATCGACATCGCCGACGAGGACGAGCCGCCGCTGCATCTGCTCCTGGGGAGCGACGCACTCCAGTACGCCACCGCCGAGCTGGAGCGGACCGGCGCCGAGGACAAGCGCTGGGCCCATGTGGGCAGTTCGGTCGACTTCGAGGACCGGCAGGAGGGCTGACACCCCGCCCCCAGTTCAACCGTGGCCGTCCGCTCTTACGCTGTTCCTTACGTGTCGTGTACCGGTCATAATCCGAGGGCTGACCCCCCATGCCTGACGGAGGCACCCTCGCATGACCACGCCCATAAGCACGCCCCAGAGCACGCGTACGAGCACCAGCACCAGCACCAGCACGAGTACGAGCACGCGCGTCGGTACGCGCCGGGGCTTTTTGGCCGGCGCGTTCGCCGTTTCCGCCGCTGCCCTGATCGGTGCGGCCCCGGCCGTCGCCGCACCGCGGCGCGCGCTCGCCACGTACGACTGGATGGGCGGCTTCGCCGACTCCACCCCCGTACAGCGGCTGACCATCCCCGGCACGCACAACTCCGGCGCGCGCTCCGGCGGTCTCTGGGTGGCCTGCCAGGACACCACCATCGCCGAGCAGCTGAACAGCGGCGTCCGCTTCCTCGACGTCCGCTGCCGGGCGTTCGAGAACGCGTTCACCATCCACCACGCCGCGTTCTACCAGAACCTGAACTTCGACGATGTGCTGAACGCGTGCCGGGACTTCCTCCGGGCCAACCCCTCCGAGACCGTCCTGATGCGCGTCAAGCAGGAGTACTCCGGTGAGAGCGACGCGGAGTTCCGGCGGATCTTCGACACCTATCTCGACGGCAAGGGCTGGCGCTCCCTCTTCCGGCTCGACGGCAACCTCCCGACCCTCGGCGAGGCGCGCGGACGGGTCGTCCTGCTCGCGGACAACGGGGGACTGCCCGGAGTGCGGTACGGGGACTCCGGGCTCTTCGACATCCAGGACGACTACCAGGCTGAGCCCGGCGCCAAGTACCCCAAGATCGAGGCGCACTTCCGCAAGGCGGCCCAGCAGCCCGGGAAGATGTACATCAACTACGTCAGCACGGCGGCCCTGCTGCCGCCGCGCTGGAACTCCGACCGGCTGAACCCGCAGGTCCACACCTTCCTCGACGGAGCCGAGGCGAGCGGCTGGCGCGGGCTCGGGATCGTACCGCTGGACTTCCCCGCCAGCCGGCCCGGACTGGTCGAGTCGCTCATCCGGCACAACGGCTGACGCGGGACGACGCGAGGGCTCCCGGACCCGGCTGCTCAGGAATCCCGGCAGCCGGGTCCGGGGGCCCAAGTCCGTTCCGGTGGTCTCTGGCCGCTCCGGGGGCCTCAGGCCTTTCCGGTGGTCTCAGGACGTTCCGGGGTCTCAGGACGTTCCGGTGGACCCCGGCGGCGGCGTCGGCGCCCCCGGGATACGGATCTCCGCCACCGTCCCGCCCCCCGCCGCCTGGCGCAGCACGATCTCGCCGCCCGTCTGGTGGACCGTACGTGCCACGATCGACAGCCCCAGCCCCGAGCCCGGCAGCGCGCGGGCCGACGGCGAGCGCCAGAACCGTTCGAAGACATACGGCAGTTCGTCGGCCGGGATGCCCGGCCCGTAGTCCCGTACGGTCAGCTCGCCGCCCGTGCTCAGGAACACCTCCACCGAACCGCCGGACGGGCTGAACTTCACCGCGTTGTCGAGGACGTTGACCAGCGCCCGTTCGAGGGCGGCCGGCTCGGCCCGTACGTACCAGGGGCTCAGCTCGGCGACGATCGTCAGATCCGGCCCGCGCAGCCGCGCCCGCTCCAGCGCGCTCTCCACGACCTGGTGCAGCGCGACGACCTGGAGGGGCCCCGGATCCGTGGCGTCCGGGCGCGACAGCTCCTGGAGATCACCGATGAGCGCGGCCAGCTCGGTCATCTGCGCCGTGACGGACGCCATGAGCGCCCTGCGGTCGTCGGGCGGGATCGCCCGGCCCGTCTCCTCGCTGCGCGCGAGCAGCTCGATATTCGTACGGAGCGAGGTGAGCGGGGTCCGCAGCTCGTGCCCGGCGTCGGCGATCAGCTGGGACTGCCGGTCCCGGGAGGACGCGAGAGCGGCGGTCATCGAGTTGAAGGAGCGGGACAGCCGGGCGATCTCGTCCTCGCCCTCGACGGGGATGCGGATGGCGAGATCCTCGGTCCGTGCCACATGCTCGACGGCCCGGGTCAGCCCGTCGACGGGCCGCAGCCCGGACCTGGCGACCCAGAGCCCGGCCGCGCCGGCCCCGATCACGCCGACGCCGGCGACGGCGGTGAGCAGCAGGGCGAGCCGGTTCAGGGAGGAGTCGATTTCGGCGAGGGGACGCGACACGGTCACGGCCACCTGGGTGCCGGTCCGGTAGAGGGTGGCCTTCGTGAAGACGCGCACCTTCGCACCGCTGTCGGTGACGCTGTCGTGGAGCGACTGACGCGCGGTACCGGTGGCGACCGCCACATCCTGCGGCTGGACCTTCACCGGCTCCGAGAACGGGGACACACAGCGGCTGCCGTCGCTCAGGACCACCTGGACATAGGCGAAGCCGACGCTGTTGTCGGGACTGGTCGGGGCGCCGCAGTTGCTGATGGCGTCCTGCACCGCGGGCTGTCCGGCACTGGTGTTCCTGAGCGAGTTGTCCAGCTCGCTCTCCAACTGCGTGCGCGTCAGCAGCCAGCAGGCCACCGCCGCGACCGCGACCGCCACCGCGACCGCCGTGGCGACCAGCAGTGCGAGCCGGGAACGGAGCGGCAGCGTACGGAGCCGGTGGAGCGGGTCCGTCGGACCGGTCACGCCGGGCCGCCCGTCCCGGCGCCCGAGCCCGCCCCGCTCCCCCCGTCGGCGCGCAGCGCGTACCCCACGCCCCGCACCGTGTGGACCAGCCGGGGTTCGCCGCCGCTCTCGGTCTTCCGGCGCAGATACATCACATACACGTCCAGGGAGTTGGAGCTCGGCTCGAAGTCGAAGCCCCACACCGCCTTGAGGATCTGCTCCCGGGTCAGCACCTGCCTCGGGTGCGCCAGGAACATCTCCAGCAGGGTGAACTCGGTACGGGTCAGCTCCACCCGCCGGTTCCCGCGTACCACTTCGCGGGTCGCCAGGTCCATCCGCAGATCGGCGAAGGCCAGCACATCGTCGTCGGGCCGATCGTCGGCCGCGGCCGCCGCGTACGAGCTGCGCCGCAGCAGGGCGCGGATCCGGGCGAACAGTTCGTCCAGCTCGAAGGGTTTGACCAGGTAGTCGTCCGCGCCCGAGTCCAGCCCCGTGACCCGGTCACCGACCGTGTCGCGGGCCGTCAGCATCAGGATCGGCACCTTCGAACCGCTTCCCCGGAGCCTGCGGGCCGCGGTCAGACCGTCCATCCGCGGCATCTGGATGTCGAGGACGATCAGATCCGGATCGTAGGCCGCGGCCTTGCCGAGCGCGTCGATGCCGTCGACGGCGACCTCGGTCCCGTATCCGTCGAAGGCGAGGCTCCGCTGGAGGGCCTCGCGTACGGCGGGCTCGTCGTCGACGATCAGGATCCGCTGGGGATCGCCTTCGGCGGGACTCATCTCGCTACTACCTCGTCAGTCGGCTCGGCGGAACGGTCGGGCAAGGTCAACGGTCGCACGACCGGCGCGGCCCGTGCCAGCAGCGTCGCACGGCGCTCCCGCGGCGCCGTGGCACGAGCCGCCGCGGGACCGCGGCGCCCCCGGGGATCAGCTGGTGCCGCCGGAGCGCAGCGCCGAGAGGTCCGACTTGACGGTGTTGACCGGGATGGCGAAGCCCAGCCCCACGCTGCCGACGCCGGAGCTCCCGGACACGGACGACGAACTCGGCGCGTACATAGCGGAGTTGATCCCGATGATCTCACCGTTCATATTGATCAGCGCGCCACCCGAGTTGCCCGGGTTGAGCGAGGCGTCCGTCTGGAGCGCCTTGTACGTGGTCTTCGAGGAGCCGGTGTCCCCGTTGAACTGCTGCCCGCCGAACTCGAACGGCCAGTTGCCCCCGCCCCGCTGCGGTTGCTGCTGCTGACCCTGGTCCTGCTCCTTGGCCACGGTGACATCGCGGTCGAGCGCCGAGATGATGCCGCTGGTGACGGTGCCGGTCAGGCCCTCGGGCGAGCCGATCGCCACGACCTGGTCGCCGACCCTCACCTGGTCGGAATTGCCGAGCGTGGCCGTCTTGAGGCCGTTCGCGCCCTCCAGCTTGATCAGCGCGAGGTCCTTGTCCGCGTCGGTGCCGACGACCTGGGCGGTGTAGCTCTTGCCCGTGCTGAGCTGGACGTTTATCGAGGAGGCGCCGGAGATCACATGGTTGTTGGTGACGATCTCGCCGTCGGACGTGATGATCACGCCGGAGCCGGTGGCCTCACCGCCCGTGGAGGTCGCGGTGATCTCGACTATGGCGGGGGACACGGCCTGGGCGACGCCGGTCACCGTACCGGCGCTGCTCTGCGAGACGGTCGTCCCGCTGATCGCCGTACCCGTGGCCTCCGTGCCGCCGCCGGTGTAGTTCCCGACCAGGGCCGCCGTACCGCCGCCGACGATCGCCGCGGCGATCGCCACCGCGGCGAGCAGCGCCACGGGCCGCTTGGCGCGCCGGTGAGCGGTGGCGGTGCCGGCGCCGCCGACGGGAGCGGTAGGACCGTACGCGGGCGGCGGCGGGTACGCCGAGCCCTGGAACCCCTGTTCCTGGAACCCCTGGGTGGGGTGCTGCTGCGTGCTGTCTGAGTCGCCGCTGCCGCGGTAGTAGTCGGTCATGGGAACGACTGTCCGCGCCGTAGATGAGAACGAGCTGAGGACGTTCTGAGAAGGGCAACAAAAGCGCGTATGCCCCATATAAAGTCCGCGCGTCAGGCGAGGCCGCCGGGGGCAAGACCACCGGGGGCCGGGCCGCGACCGTTTACGCGCAGCCGCAGGAGCGGCGCACGATCAGCGCCGACGGGAACTGCTTCACCCGTTCCCGCCGCGACCCCGCCACCCGCAGCCCGTCGTCCAGTACGAGATCCACCGCGGCCCGCGCCATCGCCGGCCGGTCCGAGGAGACCGTCGTCAGCGGCGGGTCCGTGAGACCCGCTTCCTTGACGTCGTCGAAGCCCGCCACCGCCAGCTCGCCGGGGACGTCGATCCGCAGTTCGCGGGCGGCCCGCAGTACGCCGATCGCCTGGTCGTCGGTGGAGCAGAAGATCGCCGGCGGCCGGTCCGGGCCCGACAGCAGCTCCAGCGCGACCTGGTACGCGTCGTACCGGTTGTAGAGCGCCCGGAAGAGGCGCCCCTCCACCGGCCGCCCGGCCTCCAGCATCGCCCGCCGCCAGCCCTCGACGTGGTCGGTCACCGGGTCGCCGACGACCGGGGTGGACTCGACCCCGCCGAGGCAGGCTACGTACGGATGGCCGTGTTCCAGCAGATGACGGGTGGCGAGCTGGGCGCCGCCGATGTCGTCCGTGACGACCGCCACGTCGTCGATGCCCTCGGGACGCTCGTGCAGCAGCACGACCCGGGCGTCCCACGCCTCTATCTCGGCCGCCGCACGCTCGCTGGGGCCCTGGCTGACCAGGATCAGTCCCGACACCCGCATGCCCAGGAAGGCCCGCAGATAGTGGACCTCCCGCTCATTGCGGTAGTCGGAGTTGCCGACGAGCACCATTTTCCCGCGCTCGGCCGCGGCCTGTTCGACCGCGTGCGCCATCTCCGCGAAGAAGGGCTGTCTCGCGTCCGGCACGACGACCCCTATGAGGTCGGTCCGCCGCGAGGCCATCGCCTGGGCGACACGGTCGGGCCGGTAGCCCAGCTCTTTGATCGCGGCGACCACCCGCTCGCGCGTGGCCGGGGCGACCGGCCTCGGTCCGTTGTTGATGACATAGCTGACGACGGCGGTGGACGTACCCGCCAGTCGTGCCACATCGTCCCGCGTCACCTTGGCCACGCGCGGAGTCTACGCGTGGTGACCTACCGCTTGGCAGGTCGCACGGCACTTTCTTGTCCGGCGTCCAGTCCGGCGGCCGTGTCGTCGTCGGCGGGCGCCTCGGCCTTCTCGTGCCGGGGCTCCGGGTGGGACCCGTTGCGAGAGGGCTCCGCGGCGGCGTTCGCCCGGTCGGCCTTCTCCGAGCCACGCTCGCCCTTCTCCGGCGTGACGAAGCGGTAGCCGACGTTCCGTACGGTCCCGATCAGCGATTCGTGCTCGGGGCCGAGCTTCGCGCGCAGCCGCCGTACGTGGACGTCGACCGTCCGCGTACCGCCGAAGTAGTCGTAGCCCCAGACCTCTTGGAGCAGCTGGGCCCGGGTGAAGACCCGGCCGGGGTGTTGCGCGAGGTACTTGAGAAGCTCGAACTCCTTGAAGGTCAGGTCCAGGACCCGGCCCTTGAGCTTCGCGCTGTAGGTCGCCTCGTCGACCGACAGATCGCCGTTGCGGATCTCCATCGGGGAGTCGTCGGTCGAGATCTGCTGCCGGCCCATCGCGAGCCGCAGCCGGGCCTCGACCTCGGCCGGGCCCGCCGTGTCGAGCAGTACGTCGTCGATGCCCCAGTCCGCGGTGACGGCGGCGAGACCGCCCTCCGTCACGACGAGGATCAGCGGGCAGCCCGGACCTGTGGACCGGAGCAGCTGGCAGAGCGACCGCACCTGTGGAAGGTCGCGTCGGCCGTCGATCAGAATGACATCGGCACCGGGGGTGTCGACGAGAGCGGGGCCTTCGGCGGGGGCCACCCGCACATTGTGGAGCAGCAGTCCAAGAGCCGGCAGCACCTCCGTCGAGGGCTGGAGTGCGTTGGTCAGAAGCAGCAGAGAACTCATCGCCGCCCACCTGCCTCGGCCGGACTGTTGTCGTACACGGTTCGCTTGCCCATTACGTCGGTTCCTCCTCGGTCCCTGCGAGGACGTATGCGGCACTGCTTGTCCTGCGTGGTGCCGGTCGCGGCTCCCTCGCCCTGAGGCCCGCGGCCGTGATGTCCGTGTCTTCCGTCTGCGTCATCTGTCTGTAACAACGGACGGGAAACACAAAAGGACCCGGGGGCTACATTGCCCGGATCCTCTTCGCAGCAGAATAACCCACATGTGCTCCCCGCAAGAGGGTCAATCCCGCAGATCACCAGATTCCCCGGGTGCCCGGGGCACCCGGCGCACGGTCCTCAGGACCGCGGACGGGGTCCCCATCGAGGCGGTGTACGAGCCGTGTACGGCGGGTTTCGGGCGGGATTTCCCCGCGGACCGGGTGACCGCGATCGTGCTCGCACATGGGTTCACCGGATCAGTCGACAGACCCGCCGTACGACGGGCGGCGCGGGCGTTGGCGCAGCGTGCGGCCGTCGTCACCTTCTCTTTCCGCGGGCACGGCCGCTCGGGCGGGCGCTCCACGGTCGGCGACCGCGAAATCCTCGATCTGGCGGCGGCCGTCGAATGGGCCCGCGCGCTGGGCCATTCGCGTGTCGCGACCGTCGGCTTCTCCATGGGCGGATCCGTGGTGCTGCGCCATGCCGCGTCGCACAGGGGGCGCACAGGTGCGCGGACCGACGCCGTGGCCGCGGTGAGTGCGCCCGCGCGCTGGTACTACCGGGGAACGGCCCCGATGCGGCGCCTGCACTGGGTGGTGACGCGGCCCCTGGGCCGGCTGGTGGGCCGCTACGGATTGCATACACGTATCCATGACCGGGACTGGGATCCGGTACCACTCTCCCCGGTCGAGTCCGTCCCGCTGATCGCGCCGGTGCCGCTGCTCGTCGTCCACGGCGACCGCGACCCGTACTTCCCGCTGGACCACCCCCACGCGCTGGCCGGGGCCGCGGCACCGGGCGCCGCCGAACTATGGCTGGAACCGGGCATGGGGCACGCCGAGAACGCCGCCGACGACGCGCTCCTGGCCCGTCTCGGGGAGTGGCTGACGGAGGCGCGAGGGCCGTCGGCCATCATGGAAGCCGACGAAAGGAGCGCCGCCATGGCATCGGGCACGATCCGCTACTGGGCCGCGGCCAAGGCCGCCGCGGGCATCGCGGAGGAGCCGTACGCGGCGGACAACCTGGCAGACGCGCTCGCCGCCGCGCGGGTGAGGCACCCGGGCGAGCTGGTCCGCGTACTCCAGAGGTGTTCCTTCATCGTCGACGGTGACCCCGTGGGGACCCGTGGGCATGAGACCGTACGGCTTGCCGAGGGCGGCACGGTCGAGGTGCTCCCGCCGTTCGCAGGAGGGTGAACCGCAGAACATGAGCGATGACGATCAGCAGTATCGGTACGGCCAGGGTCAGGGCCAGGGGCACGGGCAAGGCCAGGGCCAGTACGGAGACCAGGGCCAGGGCCAGAGCCAGGGGCCGTACAGGGATCAGATCCGGAACCAGGCTCAGAACGACCAGTACGGCAGCCCGCAGCAGCCGCCCTACGGCACGAACGGCGTGAACGGCACGAACGGGGCGAACCAGCAGGATCCGGGCGCCTCGCAGGGCTGGGCCGAGCCCCAGAACCGGCCGCAGGCCTACAACGAGCCCGCCACGCAGACGTGGCAGGGCCAGACCTGGGACACCCAGTACCAGCCGCACGTCCAGCAGTACGTCCAGCCGCAGGGCCAGCAGGGCCAGCCGGGCCAGTACCACCCCTCCCAGGGCCAGGCCCACGCGTACCAGCCTCAGCAGGCCGCTGCCGCCGCCGACACCGCGTATCTGCCGCCGCAGGGCGGCTACCCGCTGCCTCCGGAGATGCCGTCGGAGGCGTCGTCGGAGGTGTCGCGGGATATGCCGTCGCCCGCCGTGGCTCCCTTGAGCGCTGCTCCCGGCACCACGCCCCCCGGTTCCACCGACGGCTACAGCGCGCCGACCACCATGGGCAACGCCCGCATCACCGACGCCCAGCGCGCCCGTGCCGAGGGCCGCTCGCCGATCATCCCGCCGGGCATCCAGCCCGCCGGGCTGACCGCCCTGCTCGGTCTGCTGCTGGCCGGTGGCGCGGCCATCGGGCCGTACGCGCTGCTCGTCCCGCTCGTCCTGCTCCAGGCCGTCACGGCGGCCGGCTGGTTCCGGCTGAACGGGATGTGGCCGGCCAGGCAGGGCATCGCGCTCGCCTTCCTCGGCGGGATCACCGCCGATGTCGTCCTGCTCGTGGCGGGCAGGGAGAACGCCCCCGCGGCGATCATCGGCACGCTCGGTGTGTGGGTGCTGCTGGTCGTCGTCCTGCAACTGCGCAGCCGCGCAGGCGCCGACGAGCGGATGACGGGCCTGATGGCCACCGTCGCCTCGGCCGCGCTCGCCATCCTCGCCACCGGTCAGCTCGCGGCCGTGCCGGACGCGGTGGTCGTCGGCGGGGTCGCGGTCGCCGCGGCCACCGTGGCCCGCGCCCTTCCGCTGCCGGGGTTCGTCTCCGTGGTGGTAGCCCTGCTGGCCGGCGCGGGCGCCGGGATCGTGGCGGGCGGGATGACGGACCTGGGCAGCCAGGGCGCGCTGCTGGGGCTCGGCGCGGGGGTCTGCGCGCTGGTCGGGCTGCGCGCGGCGAGCTACGACTACCCGTCCCGCTTCGTGCACATGACCGCCGGAGTGGCGCTGCCGCTCACGGCCGCCGCCCCCGCCGTCTACCTGCTGGGCCGCATGCTGGCCTGACCGGGACCCGAACCCGACCTGACCCGAACCCGACCTGACCCGAACCCGACCTGACCTGGGCCCGACCCGGGCCTGACGGTCCTGATAGGGCCTGAGCGGCGCGTGACGTACGGTGCACGGCCGGCGGGGAACTGTACATCCGCGCCGGACGTCGATCACTCCGACAAACGGCCAACCCGACTGGCGTTACGCTCACGGTCGTCAGGGGGGCAGAAACGATCAGGGTGGGGGCACCGAACCATGCGCGCATTGCGAATACTGCTGATATTCGTTGTGATCTTCGGCGGACTGTTCGTCGCCGCGGACCGGGCGGCGGTGTACTTCGCCGAGAGAGAGGTCGCCGACCGCGTCAGATCGAGCGCGGGGCTGAGCTCCCAGCCCGACGTCTCCATCAAGGGCTTCCCCTTCCTGACCCAGGTCCTCGGCACCTCGCTGGACGAGGTGGAGATCAGCCTCGACGGCGTGAACGCCACGGCCGACGGCCACGCGGTCCGGGTGACCCAGGTCAAGGCGGAGCTGAAGGACGTCAAGATCGACAGCAGTTTCTCGTCCGCCGTGGCGGGGCAGGCCACGGGCTCGGCGCGCATCTCGTACGAGGACCTCGCCAAGTCGGCGCCGAAGGGCGCGACCGTCGGCTACGCCGGAGCCGAGCGGGCGGCGAAGGGGCAGGTCAAGGTCTCGGGGCCGCTGACGGACGTGCTGGAAGGCGCGGGCATCGAGATCCCGGACACCGTCAAGGCGCTGCTGGGCGGCCGGAGCGTCACGGCGTACAGCACGGTGACGCTGGAGGGCGGTGACACGGTCCGGCTGAAGGCCGAGGCCCTTCCCCAGCTGCCCGTGCCCGGCATGGACGAGCAGGTGCGGGACGTGGTCGATTACGACCTCAAGATCGACGGACTGCCCTCGACGGTCAGGCTCGACCAGGTCACCGCGGCCGAGGACGGCCTGCACTTCTCCGGCGCCGGGACGAACGTCTCCCTCACCGGCTGACCGCGCGCGGCGGCCGGGGAATCGTGGACCGCGAGCGGCGGTTGGCACGGTATGGAGGGCGGGTAACCGGATGGTGAGACGTCGGTGTCCGCTTTTCAGATGACAGCGGGACGCCGCCGGCGGGCCGGTCGGCGGACACCGCCCCGACCATAAGATCGTCTCGCTATTCGGACGATCGAGTCTCACAATGTGAGGCGCCGGTGACATGTTCGCCAGGACGTCCCTACGATCGGACGTATGAAGCAACAGGCGGACTTCACGAAGCGGCGGGCAGTCGACCTGTGCCGCGTCGCCGCCATGCTCTGTCGCACCGTCTGAGCGGGATTTCGCGTCCCGTTTCCGCCGGGCCCTTCGAGTTTCTCAGGGCCACCTCGCGCGCCGTACGCAGGACCGGGCTCCGTGCCAGGAAGCCGCGGCGGCAGCCGCGTCCCGCACCTCGCAGCACCCCGCCGCACACTGCCCCGGAGGAGAACAGCATGAGCCGCAGTGACGTCCTGGTAGACGCCGACTGGGTCGAGGCCCACATCGACGACCCGAAGGTGGTCATCGTCGAGGTCGACGAGGACACCTCGGCCTACGACAAGAACCACATCAAGAACGCTGTCAGGATCGACTGGAAGAAGGACCTCCAGGACCCGGTCCGCCGTGACTTCGTCGACCAGGAGGGCTTCGAGAAGCTCCTGTCGGCCAAGGGCATCGCCAACGACGACACCGTCATCCTCTACGGCGGCAACAACAACTGGTTCGCGTCCTACGCCTACTGGTACTTCAAGCTGTACGGGCACGATTCCGTCAAGCTCCTCGACGGCGGCCGCAAGAAGTGGGAGCTGGACTCCCGCGACCTGGTCGACGCCGTCCCGACGCGCGCCACGACCACGTACAAGGCCAAAGCCCAGAACACCTCGATCCGTGCCTTCCGGGACGACGCGGTCGCCGCGATCGGCACGCAGAACCTGGTCGACGTGCGCTCGCCCGACGAGTTCAGCGGCAAGCTGCTCGCTCCGGCGCACCTCCCGCAGGAGCAGTCGCAGCGGCCGGGGCACATCCCCACCGCGCGCAACATCCCGTGGTCCAAGAACGCCAACGACGACGGCACCTTCAAGTCGGACGACGAGCTCAAGGAGCTGTACGCCGAGGAGCAGGTCGACCTGACCAAGGACACCGTCGCCTACTGCCGTATCGGCGAGCGCTCCGCGCTCACCTGGTTCGTGCTGCACGAGCTGCTCGGTGTCGAGAACGTCAAGAACTACGACGGCTCGTGGACCGAGTACGGCTCGCTCGTCGGTGTGCCGATCGAGCTCGGCGCCAACAAGTAATCACGCCCTGACCCGGAGGACTGAACAGTATGTGTGGAGCACAGGCCGGCGGCCCCGACGCTTCGACGATCAAGCCCGGTGAGACCACCATCCAGGGTTCCGTGACCCGCGACGGCGAGCCCGTCACCGGTTACGTACGCCTGCTGGACTCGACCGGAGAGTTCACCGCGGAGGTCCCGACCTCGGCGACCGGCCAGTTCCGCTTCTACGCCGCGGAGGGCACGTGGACGCTGCGCGCCCTCGTCCCGGGAGCCACGGCGGACCGTACGGTCGTCGCGCAGACCGGGGGCCTCTCCGAGGTCGCGATCGCGGTCTGAGTTCTGCTTGTTCTGAGCTCTTCGTCTCACTGGAGGGCCGCATCCCTCGTGGGGTGCGGCCCTCCTTGCCGTGCGGCCCTTCCTGTCGTACGGAAGGCCGGGGCGGGCCGATCCGGGCATTCCCGGGCGTACACTGAAAATATGTACGCACGACGCCGTCGTCGGTACTTTCTGCTCATGGGCGTGTGTCTGGTGCTCTTCGTCTCCGCCTGGACTTTCGTGCGCGATATTTCGGTTCCCGCCGCCGTCGCCCTCACCCTCGTCGCGATGTTCATACCGCCGGCCGCCGCCATCGTCGGCAACACCAAGGACAAGACCGACCGCTGGTGGGACGATCCGCCGCAGGACGAGCCGTCCGAGTCCGAGAAGTGGCTGGACGAGCTGGACCACAGGAAGGACCGCGAGCGGCGGGAGCGGTACGGCGCGGAGCCGGGCGGGAGGTCGCCTCCGGGTGCCGGTGCCCCCGGATCGCGCCGTCAGTAGACGTCAGCGGCCGTCAGTAGACGAGCGCCTGCACGCCGTCCGCCATGACCTCGCTGACGAAGACCTGTGCCCCGGCGATCCGCACCCCGTCCAGCACATCCTTCTCGGTGATGTCCCGTCGGGCCGCGCACTGCGTGCACAGCGTGATCAGGCCGGCCGCCTGGATCGACTCGATGAGTTCGGGCAGCGGCGCGGAGTGCGGCAGCTCGAACTCCGTCGCCCGGCCGGGCAGCGCGAACCAGGCGGACTCGCCTGTCAGCCACAGCGAGACCTCCACCCCACTGGCCACGGCGACCGCCGCCACCGTGAAGGCCTGGGAACAGCGCTCGGGGGCGTCGGCCCCGGCGGTCACTTTGATCACGAGCTTCTTCGCGGAGTGCATATGCCGAACTGTAATCCGCGCGGATACAACCACTCCCTCGGTCCGTCGGTGAGCTCTGTGCGCGGGTAACGGAATCCGCGCTTCAGGCCATGTGCCTCAGGTCTCGTGGGGGGACCCCTTTGGAACATCAACGAAGACGAAGACGCGGTCGTACGACCCTGCTCATCGCCGCCGCGGCCGTACTCGGCATCGTCGCCGGAACGTACGGCATCGGCTCGATGGAGCGCACCGACGTACCCGGGCTCGCGACGCGGGACGACGGCCGCTGGGACTATCCCCGGCTCTCCCTGCCCGCTCTGCCGGCCGGCTCCCCGCGCCCCTTCACCCGGGGCAACGCGGGCGAGATCCACTACGCCGACCTCCGCGAGCTGCTGCTCCCGGCCCCCGCCGGGGCCACCGCCGACAAGAAGCTGGCCGGCGGCTGGGTGAGCACCGAGCAGTACGTGTCCGAGTACGCCGAGGACCAGCGGGCCGGTCTCCGGCTGGCGCTGCGCGACTACGCCGTACGGCATATCGCGGCCCGCGGCTGGACCATGCCGGACGGCACCTCCTCGCGTATCTATCTGCTGCGCTTCCAGTCGGTCGCGTTCGCCCAGGAATTCAAGGACATGGAGATCGATTCCGGGGCCGACGCGGGCGCTCCGCTCGTCGGGGCACCGACGACCGAGATCGACGCGGGCTGGTCGGAGTTGGCGAGGGACGCCGTGAAGGGCACCACTACGGAGGTGTTCGTGGAGCCCGCGCCGTACGACGGTACGCAGGTCCGTCAGGCGTATGTCGTCGCGGGCGACGCCCTCGCGCTGATCGTCCACGAGAAGAAGGGCGGCGCTCCGGTCGCTCCCTTCCGCCAGACGGCGATCCTCCAGAACCAGCTGCTCGGCTGAGCCGAGGCCAGCGGATGCTCCCTGCTCCCGGACAGTTCCGGACAGTTCCGGACAGTTCCGGGCACCGCGAGCGTCCCGCGTGCCCCCGAGTACCTCGGAGTACCTCGCCGAGAGGGCCGGGCCCCCACCCATTAGGCTGGGGCCCGGCCCTTACCGCCCATTCCGCTCATCCGAGGAGCACTCCGTGCTTGAGGCTTTCTTCACTTCCCTGCTGGTCCTCGTCTGCGTCGGCGTGCTCGCCTTCACCGTTCTGGCCGTGAAGAAGCTGTACCAGGGTCAGCGCTGACGCCTCGCGCCGGTCGCCGCACGCTGGTCACCCTGTCCTCACTCCTAGAGATCGCCTGAGCTGCTCATGATCGAGATCCCGTCCGACCTGCACCCGGACCTTGTTCCCCTCGCCTTCCTCCTCGGCAACTGGGAGGGCGTCGGAGTCTTCGACTTCCCCGGTGACGAGAAGGCCAACTTCGGCCAGGAGGTCACCTTCAGCCACGACGGCCGGGACTTCGTCGAGTACGTCTCGCACACCTGGGCGCTCGACGGCGAGGGCAAGAAGATCAGGCCGATCGAGTCCGAGGCCGGCTACTGGCGGATCGACAAGGACCGCAAGGTCGAGGTCGTGATGGTCAGGGACCAGGGCGTGGTGGAGGTCTGGTACGGCGAGCTGGCCGACCAGAAGCCGCAGATCGACCTGGTGACCGACGCGGTGGCCCGTACGGCGGCCTCCGGGCCCTACAGCGGTGGCAAGCGGCTGTACGGCTATGTGAAGGGCGACCTGATGTGGGTGGGCGAGAAGTCCACTCCCGAGGTCCCGCTGCGCCCGTATATGTCGGCGCATCTGAAGAAGGTCGTGTCCCCGGACCAGGTCGAGGCATGGGCCAAGGACCTCGGCGACCTCCCGGACGACGGCATCGCCTTCTTCAAGTAGAGCTTCAAGAAGTAGAGCTTCGAGCAGAGCCGAGCGGATCTTCGAGTGACCCGGGTCGGACCCACGTCAGGGAGATCCGCTTCCGGGAAAGCCTCCGCCGTCGCCGCGCCTGCCTACACTGGGGGCGTGGTGAGCATCGACTGGAAGAGCGACCTGCGGCAGCGTGGGTACCGGCTGACTCCTCAGCGCCAGCTTGTCCTCGAAGCTGTCGACTCCCTGGAACACGCGACACCCGACGACATCCTGTGCGAGGTGCGCAGGACCGCCTCCGGTGTGAACATCTCCACCGTCTACCGGACCCTGGAGCTGCTGGAGGAACTGGGCCTCGTCTCGCACGCCCATCTCGGGCACGGCGCTCCCACGTACCACCTCGCCGACCGGCACCACCACATCCATATGGTCTGCCGGGACTGCACGCATGTCATCGAGGCGGATGTCGAGGTGGCCGCGGAGTTCACCGCCAAGCTGCGTGAGGACTTCGGGTTCACGACGGACATGAAGCACTTCGCGATCTTCGGCAGGTGCCGGAACTGTGCCGCCCGCGCCGCGAACGGCGAGTCGTAGGCTAATCACTATGAAGAGCCCTCTGCTGTCCCTGCCCGGAGCCGTCGCCGCCGAAGGACAGGACGAAGGTGTCGCCGCCCACTACGGTGATCTGTTCCGCGAGCAACGGGCCCTCGCCGACGGCAGCGGCCTGGTGGACCTCTCGCACCGGGGAGTCGTCACCGTCACCGGGGACGACCGGCTGAGCTGGCTGCATCTGCTGCTCACCCAGCACGTCAGCGAGTTGCCCGTCGGCCGTGCCACCGAGGCGCTGATCCTCTCCCCGCACGGCCATATCGAGCACGCGCTGTATCTCGTGGACGACGGCGAGACGGTCTGGGCGCATGTCGAGCCCGGCACCCAGGAGGCGCTGATCGCCTACCTGGAGTCGATGAAGTTCTTCTACCGGGTCGAGGTCACCGACCGTACGGACGACGTCGCGGTCGTCCATCTGCCGGCGGGCTCCATCGCCGAGGTGCCCGAGGGCGTGGCCGTACGGGAGACCCCGTACGGCCGGGATCTGTTCCTGCCCCGCGCCGACCTGGAGTCGTTCGCCGCCGCGCACGGCCCTGTCGCGGGGATCCTGGCGTACGAGGCGCTGCGGATCGAGGGCCACCGGCCGCGGCTCGGCTTCGAGACCGACCATCGCACCATCCCGCACGAGGTGGGGCTGATCGGTACGGCCGTGCATCTCGACAAGGGCTGCTACCGGGGGCAGGAGACCGTGGCCCGCGTCCAGAACCTGGGGAAGCCGCCGCGTCGGCTGGTCTTCCTGCACCTGGACGGCAGCGATGTCCATCTGCCGGGCCACGGCACGCCGATCCGGCTCGCCGCGGACGGCGCCGAGGGGCGTCAGCTGGGCTTCATCACCACCTCGGCCCGCCATCACGAACTGGGGCCGATCGCGCTGGCCCTGATCAAGCGCAATGTGCCACTGGACGCGCCGCTGCTGGCCGGGGACACGGCGGCGGCACAGGAAACAGTGGTCGAGGCATAGCGGAAACGGTGGCCGGGGCGTAGCGGAAACGGTGGTCGGGGCGGCGCGGATTCGTTCTGCCGGGCCTCGACCGCACGTCACATGTCCAGCAGCACCGTGAACGGGCCGTGATTCGTGAGCGAGACGCGCATCTCCGCTCCGAACCGGCCCGTCTCCACCTTCGCGCCCAGCGCGCGCAGCCGTGCCACCACCTCGTCCACCAGCGGTTCGGCCACCGGGCCGGGTGCCGCCGCGTTCCAGGTGGGGCGGCGGCCCTTCCGGGCGTCCCCGTAGAGAGTGAACTGCGAGATCACCAGGAGCGGGGCGTTCACCTCTGAACAGGACTTCTCGCCCTCCAGCATCCGTAGCGACCAGAGCTTGCGAGCCAGCCGTTCCGCCTGCTCCACGGTGTCCTCGTGGGTGACTCCCACCAGCACACACAAGCCCTCGCCGATGATCTCGCCGACGGTTTCCGGCCCGGACTCCGTTACGGCCACGACGCTCGCGCCGTCGACTCTCTGCACCACTGCACGCATACGGACCAACCTATCGGGGGCCGAACGGGTGCAGAGCGCCCGCATGCGCGGCCGTGGGAGTGGCACGATGCACGGAGGCGGTGCGTTCTGCGTACCTGTCGAGGGATGGGGGTTCCCAGCGGATCGGGGCAGGGGTCTCTCCAGCGGAGTGAGGGGAAGTACGCGCGATGAGCACATCTGGCGCCGGGCAGCCGCCCGGTCCCGTACCGACGACCCGTACGACCACCGGGACTGGCAGCGGACCGGCCGCCGGCGAGGGCGCGGACCACGGGCCGGGAGCGGTGGGGCCGGGAGCGGGCCCGGGGGGCGGGGGGCTCCGGCCGCCCGTGCAGCGGACCGGCGGTGAGGGCACGCTGCCCGCGCCCCGGCCGTACGACTTCGGTGTGCTGCGGCTGCCCGAACTGCGCGCCCTGCGCCGTGACTCGCAGCGGGACGAGGCTGATCTGAGCTATCTGCGGCGGCTGCTCCAGGGCCGGATCGACATCCTGCGGGCCGAGCTGGCCCGCCGTACCGCTCCGGAGACGCCCGTGGTCGACCGGCTGTCGGAGATCCTGGCCGATTCTCCTTCGCGGCACCGCTCGTCCGCCCGCCACGTCACGCTCTCCACACCGCGCAGCGAGGAGTACCGCCTGCTGGCCGCCGAGACGCTCGCCGAGGTGGAGCTGTCGGACCTGGCGGCCCGTACGGACGAGGAGCTGCATACGGCGATGGGGCGGCTGGTCCGCAATGAGCAGCAGCTCTCGCGCCGCCGCCATCGGTTGCAGCGGACGGCGGACGAGTGCAGCGCGGAGATCGCCCGCAGGTACCGTGAGGGTGAAGCCCAGGTGGACGACCTGCTGACGTAGTGATTCCGTGTGGTTCCGTTTGATTCCGTGTCGATCCGTACCGTTCCGGCCGTCCGCTGATCACTGTTGATTCCCGCGGATCCGTGCGGATCCGTGCCGGACCGCGCGAGCGGGTAACCCCAGCCCTCGGAAGGCCGATGATGTCCTTCAGTTCTCACGCCATATCCCCGGCCGTTCCGCCGGTACTCGCCGAGGTCGTACGCTCCGGCTTCGTCGAGGGCAGTCACCGGGGAACGCTGGTGCTGCTGGCGGCGGACGGCACGGTCGAGCTGGAGCTCGGTGACGCCGAGGCCCCGGTCTTCCCCCGGTCCAGCAACAAGCCGATGCAGGCCGCGGCCGTCCTGCGGGCCGGGGTGGACCTGTCCGGGGAACGGCTGGCGCTGGCGGCGGCCAGCCACTCGGGCGAGGGCTTCCATCTCGCTCTCGTCCGTACGATGCTCGCCGAGCACGGGCTGACGGCCGACGATCTGCGGACGCCGCCGGATCTGCCCCTCGACCGGGTCGAGGCGGAGGCGTATCTCGCCGGTGGCGGGGTGCGGGACCGGATCGTCATGAACTGTTCGGGCAAGCACACGGCGATGCTGGCGGCCTGCGTGCGCAACGGCTGGCCGACGGAGAGCTATCTGGACCCGGCGCATCCGTTGCAGAAGCTCGTCCGGACGGTGATCGAGGAGACGGCGGCCGAGCGGGTTCCCACGATCGGTACGGACGGCTGCGGCGCCCCGTTGATGGCGATCAGCCTCACCGGTCTCGCCCGCGCCTTCCGCCACTTCGTTCTCGCCGCCCCGGGGTCGGCCGAGCGGCGGGTGGCGGACGCGATGCGCGCCCATCCCGAGTACGTCGGGGGGACGCGCAGGTCCGACACGTGGCTGATGGCGGAGATGCCGGGCACGCTCGCCAAGACGGGCGCGGAGGCGGTCCAGGCGGTGGCGCTGCCGGACGGCCGTGCGCTGGCCTTCAAGATCGACGACGGCGGGGCACGGGCACGGGGGCCCGTGCTGACGCGGGCGCTCCAACTGCTGGGCGTGGAGGCCGAGGTGCTGGGCCGGATCGGGCGGGCGCCGCTGCTCGGCGGCGGTGTGGAGGTCGGCGCGGTGCGGGCGGCGTTCTGAGGTCTCCGGGACGTGCCGGGTCTCCGGGACGTGCCGGGTCTCGGAGAGTTCCGAGATCTCTGAGACCTCTCGGAGACTTCCGAGATCCCTGAGACTTCCGAGACCTCTGGGGCTGGTGAGCACCGGGAAAAACCCGTATGCGGCGGGCCGCCGGCACCGCTTAGCGTGACGGCCATGAGCCTTGACGTCCGTACGGTCACCGAATCCGAGTTCCCCGACTGGCTGCGCGCCCTGGACACCGGGTTTCTGCGGACGCCGGGTGCCTCGGACGAGCTGACGGCCGCGCGGACGGCGCACTTCGAACCGGCCCGTACGCGCGGCGCGTTCGACGACGGCCGCTGCGTCGCCACCTTCCGGTCCTTCGCGCAGGAACTGACGGTCGTCGGCGGCGCCGTGCTCCCCGCGGACGCGATCAGCAACGTGACCGTGTCGCCCACCCACCGCCGGCGCGGGCTGCTCAACCGGATGATGGCCGCCGACCTGACGGTGGCGAAGGAGCGCGGGGACGCCGTCGCCACGCTGATCGCCGCCGAGTACCCGATCTACGGGCGTTACGGGTTCGGCCCCGCAGCCGGGATCGCCGAGTGGGCGATCGATGTGGCGCGTACGGGACTTGATCCGCGGTGGTCGGGGCCCGACGACGGCGGCAGGATCGATCTGATCGACCTCGCGGACGTACGGACACTCGGCCCCGAACTGCATGAGCGCTTCCGGGTGCTCCAGCCCGGCGCGATCAACCGTGACGCACGCTGGTGGGGGGTCGACACCGGTCAGGTGCGGTCCGGTCTGCCCTGGACGGAGCCCTTCAACGCGGTGTACCGCTCGGCGGCCGGTGAGATCGAGGGGCTGGTCACCTACGCCTCCGACGGCCACTGGGACGACGCCAAGCAGCCGCTGAACACCGCGTCGGTGCGGAAGCTGATCGCGCTGACCCCGGCGGCGGAGCGCGCGCTGTGGCTGTTCGTCTGCTCGATCGACTGGATCACCACGGTCAGGACGGGACACCGCGCCCTGGACGATCTGCTGCCCCGGTTCCTCCCGGACCCCCGCGCGGCGCGGATCGTGACGCGGTCGGACTTCCTGTGGGTGCGGATCCTCGACACCGTACGGGCCCTGGAGGCGCGTACGTACGCCGTGCCGGCCACGCTGACGCTGGAGATCCACGACAAGGACGGTCTGGCGTGCGGGCGGTTCCGGCTGGAGGGCACGCCGGCGGGCGGGGTCTGCGCCCCGACCACGCAGTCGCCGGACATCGCCCTGGATGTAAGGGAGTTGGGCGCGCTGTACCTGGGGGACGAGTCGGCGGTGGCGCTCGCCGCGCTCGGTCTGCTGACCGAGGATCGGCCGGGGGCGGCGGCGGTCGCGGAGACGCTGTTCCGTACGGCGCGGCGTCCCTGGTGCCCGGATGTCTTCTGACGCCGCATCGTGCTGCTCAACGCGCTTACCTCCCGGTGCGCGATAGGCGCCGGTCCTTCGATGCCCTGCTACTTCGGCCAACTCACCCGAGACGGCCGACTGTCGTTGCGTGGCACTCGTCGAATTTCTGCACAGGGTGGAGCGGGCCAGGGGTCGGGGCCGGGGTCGGAGCTGAACTCGCGGCTGCTGCCCCGGGCCGCCCGGCGGATCCAGCGGGTGCCGGCGGCGGCCCGGGAGCCGTCCGGCGCGGACGGAGCGGCGGGGGCGTCCGGGGCGGACGGGGCGTCCGGGGCGGCCGGGGTTCCGTCGTACCGGCAGGTGGTGGCCGCGTACCGGAACTGGTTCCGTACGGCCCGGCCGCCCGAGGCGCTCACGCCGTCCGAACCCTGAACAGCACCCCCGACAGCCCGAGGGCCAGCGCCAGGAGCCCGGCGCACCACGCCAGCGCCACCCAGGGCGCCGAGCCGACCGGCAGCCCCAGCAGCAGTCCGCGCAGGGACTCGATGACCGATGTGACCGGCTGGTGGTCGGCGAAGCCGTGGAGCCAGTCCGGCATGGTGTCGATCGGGACGAAGGCGCTGCTCGGGTAGGGCAGGAACATCATGAAGAAGGTGAACCCGCCCGCCGCTTCGGGGGACTTGGCGAGCAGGCCGATCGCCGCCGAGAGCCAGGAGATGGCCACGATGAAGGCGAACAGGATGCCGGCGGCGGCGAGCGCGGCGGCGAGGGTGGCCGACGGGCGGAAGCCGATCAGGACGGCGACGCCGAGGACGAGAGCCGTCGAGACGACGTTACGGGCGACGCTCGCCGTCACATGACCGGCGAGGATCGGCGCGCCGCCGATGTCGAGGGAGCGGAAGCGGTCGATGATCCCGCCCTTCATGTCCTCACTGACACTCACGGCGGTGCTGGACGAGCCGAAGCCGGCGCAGAGGAGCAGGACGCCGGGGACGACATACGTCACGTACTCCGTGCCGGTGTCGATGGCGCCGCCGAAGAAGTAGACGAAGATCAGCATGAGCATGATCGGCAGCATCATCGCGGTGATGACGGCGTCGATATTGCGCCTGCTGAGACGGATGCCGCGGCCGGCCATGGTGAGGGCGTGGGTGCGGGAGGACGCGAGCGCGTCAGACATGGGTGGGCTCCTGCTCCGTGTGGTGGCCGGTCGCCGGTGCCTCACCGGTCAGCGCGAGGAAGACATCGTCGAGGGTGGCGCCGCGGAGCGCGAAGCGCGCCACCTCCGTACCGTCCGGGTCGATCTCGTCCAGCAGGGCGCGCACCCGCGCGGCGGTGCCGTCGGTCGGCAGCCCGAGCGTGAGGTTCTCCGGCTGGTGGTGGACGGCCCGGGGCGCGAGGCGGAGATAGGCCTCGCGGCTGGTCAGTACGAGGTCGAGGCGGTGGTCCGCGACCCGGTTCTTCAGCTCCTCCGCCGTGCCCTCGGCGACCACCACGCCGTGGTCGACCACCGCGATACGGTCCGCCAACTGGTCGGCCTCCTCCAGGTATTGGGTGGTGAGGAAGACGGTGGCGCCCCGCGCGGAGAGATCCCGTACGACCTGCCACAGCTCCTGGCGGCTGCGCGGGTCGAGGCCGGTGGTCGGCTCGTCCAGGAAGACCACCTCGGGGTCGCCGACCAGACCCGCGGCGAGATCGAGCCGGCGCCGCATGCCGCCGGAGTAGGTGACGGCAAGCCTGCCGCCCGCGTCGGCGAGGCCGAACCGGTCGAGGAGCGCGGCGGCGCGGCGCCGGGCGTCGGCCCTGGAGAGCCCGCTGAGGCGGGCCATCATGCGGAGGTTCTCCTCGCCGGTCTGTTTCTCGTCCACGGCGGCGAACTGCCCGGTCAGGCTGATGGCGCCGCGTACCCGGCGCCGGTCGGCGACGACGTCGTACCCGGCGACCCGGGCGGTGCCGCTGTCGGCGGTGGTGAGGGTGGCGAGGATCCGTACGGCTGTTGTCTTGCCCGCGCCGTTGGGGCCGAGGAGCGCGAAGACCGTGCCGCGTTCGACACGGAGATCGATTCCGCGCAGGACTCTCACCCGCGCGCTTCCTTTCCCGTACGACTTTGCGAGGCCGGTGGCCTCGATGGCCGGTTGTGCGGTCATGGACATCCCCCTTGACACTGCTGCTGACCTGCCGATGATCTACTGCGTATTGCATACGCGTTACTGTGTAAGGGTTACGCATTACTAGGATGGACGTCAAGCGGGGAGCGGGCGGAGAAGGGCGGAGACGATGACGGACCGCGGTGACGGTGAGGGTGAGGGTGACGGCGGTGGTGGCGGTACGGGGCTGCCCGCCAGCATCGAGGCCGCCTGGGGACTGCGCGAACGCCCGGCCAAGGGACCCAAACCCGGCATCGGCCTGACGCGGATCGTCGACGCGGCGGTCGGCATCGCGCGGGAGGAAGGGCTCGGCGCGGTCTCCATGGGACGGGTCGCCAAGGAACTGGGCGTATCCACGATGTCGCTGTACCGCTATGTCGCGGCCAAGGACGAGCTGTACGTCCTGATGCAGGAGGCGGCCGTCGGTGAGCCCCCGCCCCCGCCGGAGCCCGGCACCGGCTGGCGCGAGGCACTGTCCCAATGGGCCTGGACGCAGCGCGCGGCGTACCACCGGAACCTATGGGCGCTGCGCATCCCGATCTCGGGCCCGCCCGCGACCCCCAACTCGGTGGCGTGGTGGGAGCGCGGCCTCAACGCCCTGGCGGGTACAGGGCTGGACGACGGCGCGAAGATATCGGTGATCCTGCTGGTCAGCGGCTTCGTACGGAACGAGGCGACGATGATGTCCGACCTGGACACGGCCATCAAGGCGAGAGGCTCCTCGGCCCAGCAGGTCATGGCCGGCTACGGACGCACTCTCCGCAGACTGGCCGACCCGGCCCGCTATCCGGCGGTCGCCGAACTGCTCGCGGCCGGTGGCCTGGACGGCGAGGATGGCCCGGACACGGAGTTCACCTTCGGTCTCGACTGCGTGCTGGACGGGGTCGAGGTTCTGGTACGGAAACGGGGGCGGGGGACGGAGTAGGCCGCGGGCGACCGCGCCCGGGAGTGAGCGAGGGGCGGGGGCTGACGACTGGCGGCCCGTCAGTCGTCAGCCCTCAGTCGTCGGTCCCTCGGTCCCTCGGCCCGTCAGCCGTCAGTCGTCGGCCCCTCGGACCGTCAGCAGGACCTTTCCCAGCAGGCCGCGGCCCTCGATCGCCCGGTGCGCGTCCGCCGCCTTGTCCAGGGGGAACGTGCCGCCGATCACCGGGCGCAGGCGGCCCGCCGCCGTTTCCGTCAGGGCTTGCGCCGCCAGCCGTACGCTCTCCCGCTGCGGGATCTGCACGTCCGCGATGCCCAGCAGTCTGATCTTCCGGTCCGCCGCCCGGCGCGCCTCCACCGGAGCGAAGCCGCCCGTCGGTGCGCCGTGGGCCGAGAAGCGGCCGCCGTCCGCCGTCAAGGGGAAGGCAGCCAGGCCCGTTTCGCCTCCCACGCCGTCCAGGACGACGTCCGCGCCCGTCGCGCCGAGCGCGTCGCGGGCGCGCGCGGGCCAGTTCTCCTGGGCGCCGTCGATCACCGCGTCGGCGCCCAACTCCCTTACGAGCGCGGTCTTCCGCTCGCCCCTCGCGACCCCCACGACGTACGCGCCCCGGGCCTCGGCGAGTTGGACCATCAGCGTGCCCATGCCGCCCGACGCGCCCGTGATCAGTACACGTTCGCCCGCCGTCACCTCGGTGAGGTCCATGAGGGCCAGGGCGGTGACGCCGTCCTGGAACACCGCGGCGGCCGTCGTGAACGGGACTCCGTCCGGTACGGGCACCAGCGACTCGACCGGGGTCGCGACCAGCTCCGCCGAGCCGCCGGTGATGCCGATCGAGGCCACGACGCGGCGGCCGGTCCAGCCGGCGTCCACCCCCTCGCCGACCGATCGCACCGTACCGGCGACTCCGCCGCCCAGGATGTACGGGGGCCGCACCGGGAAGTACTCCAGCCCCCAGCCCGCCCGTACCTGCGTCTGCACGAAGATCGTGTCCACCACCGCGACGGCGATCACCACCTCGCCGGGGCCCGCCACCGGGTCGGGCGCCTCGGCCGTCACCAGGACCTCAGGACCCCCGAAAGCCGTCACCCGAGCCGCACGCATATCCATCCCACCCGTCAATGTCGTCGCGCTGTGCGCCTTCGAGCCGTGCGCCGTCGCGTCATTCCTTGCGTCGAGTCTTGAACTTCAAGTCTGGTTGAGGTCAAGCGCTGCGTACGCTTCGTGCTCATGAACGATCAGGACCTCGGTCTGCGCGAGCGCAAGAAGCGGCAGCGTTACCAGGAGATCTCCGAAGCCGCGATCGGGCTCTTCCTCGCGAAGGGCTTCGACCGGGTGTCGGTCGCCGAGGTCGCCGCGGCGGCCGACATCTCCAAGCCCACCCTCTTCCGGTACTTCCCGACCAAAGAGGATCTGGTGCTGCACCGCTTCGCCGACCATGAGGACGAGGCGGCCAGGGTGGTCGCGGGCAGGCCCGACGGCGTACGTCCGCTCGACGCCCTGCGGCTGCACTTCCTGGCGGGACTCGACCGACGCGACCCCGTGACCGGGCTCAATGACGACGAGAGGGTGCACGCGTACTACCGGCTGCTGTACGCGGCGCCGAGTCTGGTGGCCCGGCTGTACGGGTATCAGCGGCGCTCCGAGGCCGCGCTGGCCGCGGCTCTCGGCGGCGGCATCGAGGGCGCGCTCGGCTCGGGGCAGATCATCGCCGTGCAGCGCGTTCTCGCGGAGGAGAACTGGCGGCGGATCACGGCGGGGGAGAGCGCCGGGGAGGTGTATCCGGACGCGGTCGCGGCGGCGGAGCTGGCCTTCGGGCAGCTGAGCTCCGGGCTCACTCTGGGGTGAGCCGCCCGAAAAATAATGAGACTCGGTAATGTTTTTAACTCGGTTGCGTTATTCTCGATGGAATGAACGGCGAACTCAACCGTGAACTCGATCGCGAACGGACCTACCACGAGACCTGCCGCGCCGCGCTGACCGGCATGGTGGACGACGCGCACGAACAGGTCGTCACCGGCGAGAACGCCTTCGCCTCCGGCGCGGACGCCGAGGTCCTCGGCCGCCATCTGCGCAGCCGCGCCAAGGAATTGCGGCTGGAGCCCGACAGTCCGCTCTTCTTCGGCCGCCTCGACTTCGCGGTGGCGCCGGGCGGTGATCACAGCGGTCAGAACTACCACATCGGCCGCCGCCGGATCAGCGAACATCCCTCGGCGCCACCCCTGGTCGTCGACTGGCGCGCACCCGTCTCGCGCGCCTTCTACCGGGCGAGCGCGCGCGACCCGCAGGGCGTCTCCGTGCGCCGCCGGTTCGGCTGGGCGCCCTGGAGCAAGGGGGCGCCGGAGGATCTGACCAGCCTGGAGGACGAGCGGCTGGCGGGCGAGGAGGTCGCGGGCGAGCGGCCGGCGGGCGAGGGGGGTGCGGGCGAGGAGGTCGCGGACGGCCGCCCAGCGGCTCCCGCGGCCGGAAGCGCGATCCTGACCGGCGAGATCGAACGCCCCCGGGTCGGTCCGATGCGCGACATCGCGGCCACCATCCAGCCGGAACAGGACGACCTCGTACGGTCCGACCTCACCCGGTCCGTCTGTGTCCAGGGCGCCCCGGGCACCGGTAAGACCGCCGTCGGCCTGCACCGCGCCGCCTATCTCCTCTATACGTATCCGCGCCGGATCCAGCGCGGCGGCCTGCTGATCCTCGGCCCCAACCGCACCTTCCTCGCCTATATCTCCGAAGTGCTGCCCGCCCTCGGGGAGACCGGCATCCGTCAGTCGACGGTCGGTGACGAGATCGCGCGCCATCCGGTGCGGATGGACGACCCGGAAGCGGCGGCCGTCGTCAAGCACGACGCCCGGATGGCCGAGGTGCTGCGCCGGGCGTTGTACGGGCGGGTCGCGGCGCCCGCCGAGCCGCTCACCGTCCCGGATGGTTCGTACCGCTGGCGCCTCGGGCTCGATGAACTGGCGCGGATCGTGGCGGAGGTACGGGCCGAGGCACCCCCGTACGCCCTCGGCAGGGAGCGGGTCCGCAGCCGCGCCGTACGGGAGATCCAGCTCCGGGCGGAGCGGCGGGCGGGCCCGAAGTCCGCGGCGTGGGTGCGGCGGGTGAGCGGTTCGCGGGCGGTCACCGCGTATCTCGACACGGTCTGGCCCAAGGTGCGGCCCGAGGAGGTGCTCGCGGCTCTGCTCGCCGATTCGGAGGAGGCGGCCGCGGGCATCCTCACCCCCGAGGAACGGCGGGCGATCCAGCGAGCGAGCCGTTCCGCCCGTACGCCTCCCGCCCGTACGCCCTCCGCGCGGGCGGCCAGGGATCTGCCGTGGTCCGCGGCCGATCTGGTGCTGCTCGATGAGCTCGCGTGCCTCATCGAACACCCCGAGGGGTACGGCCATATCGTCGTCGACGAGGCCCAGGACCTGTCCCCGATGGAGTGCCGGGCGATCGCCCGGCGGGCGGACTTCGGTTCGCTGACGGTGCTGGGCGATCTCGCCCAGGGCACCACACCCTGGGCCGCCCGCTCCTGGCCCGAACTCCTCGTCCATCTGGGCCGACCGGACGCCACGGTCACCCCGCTGACCACCGGCTTCCGGGTGCCGGGCGCCGTCGTGAAGCTCGCCAACCGGCTGCTCGCCTCGCTGGATGTCGACGTACCCCCGGCCCGTTCCCTGCGCGGGGACGGTGAATTGACGGTGTGTCAGGTCGATGATCTGGTGAGCGGGGTGACCGAGGCGGTACGGAAGGCGCTCACCCGTGAGGGCTCGATCGGCGTCATCGCGGCGGATCCGGAGGCCGAGCGGCTCCGTACCGCACTCACGGCCGCCGGTATCGCCACGGCGACGGCCGGTGAACTCGCCGCGTCGGCGGGCCGGGTGACGGTGCTGCCCGCGACGGCGGCGAAGGGGCTGGAGTACGACCATGTCGTACTCGCCGAACCGGTGGCCATCGCGGAGGCGGAGGCGCGGGGGCGGCACCGGCTGTATGTGGCCCTCACCCGCGCGGTGTCCCGCCTGGACATCGTGCACTGCCGCCCGCTGCCGGCGGCGCTCGGGATCACGCCCGGCATCACGCCCCGTATCACGCTCGGGATCACGGCCCGGTGAGTACGTCGCCCACACTGTCCGCGATCTGCCGGGCGGCCTGCGACGTACTCACGCGAGGGTGACCCCGGTCGGCTCAGTCGCCGAGGATCGTCACATCGAGACCGCCGAGGCGCTCCGGGTCCGCGCACAGGTCGATTCCGGTGATCCTTCCGCCCGTGATCGTGAAGCCGAACACAGCGCGCGGCTGTCCGCCCGGCGCCCATACGGCTCCCACCGTTCCGTTCACGAGCGCCGGCCGCGCGGCCGTGGCGCGTCCCGAGAACCAATGGGCCACGGCCGCGGTTCCCCGCATCTCGTCCGTCGCGCCCGCCTCCACCGCCGCCCGGTCGGCCCGGACCACGACATCCGGGTCGAGCAGCGTGAGGAGCGCGTCGAAGTCGCCGTCGCGCGAGGCGGCGAGGAAGGCGTCGACGATCTCCCGCCGGCGGACGGGATCGAGGTCGGTGGCGGTGGGCGCCCCCTGCACCCGCCGTCGGGCGCGGCTGGCGAGCTGGCGCGCCGCGGCCGGGGTGCGTTCCACGATGGGCGCGATCTCGGTGAAGGGCACGGCGAACAGATCGTGCAGTACGAACGCCAGCCGTTCCGCGGGCGCCAGCGTGTCGAGCACCACCAGCAGCGCGCCGCTCACCGCGTCGGCGAGCAGCGCTTCGTACTCGGGACCGAGCAGGTCCGCGCGGCTGTCGGCCGGCCCGGATACGTGCGTGTCCAGCGGCTCCTCACGACGCGACGCGCGCGAGCGCAGCATGTCCAGACAGACCCGGCCGACGACCGTCGTCAGCCACCCGCCGAGGTTCTCGACCCCGGCGGCGCCGGAGCGGCTGAGCCGCAGCCAGGTCTCCTGGACGGCATCGTCCGCCTCGCTCAGCGAGCCGAGCATCCGGAACGCCACCGCTCTGAGATGGTTCCGGTTCTCCTCGAACCGCGCCGTCAGCGCCGTCAGCGAATCGTTCTCGTCGTACATGGTCACATTCCTCCGCGGGGGTCCCGTCCGTCAGCACAGTGACGGATGGGACCCGGCGGACGTGACAATCGCGCCCCATCCGGAAGCGTGCGAGGCGTCCGCCACGCGTAGGTCCTGTCCGGTCGACCGGACAGGACCTACGCGTCGCTACGGGCGCGCTCGGCGGGGAAACCGTGTGCGCGAGCGCCGATCACCACGATCAGGACCGGCAGCAGGAGCGCCGGGACGCTCCAGGGGAGGGAGCCGGGGCCGAGGAGACCGAGAAGTATCCCGCCGGCGACGCCGCCACCGGCCATGGCCACGTTCCACAACGTGACGAGCATGGCCTGCGCGGCGTCCGGCGCCTCGCCGCCCGCGTCGCCCACGGCGGTCTGGAGGAGCGTGGGAGCGCCTCCCCACCCGAGCCCCCACAGCGTCACCGCCGCGTAGACAAGAGCGGAACTGCCCGACGCCACCGCCAGGAGGGTGGAAGCGGCGGCGACCAGGAGGGTGCCCGCGAGGGTGAGGGCACGCAGCCGGCGGCTGATGTGGATGCCCACGATCCAGATGCTCAGCATGGAGGCGGCGCCGAAGACCAGCAGCACGAGGTCGGTGGAGCCGCCCATGCCGAGCCGGTCGAGGAACGCGGCGATATAGGTGTAGAGGATGGTGTGGGCCAGGACGAACACCAGCGTGACGAACGGGACCGGTGCCACGCCGGGGATGGCGAGCGTACGCGGAGTCGCCGTCCCGCCGTCCCGCCGCTGCCCCGGATAGTCCGGCACCGTCGCGAGGATCCATCCGATGACGGCGAGTGTCACCGCGGTGATCAGGGAGAACGTCACCCGCCAGCCCAGCGCTTCGCCGAGGAACGTCCCCGCGGGCACGCCCAGCGCCAGCGCGACCGGGATCCCCGTCATGACGATCGCGATCGCCCTGCCCTGGAGAGCGACGGGTGCCATACGGCGGGCGTACCCGGCCAGCAGCGCCCAGGCCAGGCCCGCGGCCACCCCGGCGACGAACCGGGCCGCCATGGTCAGGGGGAAGTTTCCGGAGACGGCCGTGACCGTATGGGCGACGGCGAATCCGGCCATGGCCGTCAGCAACAGCCGCTTGCGCCGCCACCCCGCCGTGGCGGCGGACAGGGGGATCGCCGTGAGCGCGGTCCCGATCGCGTAGATCGTCACCGACTGCCCCATCGCGGACTCGCCGACTTCGAGGTCCCTGCTCATCGCGGGCAGCACACCCGCGGGCAGGGTCTCGGTCAGGCTGGTGATGAAGACGGCGGTGGCGAGCGCCAGCAGCGCGGCGAGGGGAAGTTTCCGGCCCTCGGCGGCTCCGGCGGCCTCGGTGGGTCCTGCGGGTCCTGTGGCTCCCGCGTGGGAATCAGTCGGCTGTTCGGGGTGATGTCGCATGCCGAGTATGCTCAAACCTTCACATTGGTGTGAAGGTCAAGGGCGAGGTCAAGCGCCGCGGTAGAGCGCCGAGTCAGAGGGACGGGCAAGGGGCGATCACATGCGTATCGGAGAGCTCTCGGAACGCACCGGCACGTCCCGGCGGCTGCTGCGCTACTACGAGGAGCAGGGCCTGATCGTCGCCGGACGCTGCGCGAACGGCTACCGCGCGTACGACGAGTACAACGTCGACCGGGTCGTACAGATCAGGGGGCTGCTCGACGCCGGACTGCCGACCCGGATCATCAAGCAGATCCTTCCCTGCCTGGACAAGCCCCGGGTCATCTACTTCTCCGACGCGACACCGGAGATGATCAACACGCTGGAGCACGAACGGGACCGGATGACCGAACGCATCGCGTGCCTCATCCGCAACAGGGACGCCATCGCCGGCTACCTCGACGCGGTACGTGGCGACAACCGCCCGGAGGTTGCCGCCCGCGAGACGTCCCTGACCTCTTGACGGGCCTCTTGATGGATCTCACCGTGAGCCCCATGAGCCCATGAGCCCATGAGCCCACGAGTCCACGAGTCCACGAGTCCACGGGTTCGCGAGTCCACGGGTTCGCGCGTTCGCGCGTTCGCATGAGAAGGGTGGTAGGCCGCTATGCCCGAGGGCTGGGAGTGGGACGACACACTGTTCTTGGGGTCGGCTCCCTATTACCGGCGTGGGCGGCTCCCGTACGCGCCCGGACTCGCGGAGCTGCTCGCCGAGGTCCTGACGCTCGACGGCCGGGGGCGTCTGCTCGATGTGGGCTGCGGGCCCGGCATCCTGGCTCTGAGCTTCGCGCATCTGTTCGGCGAGGTGGTCGGCGTGGATCCGGACAGCGGGATGATCGCCGAAGCCGGGCAGCGGGCCGACGAGGCGGGCGTGGCCCGGAAGACGAGATGGGTCCAGGTCCGGGCCGAGGAACTGCCCGCGGGGCTCGGCGCGTTCACCGTCGCGACCTTCGGTCAGTCCTTTCACTGGATGGACCGTGCTCTGGTGGCGGCGACCGTCAGGGACATGCTCCGGCCCGCGGGCGCCCTGGTGCATATCTCGGACCTGAAGTCGGAGACGCGAGCCGTCGACGGCCTCCCGTATCCGGGGGTGCCCTATGCGGCCATCAGCGATCTGGTCGGACGGTATCTGGGCCCGGTCCGGCGGGCCGGCCGTGGGGTGCTGCTGTACGGGACGCCCGGTGACGAGGCCGACGTGCTCCGCCGGGCGGGCTTTTCGGGGCCGGAGCGGTATGTCGTACCCGGCGGGCAGGCGCTGGAACGCTCCTGCGATGACGTCCTGTCGGGGGTGTTCTCGATGTCCTCTTCCGCCCCGCACCTCTTCGGCACGCGACGCGGCGGCTTCGAGGCGGACCTCGGCCGGCTCCTGCGGGAGACCTCGCCGTCGGGCCGGTTCTCCGAACGCCGGCCGAGCACCGAGGTCTTCGTCTGGCGCGAGAAGTAGGCGGCCCGGCAGATCACCGCGCCCGCGGCGTTCTCCGGGGTTCGCAGGCGGGCGTGCCGGGCAGGCACGCTCGCCGCGTGAGCATCTTCCGCGCTGCCGAAGCGCTTTCCGTGTGGATCATCGTGCGGACTGGACGGAAGATGCCCGCCGCGTCAGCGTGTGGCGATCTGCTGGAGCGCCGCACCCTGGTAGCGCGCACCCGCGTTCCAGAGGATGAAGGAGTTCATCTTGTTGGCCGCCGCGGCCTTGATCTGTTCGGCCACCTGGGCCGGCCCGTATTTGCTGCCCATCGAGAAGTCCTGGAGCCACGGGACGATCTCGGTCTGGGTGCCCTTCGCCAGGCGGCGGAAGTCGGCGAGCGAGCGCTGCACGATCGCGTACGGGGCGGTGTCGGGGTTGGCGACACCGTACTCGCCCGGCCCCCAGTGGGACGGGTAGACCATCGGCGCGATGTAGTCGCTCACCTTGACCAGGGCCGCGATGTCCTGGGCGATCTCCTTGGGCCGGGTGGCCGCTATGCCGAAGACCGAGACGCCGAGGTACTTGCCGTGGGGGCGCATCGCGATCCGGGTGTCGCCGACGAACGAGGTGATGGCCTGCTCGGGCGTCGCGGACCCGATGCCCGGGAAGCGCATCTTCGACAGCGGGCCGTCGGGGCGGCGCACGTAGTCGTAAAGGATGTCGTCGAAGCCGAGCTGGGCCGCCTCGACGGCGAGGTCCTGGTTGTACTTGCGGACCGTGGGGTCGGCGAAGTTGGTGAAGGCCAGGTTTCCGTAGTGCCCGCCGCCGGCGTACGCCCCTCCGTCGGGGGTCTGCACGACCTGGTCGCGCTTGCCGGCCTTCCAGGCCGCCGTGGCGAGCTTGGGGTCGCGGAAGGCGACGATGCGGCCGATGACCTGGGCTCCGGCGGCGTGGATCTCGGCGATGGCCTTGCGGGCGTCGTAGTAGCCCTTGGCCGCGCCGATCTGACGGGCCAGCGCCACCTGGGAGGCGTACCCGACCTCGCCGTCCTCGTCCTTGACGTCCAGCTCCACGGCGTTGAGCTTGCCGCTGCGGACCAGGGCGAGGATGTTGGTGCGCAGGGTCTTGTCGGCCCAGCCGATGGCGGTGATGTGCGCGGCACGGATCATGGGGCGACGGCCCCGGGTCGACACGGCCTTGGCGGTGAGGTTTCCGGCGCGGTCCACGGCGGTGATGTTCACGACGGGTGTGCCCTTGGGCACCGTGATCTTGAAGGCCCCGGCCTTGTCGAGGGGAACTTCCTTGCCGTCGATGCTCACCTTGGCGTCGGTGGAGGCCTTGCCGGTGACGGTCACGGGGTCGGTGACGTTCTTGATCTCGGGGTCGGCCACCTTCAGCTCGGGAGCGGTGGTGTCCACGGTGAACCCCACGACCTCCCGGTACGAGGCGAAGGGGAGACTGCTGTCGCCCTCCACCACCAGGACGTGCTTGCCCTCGGTCAGGCGCGGGATGGCGAGTTTCAGGCGGGTGCCCTCAGCTGTGATGGGGACCACCGCGCCGTCGAGGGTGGCCCGCACCTTGTCCTTGCCACCGGCCTCCTCGGCGTCGATGTAGGCGCTGACCTGTGCGGCCTTGCGCCCGTTGAGGACAGAGCCGTCGGTGAGACCGTGCACGTCCGGTCCCGGCGCGAGGAAGGTCCAGGCTCCGACGCCCGCTCCGGTCAGTGCGAGCGCCACGGCTGTCGCAATCAGGGCGCGCCGGCGGCCCGGACGGGGGGGACGGTAGGAGGAGGAAGCGGCGGCGTGCGTTATGTGCTTCATGGCCATCATGAGGTCCTTCGTGCAGTGGGCCGGGTGGTGTACCTCCATTGATTGCCACACCTGCGTGGCATACCTCCTGTTCTGACCGGATGTCACACGAACGGCCGCTTATGGCCCCGGCGTGGTGACTGCGCCATCCAGGGGACGGTGCGGTACGGGGGCTCCCTCCGCCGGTAGGGATGGCGCGACACATTCGCCTTGGAGGTCCCTCATGCGCCACCCTCTCGTCCCGCTCTGCGCCCTGGCGGGCGCCGCCCTGCTCGCCTCGGGCTGTTCCCCAGGGTCGTCACCGGCCGGGGAACAACAGGGGGCCGCCTCAGCGGCGGCCAGTGCCGTCGCCGCGAAAGCCCCGGCGGAGGTCGGCGCCGACGAACTCGGCCAGGTGCCGGTGCTGATGTACCACCAGCTCGTCGCGAAACCGGCCGGCGTCTACGACCGCACCCCGGCCGATTTCCGGGCCGAACTGGAGCGCCTCGCCCGGGAGAAGTACGTGCCGGTCACCGCCCGGGACTTCCAGACGGGCCGTATCGACATCCCGGCCGGAATGCACCCGGTGGTCCTCACGTTCGACGACTCGACCAACAGTCAGGTGGGCCTCGACGCCAACGGCGCTCCGGCGCGGGACTCGGCCATCGCCATCCTGGCGGAGACGGCGAAGAAGCACCCCGAGTTCAAGCCGGTGGCGACCTTCTTCGTCAACGCGGACGCCTTCTCGGCCACCGGTTCCGCCAAGGCGCTGAAATGGCTGAAGGATCACGGGCACGAGATCGGCAATCACACCGACCGCCACCCGAATCTGGGCTCCCTGGACCAGGCGGGCGCCGCGCGGGCGATCTTGGGCGGACAGAAGGCGATCGAGAAGGCCGCGCCCGGGACCCGGGTCACGTCCCTCGCCCTGCCCTTCGGGGCCATGCCCAAGCCGGCCGATGTCGCCGCGCGGGGAACGGGCTACCGCAACGACGGGGTGTACCTCGTGGGCGCCAACCCCTCGGTCTCGCCGTTCGCCAAGAACTTCACACCCGGCGCGATCCCGCGGATCCGCTCCGCGGGACCCAAGGACCCGGACGCCGAGTTCGGTTCGTCGCGGTGGCTGGACAAGCTCGCCGACGGGAAGAACTGGTACGTCTCGGACGGGGACCCGAACACGATCTCCTTCCCGAGCGCCTCGCAGGACAACGTGGCGCCGGCCTTCGCGAAGCGGGCCCGGCCGTACTAGGCCGTGTCTGACACATCCCGCCTGGCTCGTGGCGTCTGGCACGCGCGCTCGCTGCGTTGTCGGGCTCGTCCACGTAGCTCCGCTACGAGGACGACCCTCCGCTTTGCGATCGCACGCACCAGATGCCGTGAGCCCCGCCCTCCGGGCGGACGGCGCTATGTGTCAGACACGGCCTAGGGTTGGCCTAGGGTCTGTCTTCGAAGTCCCGTCTGCCCCGCGGCACCCGCACGCCGGGCGTCGCGAGCCGGGCGGGACTTTCGCGACACGCCCTGGGGCGCGCGCGAGACGGGGCCGCTCGGCGGGGCCGCTCAGCGAGGCGGCGTGACCAGCCCCATCTCATAGGCGGTGATCACGAGCTGGACCCGGTCCCGGGCGCCCAGTTTGGTGAACAGCCGCGACACGTGCGACTTGGCGGTGGCCACCGTGATGAAGAGATCCTCCGCGATCTCGGTGTTCGACCGGCCTCGTCCGACCAGGGTCAGCACTTCCCGTTCCCGCTCGGTGATGCCCTTGACCGGCCGTGGGGAGTACGCCGGGGCAGCCGCGGGGCGCCCGACGAAGTCCGCGATCAGACGGCGCGTCACACCCGGCGCGATCAGCGCGTCGCCGGCGGCGACCACACGGATCGCCGCGAGGATGTCGTCCAGCGCCATGTCCTTGACCACGAAGCCGCTCGCACCGGCCCGGAGCGCGCCGTAGACGTGGTCGTCCTCGTCGAAGGTGGTCAGGACGAGGACGCGGGTCGTCGCCGGACCGGCGGTGATCAGACGAGTGGCCTCGATCCCGTCCATGCCGGGCATCCGGATGTCCATCACCACGATGTCGGGGCAGACGTCCCTGACCAGTTGGACCGCCTCGACGCCGGTGGCGGCTTCACCGACGACCTCCAGGTCGGGGTGATCGGCCATGATCACGCGCAGACCGGACCGCACCAACGGCTGGTCGTCGGCGAGCACGACACGGACGGTCATCGGGCCTCCAGCGGAACCCCGACGGGTTCGGGCAGCGGCAGTCGGGCCGCCACCCGGAAGCCGCCCTTGGGACGCGGCCCGGCGCTGAGGTGGCCGTGCAGCAGGCTGACCCGCTCCCGCATGCCTACGAGGCCGAAGCCGTGGGGCGAGCCGTTCCCGATGGCGCCGCACCCGTCGTCGACGACCTCCACGGACAGCTCCTCGTCCCCGTAGACGATGGCCACCCGGCAACTCCCGGTGTCCGCGTGGCGGACCACGTTGGTCAGTGCCTCCTGCACGATGCGGTAGGCGGAAAGGTCGATATCGGCAGGCAGAGGACGCTGCTCCCCACTGCGGCGCACGTCGACGCGTACCCCCGCGTCCGCGGTCGCCGCCGCCAGCCGTTCGATGTCCGCCAGGCCCGGCGCCGGCGCGGGCGGAGCCTGCCCCGGGGCAGCCGCGCCCGGGTCGGCCTGACGGAGCGCCACCAGCGTGCGCCGAAGGCCCGACAGGGTCTCTCTGCTGGTGGCCTCGATGGCTCGCAATGCCTCGCGGGCCTCCGCCGGCTGCGTCCGGATGACCCGGCTCCCCACCCCGGCCTGGATGGCGATGATGCCGATACTGTGCGCGACCATGTCGTGCAACTCCCTCGCGATCCGCAGCCGCTCGGCGGTCACGGCCTCTGCCACCTCCTGCGAACGCAGCGCCGCCGCGTGCTCGCGGCGCTCGCGGCTCAGCAGACCGATCATGCAGGACGCGGCCATCGCCAAGGAGGCGATCACGCCGTTGACCGTCACGTTGTCCCCATGCGCGAAGCCGCCGACCAGCAAGAGCTGCACGGTGAAAGACACGGCCACGGCGACGATCGAAGCTCGCCGCGTGCAGGTGGCGACGGTGAAGCCCAGGACGAGGTCCACCGCCAGATACGACAGGAACTGCCCCTGATACGACACCGACGTGGCCGCGGGGACGGAGCCGGAAACGAACACCACCACGGCAGTGGCCCCGAAGAGTGTCATGGCCAGAGCCGTCAGCGGCGCCCGCCGCAGCACACCGACGAGCAGGCTCGCGGCCAGCAGCGACCCGACACCATGGACCGTGCCCGAAGCCCGCGGCGCGCCCCCCACCAGCAGAACCAGCGCGACGAGGTACAGGACACCCCCCACCCGGGCCATGGCCTTCGATCTCGTCATCGGCGGTGGGCCCCGGTGAGAGGGAGGTCGCGATGCGACCCGCGCGCGGGGAGCGGGGGCGTCGGTGTGGCGTCCATGCCGCGAGACTAGCCAGCCACCGCCCGCGCGGCATCGGCCCGGGGACGTACGCCCCCGGGCCAACCCGCCGGCGCGATTGCCGTCCGCGGCCCCATGCCCGGACGGGGCCCTCCCGGCACGGTTGATCCTGTGATCGAAGTCAGCGGACTCACCAAGCGCTACGGCGGCAGGACCGCCGTCGACCATCTGTCCTTCACCGTGCTGCCGGGCCGGGTCACCGGATTCCTCGGCCCCAACGGATCCGGCAAGACCACCACCCTGCGGATGATCCTCGGCCTGGACGCGCCCACCGGCGGCACCGCCACCGTCAGCGGCGTCCCCTTCGGCAGCCACCCACGCGGACTGCGGCACGTCGGCGCCCTCCTCGACGCCCACCACGTCCACGGCGGACGCACCGCAGCGGGCCACTTGTCCGCCCTGGCCCGCGGCAACGGCATTGCGCCGCGCCGGGTGGACGAGGTGCTGCACGAGGTGGGGCTGGCGGGGGCGGCGGCCCGCCGCATCGGCGGATTCTCGCTCGGCATGAAGCAGCGGCTGGGGATCGCCACCGCGCTGCTCGGCGACCCTCCCGTGCTGATGTTCGACGAGCCGGTCAACGGCATGGACCCGGAGGGAGTGCTCTGGATGCGCCGCCTCTTCGGGCGCCTGGCGGCCGAGGGCCGCACGGTCTTCCTCTCCAGCCATCTGATGTCGGAGATGGAGAACACCGCCGACCAGCTCGTCGTCATCGGCCGGGGCCGGCTCATCGCCGCCGAGTCGGCACAGGACTTCGCGGCCCGGGGCACCCGTCTCGGCGTCGTGGTGGGCACACCGCGCGCCGCCGAGCTGGCAGCGGTGCTGACCGCCGCGGGCGCTTCCGTCGAGCCGGAGGGCTCGCCGGGCGCCGAGAAGCTCGCCGTGACCGGGCTGCCAGCGGACCGGATCGGAGCACTCGCCTTCGAGAACCGGATCCCGCTGAACGAGCTGACCACCCGGACCGCCTCACTGGAGGAGGCCTTCATGGAACTCACCGCCGACAGCGTCGAATACCTGGCAGGAGAGCCCCGATGACCTCACTCGCCTCCGTCTCCCCGGCCACCGCGCCCGCGCCCGTCGCCGAGCCGCCCGCCCGCTTCGGCGACCTGCTCGCCTCCGAGTGGATCAAGATGAGGTCTCTGCGCTCCACCCCGTGGACCATCACACTGATCGTCCTGTTCGTCATCGGGTCCGCCGCCACGGCGGCGCTGGCGGACTACGACAATGTCGCGGGCTCCGGCCCGAGCACGCGGCAGCCCCCCGACTTCCTGCCCTTCGACGCCTATCCGCCGGCCGGCTACATGACGCTGATGCTCGTCGCCGGCAGCATCGGAGCCATCACCGCCGTGAGCGAGTACAGCAGCGGCCTGATCCGCACCACCACCGTGGCCGTCCCCGCCCGCGCCTCGGTGGTGGCGGCCAAGGCGGTCGTCACCGCCGCGCTCTGGACCACGGTCGGCACGGTCATCTCCACCGGTTCCTTCCTGGTCTCCCAGGCCATCCTGAACGGGCACCACGCCGGGGTCCCGGTCACCCACCCCGGGGTGTTCCGGGCGCTGGTGGCGTCCGCGCTCCTGGCCCCGGTCTGCGCACTGATCGGCCTGGGCCTCGGCGTCCTGATCCGGCACAGTGCGGCGACCATGGTCACCAGCGCCTTCACCCTGCTGATGCTGCCCACGCTCTTCTCGCGGAGCGAGCGCTGGTCCGCCGACATCAACCACGCGATGCCGGTCACCGCCTGGAAGCGCCTGGTCCAGAACTGGCCACCGGATCCCGAATCCCTCGCGTACACCGCCACCGTCCCCGGCTCCTGGACCGTGTACGCGCTCTGGCCGCTGATCGCGGTCGCACTCGCCGTGGTCGTCGTGCGGCACCGCGACGTGTGAACGCGCCCGAGGCCGGCTGAACGCGCCCGAGGCCGGACGAGGCGTCCGGACAGGACAGGGCCGACAGCCGAGCCGCGTCAGTCCAGGCAGAACTCATTGCCCTCGGGATCGGTCAGCACGAGAAAGCCGGCACTCATCGGGGGAGCGGGCTCGTGACGACGTACCCGCGTCGCTCCGAGCGCGACGAGCCGGTCGCACTCGGCCTCCAGCGCCGCCATCCGCTCCTCTCCCAGCAGTCCGGGAGCCGCGCGGATGTCGAGGTGGACGCGATTCTTGGCGGCCTTGTCCTCCGGCACCCGCTGGAAGAACAGTCGTGGGCCGTGCCCGTCCGGGTCCTCGATGGCCGATCTCGTGTCGCGCTCCTCCTCCGGTACGCCGACCCGCGCGAGGAAGTCGTCCCACGCGGCCAGCGGGTCGGCGCCCTCGGGCAGGTCGACTCCGGGCGGGCCCGGGTGGACATAGCCCAGTGCGTCGTGCCAGAAGGACGACAGTGCCCGTGGGTCGTGGGCGTCGAAGGTGACCTGGATGTGACGGCTCATCGGGGCGCTCCGTTCGTGGCGGGTTCCGTGTGCGGGCAGAGGCCGCGCAGCAGGCAGACCTCGGACAGGTTCCGGTCGAGTGCGTCCGCGTTCATGGAGCCACCCTGACACCGAATGCGGACAGGTTCGGTCCGCTTTCTCTGGAAAGGTTCGCGGCATGGCCATGGGCATGGCGAGCGGTGACGGGCGGGGCTACCGGACACGGAGGAGTCATGAGCGCGTGGCCCCGCGCCACCCTTCCGAGCGGGTGACGCCGTCCATCAGCAGGTCGAGCAGCCGCTCGGCCTGCGCGCGCTGGTGGGCCGCCCCGGCCACGAGGGTGACACCCGCCAGGCTCATGAGGATGTCGGACGAGGGCACGTCCTCCCGGATCACCCCCTGGCCGATCCCGGCGAGACGGAACTCGTCGATCGCGCCGGTCAGTTGCTCGCGCGTCCGTGAGCTCAGCCGCTCGTCGTTCTGCAGGAGTGTCTTGAGTGTGTCGGCCATACCGTGCTTGGCGGCGAGGTAGTCCAGCACCTGGGACATCCACGCTCGCAGGGCCCGGTCGGCGGGCAGCTCGCCGAGGAGGTCCGAAGTCCGGGCGGAGAGCCGGGCCGTCTCGTAGCGGTAGGTGGCGTCGACGAGCTGCTCGCGGGTCGGGAAGCGTCGGTACAGGGTGGCGATCCCGACGCCCGCGTCCTTCGCGATCTGCTTCAGGGTCGCGGCGGCGCCGTCCCGGGCGAAGGCCAGGGCGGCCGCGGCGAGCAGCTTGTCTTCGTTGGCCCGTGCGTCGGCCCGGATCGGTCGGCCGGACGGTTCAGGCATACGGGTCTTCCTCTCGGCTTGCCATGTGGAGTCGACTCCGCTTAGGGTGGTGGCTAAGCGGACCCTGCTCCGCTTATGGGGAACGGTAGCAGGTGACTGCCGGCCGTTCCCGCGCACCGCCCCGATCACAGAAGGGCCGCCCACGCCATGCAGTACCGCACGCTGGGTAGTACGGGAGTCCACGTCAGCTCGCTATGCCTGGGCGCGATGATGTTCGGGGAGTGGGGAAACCCCGATCACGACGACTCGATCGGCATCATCCGTACGGCGCTCGACGCGGGCGTCAACATCATCGACACGGCAGACGTGTATTCGGGCGGTGAGTCCGAGCTCATCGTCGGGAAGGCGATCGCCGGACGGCGCGACGATGTCGTCCTGGCGACCAAGGTGTCGAGTCCCATGGGCCCCGGCCCCAACGAGCGCGGTGCCTCGCGGCGCTGGGTCGTCCGGGCCTGCGAGGAGAGCCTGCGCCGCCTGGGCACCGATTACATCGACCTGTACCAGGTGCACCGGCCCGATGCCGCGACCGACATCGACGAGACCTTGGGCGCGCTCTCCGATCTCGTCCGCGCGGGAAAGATCCGCTACGCGGGGTCCTCGACGTTCGCCCCCTCGGCGATCGTGCGGGCGCAGTGGACGGCCGAGCGACGGCAGCGCGAGCGCTTCGTCTGCGAACAGCCGCCCTACTCCCTCCTGGTCCGGGGCGTCGAGGCCGATGTGCTGCCCACGTGCGAGACGTACCGGATGGGGGTTCTCGCCTGGAGTCCGCTGGCCGGGGGCTGGCTGTCCGGCCGCTGGCACCGCGACGCGGCCGACCTGTCCAGTCATCGCACACGGACGATGCCCTTCCGTACCACGCTCTCCCACTACGACATGGACGTACCGGGCAACCGGGCCAAGCTCGACGCCGCCACCGAACTCGCCGGCATCGCCGACGAAGCGGGCCTGACGCTGATCCAGCTGGCGCTGGCGTTCGTCACCACGCACCCCGCGGTCACCGCGGCGATCATCGGCCCCCGCACCGCCGGGCATCTGCACGACCAGCTGAACGCCGCGGACATCGTCCTGGAACCCGCAGTGCTGGACCGCATCGACCGCGTCGTGGCGCCGGGCACCAACCTCAACCCCGACGACGCGGGCTACAGCGCGGCCGTCCTGGCCGATCCGAAGCGCCGCCGCCGCGCCGGCGGAGCACCAGGTGAGCAGCGCTCCGTTTCGGCGTCACTGGGCTGATCGGCTTCGGTGCGGTGCGGTGCGGTGCGGTGCGGTGCGGTGCGGTGCGGCTTCGGGGCCGCGGCATGCCGATGTGACTGGTCGAGATAGTTGTCACACGGAGCGGTAGCCGACCAGGGCTTTCAATCAGTTCTGATCGCTGTAGTTGTCACTGTTTGGTCGTTCTATCTGTCACTAGTGCTCACTTTGCGCTCTTGTTGTCACCAAGATCGGGCTTTGCCCATGGAAGAGTCAGCGGGCTGGTTCCTTGGCGGGGTGGAGATATCTGGGCTGGGCTCCGGCCGTGTACGCGTCCCCGTGGCGGCCGGTTGCGGTGTGTTGTGGTCGCATCGTTGCTCTTGGGCGGACTTACTCGTCCCGGTGGAGCTCGCGTCCGGCCGTGACGGCCTGGACCTGGGTGAGGGGTGGCAGGGGCGGTGGTCGGTGACGTGGCGGGCCGGCGGCGGGGAGGTCTCGTCTCCGCTTGACCGGGTGCTGCGGGGAGCTCTGGCCGGGCTGGAGCCGATGCGGGGGTTCACCTGGCGTCGGGCTCAGCGCCACCGTCCCGGGCTGCCTTTCTTGGCCAGTACGGGGCGGCTGCACGCCTCGGAGAGCCTGGAGGAGGCGAGACTGCTGCTGGCCCTGGACTTCGACGCTCAGGTCACGGAGATCGTCTCGCAGCCGCTCAGGATCCGCTTCACGTGTGCTGGCGGAGAGCGTGACCACACCCCGGACTACCTGGTGCGGACTCGTTCGGGGGTGTAGTTGATCGACGTCCGGCCTGCGGCGTTGATCAAGGACAGGGACCGGGAGTCGTTCGCGGCTGCCGCCGAGATGGCGAGGGCCTGTGGCTGGGGCTTCGCCGTCGCTGCGGGCTGGCTGCCGCACGTGACGGTCACCTTGGACTGGTTCTCCTCGCAGCGGCGTCCGAAGAGGGACCCACTGGGGGTGGAGCCGGGGCTGCTGGCTCAGGTTGATTCCGGTGTTTGTACGTTCGGCGAGCTGGCGGCGTCCAGTGCCTTCGAGCCGGTGGCCCGGGCCCAGCTTCTGCATCTGCTGTGGCATCGGAGGCTGGGGTTGAACCTGCACGAGCCGCTGGGCGACGGATCTGTGATCGCCTCGGGTGGGGTGGAGGGATGACCGGGTGTTATGGATGTGTCGGTGGGTTCTGAGCTGGTGCTGGACGGGGCCGAATGGCGTGTCGAGCGGGGCGAGCCGCACGCCGGACGAGTCCATCTGGTCGGGCTGGACGGGAATCGGCAGTCTGTGACTTTCCGATTCCTGGCCCATCACTCCGACTGTCATGTCTCGTCCCGGACCGGTGCCGAAGGGGCCGACCGGGGGCGCCAGCCCAAGAGCCTGCGTGATCTGACCCCGGGGCAGTTGAGGCTGGTCAAGCTGCGGTTCGCGCACTTGATGGAGGTCAACACGGGCTTCCGCAGCGGAGATCCGCTGCGGCCGGAACCGGGCGAGCCGAAACCCCAGTACGACCCGGACACCACGTTCCTGACCCAACGGCGGCTGGCGAAGGTCGCCGAGCTGGAGGCGATGGGCCGCATGGAGGCGAAGGCGCTGGCCCTGGACCAGGTGGGAGTACGCACGCTGATCCGCTGGGAGAACCGCCGGCAGAGGGACGGTCTGATCGGCTGCGCGGACGACCGGTGGCTGCGCGAGAGCGGGAGCTATCCGTCGGTCACCGCCGAAGTGCGGGAGGCCATTCTCGCGGTCAGGCAGGAGACCCGGCGCCTGTCGAAGGTGAGCATGGCGACCAAGGTCCGTCTGATCACCCAGTACATGCACGAGCGGTTCGGCACCGAGCCCGAGGACGTTCCCAGTTATCCGGTGCTGCGGCGGGTCTGGCGGGAGTGGTTCGGCACGGGCCGGGGGCGGCAGCGCAACGAGCGGGCCGCCGACCTGGTCTCCAACGACGGCTTCGTCCTGATCGACCGGCCTGGCAAGGTGGTCGCCCTGGACACCACGGTGCTGCCGGTGATGGTCCGCGAGAGCGTCTTCGACGAGCCGGTGAAGGTGCACCTCACGATCGCGCTCTGCGCCTACACGCATTCGATCTGCGCGTTCCGTCTGACGCTGGTGTCGGACACCTCGGTGGATGTCGCGATGCTGCTGCGGGACGTGATGCTGCCGCTGCCCATGCGGGACGACTGGGGCATGGAGATGGAGTGGCCCTATCCGGGGCTCCCGGCAGCGGTGGGTCGCCGAGTTCGCCGGGCATGAGGTTGCCGGGCTGCCGTTCTTCGAACCGGAGACGGTGACCACAGACCATGGTTCCGTTTATCGCAACCATCACCTGGTGCAGGTCCAGGAAGACCTGGGCTGCAACATCCTTCCCTCGCGTGTCCTGCGGCCGGAGGACAAGCACTGCGTCGAACGGGCATTCGGCAGTATCAGGTCTCTGCTGTTCGAGTGGCTTCCGGGCTACACGGGCATCGACGTCGCCGATCGCGGCGCGGACCCCGAGGGCGACGCGGTGCTGACCATCGCCGAGCTGGAGCACGTCATCGCGACCTGGATCGTCGGGACCTGGCAGAGGCGACGACTGGCCGACCATTCGCCGCACTGGGACCCGGGCGGTGACCACAGCCCCAATTCCCTCCTCGCCGCGGCCTTCGAGCAGGGCGGCTTCGCCCTGGAGATCCCGTCTCCCGATCTCTACTACAAGATCCTTCCCGAGCACGCGGTCAAGAAGATCGACCCGCACCGCGGAGTGAAGATCCGCGGCCTTTGGTATGACGGCCCGGCCCTGCGTCCCTACGAGGGCGAGCGGTCGAGCCGGGGCGGCCGTCGGCGGACCGCGTGGATCATCCACCGCGACCCCCGCGACAGGCGCACGGTCTTCTTCCAGGACCCGCTCACCCACGAGTGGCACCCCCTGCGCTGGACCGGCCTGCCGCCGGACGACGTGGTCCCCGCTTTCGGCGACAAACGCGTCGGCGAACTCCTCAGGAAGGTCAAGGCGGCCGGTCTGCGGCCCAGAAGCGACCAGGAGCTGCTGCCGCAGTTGCTCGCCCTGATGCACAAGGCCCATCCCGTCGACCGGTGGGCCACCCAGATGACCAAGTCCGAGCGGATCGAGATCGCCCGGGAGCGCGAGCAGGCCCGGGCCGCTGCGGCCGACCGTCCCCAGCCACCCCCGCCGCCGGCTGCGACTTCCCGCCCCCTGGGGAGCGTCGACGCGCGCCGACGCCGGCGCGAGGCGGCGCTGGACGGCCCCTTGGAGGCCCCGCCCCGCCTGGGCGCCGAGATCCGCCGCCGCAACCTGTTCGCTCTCCCTCCGGCCACCGACCCAAGGGAGAGGGAGGGGGAACGGTGACAGCGTTCCGGCTCCCGGAGCCCCAGGACCGGCAGACCGCGGCCGGCTGGCAGCGCTGGTGCCACACCCGGCACTGCTTCGTGCCGGCCCGGCGACTGTCCCGCGAGGAGTTCGCCCGGCTGAGCCCGGTCGAACAGGAGGACTATCTGCTGCACCGGGACGTGACCAACAGCAATCTCCCGCTGCAGGAAACGCCGATGAGCGAGGCCGTCTCCCGGGTTATGCGCTCACGGCTGAGGCTGGGCGCGTTCAAGATCAGGCCCTCGACCCGGCGCGGGCTGATCATCAACGGCGGCGGATGCCAGGGCAAGACGGAGACGGCCTGCGAGGTCGCCGCCTGGTTGGAAGAGGACTGGCGGGCCCGGCACCACGACACCAACCCGGACGCACTCGCGGGCACGCGGGACCTGCACATCCCCGTCGCCTACGTCCAGACCCCGGTTACCGCCAAGCCGAAGAGCACCTGCAAGGCGATCCTCGACTTCTACGGCGCCGACCACAAGGGCATGGACCTGCCGGCCCTGATCCGGGCCGTCCGCCGCCACGTCCACGCGCATGGCACCCGCGCGATCCTGCTCGACGACATCACCAGGCTCAAGCTCCACCGGCGCGATGACCAGGACGTGTTCGACATGATCAAGGGCTTCATGGACATGAGCGCGACACTCGTCCTGATCGGCGTCGACGTCCCCGCTTCCGGTCTGCTGCAAGGAGCGGTCCTCGATCAGAAGACCGGCGACTGGATCATGCCCGCCCAGCACGGGGCACCCGTCAGCCAGGGCGAGAGGACCCAGCACCTGCGGCGCTTCACCATGGTCAACCTCGGCCCCTTCCCCTACGAGACACCGAAGCAGATGGCGGCCTTCCTCAAACACCTCAAGGGCATCGAGGACCACATCTGCCTCTTCGACGCCGTCCCCGGCATGCTCACCACGGGGATGCCCGAGTACCTCCATGACCGCACGGGTGGCGTCGTCGCCCTGCTGGAATGCCTCATCGAGGACACCATCGAACTGGCCATCGGCAACAGTCACGAGGAACTGACCATCGAGCTCATGGACCAGGTCGCTATCAGCGTCGAAGGGCTGCCCGGCCGCGACGCCAGCGCGGGCGAGATCCCCGAACTCTCCCCGCAGCCCGCCGTCCCCAAGCCCAAGCGCCCCCGCAACAGTGTCTTCGACGACAAAGGACCACGGACCACCGACCGTGACACCGCACCGGGCGACAGCGAGACCGGCACACCTCACCAGCAGGCGGGATGACACCGTGGACCGCCTCGGACTGACGCCGCTGCCCTGCAGCCTGGACCCCCTGCCCGGCGAATCCCTATCCGGCTTCCTCCTCCGCCTGGCCCACCGTCTCCAGATCTCCCCCATGCGACTGGCACGGCTGACAGGCAGCATCAGACGACCGACGGACTCGGTGCTGGGACGCCGGCTCCTGCTCGACCTGGACATCAGTCGCTTCGCCCAGGCCACTCGGCTGACCGAGGACGAGGCCGCCGAACTGACGCTCCGGCCCTGGAAGAACCGGTATCCCCCCATCACCCGAGCGCTCGTTTCCCGGGATCCCCGAGGGACACGAGAGGACTGGCTGTTCAACAACTTCCCCCGATACTGCCCGGAGTGCCTCGCCGGCGACGGCAGCCCCGTCCAGCAGCAGTACGGCGGAACCTGGAAGAAGATCCGACACCTGCCCATCGCCTTCATCTGCCCCACCCACGAGGTCTTTCTGAAGCACGGCTGCCAACGGCCCCACGAGCTTCAGCGAACACTTCCCCACCTGATCACTCAAGCAGCGGACAACACCCTCACCCAGGCCAGTGCCGATTCCCGATCGCAGGCGAAGGCCAGAACGCGGCCTCGCGCAAAGGCAGGAGAGGCCGTTCCTGCGGAGTCCGCCTGGACCAGGCCGACGACACGGGGCCACTTCCCAGCACCAACATGATCACGCCCCAGCGCCAACTGCTTGACCTCCTCAGCCATCCCGCCGAGGGGGCCGCCGCGCAGTTCACCGACCTGCGAGTGATCAACGCCTTCCTCTGCAGCATCTGGCCAGCCAGCCGGGACATGATCGCCCCCAGCGCTCATGAAGCAGTTGCCGACCACGTTCAGACACTTGGTGTCGGCACCAACCTCACGCTCGACAGACCACCCACAGACCCGATCGTGACAGCCAGTCTGCTGGCAGCCGCGTCAGCCCTGCTCGACGTCCCCGACCTCGACGAAGTACTGACCCGGCACACCCGGGAAACCCGGGGCAGGAGCGTCAGCAGAACCCACTGGACCCAGCTCTTCGACCGGCACCGGTCCTCATGCTCGGCGACGTTGCGACAGGCAACTGCACCGAGCACCCGCTCCTACCGGCGCACCGGCCCCCGCGGAGTCAGAGCGCCCGACCGCATCGATGGCTACCGCCCAGAGAACGTTCCCGCGCTCCTGGAGCAGGACTGGTACGACAAACACCTCACACCGCTTGACCCCGGCGCCTACGCCAAATCCATGCGCCGCCTCGGAGCCATTCTCCTCGTCCAGTGGGCGGCCGGCGGAGCCAAGGGCGATGCAGCCGACTACCTCGGCATCAACCCCAAAAGCGGCCAATACGTGCTGTCAGCCGGGCTCCGCCGCTGGTTGCGTGACCACGGTCCTGCGCAGTTCATCCCAGCCCTGCGCAACCTGGCCCGCGACTTGGACGCTGTTCCCACTCCGGTTAACTACCGCAGACGCCGCGTGGCACTCCGGGGCTGGAGTCTTACCCGCGACACCTGGCAGGAGATCACCGACCGTCTGCCGCCAGTCCCGGGTCATGTCCAGCCCAGCCTAGGCGACCGAAAACGCCAAGAGGTATCCGCGTTCATCTGGGCCCAGGTCACACACGGAGAGCCACTCTTCGCACCACGGACGATCGAGGCAGAACAGCCCGAAGAACTTCGCAAGGCATGGCTCAACCAGCGCAGCAGCACCTGGGCCAAACTCGCCAGACCAGGCCGGATCCACCACTTCACGGCACTGCGCAGACTCCTGCTCCAGCACGCTGAGCACCTCACCCAAGAGATCGAAACAGATGCCGATGCCCTCCGGTCCCAACATCCAAGACCAGGTTCCACCTAGCGTGCACCGGCTCATAGAGGCACTCTTGAGCCGAAGCACGGTAGGTGTCACCGGCGGCGTCGGCTGACCTGCGGCTTCGACCGGGCGAAGCACGAGGGTTGTCACCGGGACGGCACGCCTTCTGTCACCAGCAGCGCGCAAGGCACGATCGGTGCCATCGGCTCCGACGCTCCGCCGACGGCCTGCGCCGCCCAGCAGTCGCGACGGATGGAAGCTGCGCCAGAACCCGTTCGCCGGGCCGTGACGGAAGTCGGGTCAACCGGTCACAGACCGGCGACGTCCCGGGCCTTTTTCAGCACGGAGTCGAGCGCGTCCACTGCGGCGTCGTGCCGCCTCGCGCGCGCCGCCCGGTCCGCCGGTACCAGCCGCGCGGCGGCCTGCACGGCACAGGCGTCCGGGTCGCCGAAAGCAGTCTGCGGGTGCTCTCCCGTATCCGCGCAGTGCGTCGTGACTTCCTTGACCGCCTGGAGCACCACTGCCCGGTCCACGCCCGGCTGCATGGCCAGCCGTACCTGGAAACGAGCCATCCACTTTTCGCGGTCCTTTTCCCTCGCCGCGTCCGTTGTCCGTTCCTTCTTCGCCATGTGCCCTCCGCGTGATCGGCAGCCGTCCGTCAAGGAGTTGGACGGCCTGGCATCGAAATGGGTTGCACAAGCAAGAAACTGATGAGCCCCAGGTGACTACTGTGAGCCACACCGGCTCTACCGGCCCGTCCGCTGTCACAGAACGCCACAGGTCACGGGTTCCGGCACAGCTTCCGACCCCGCGCGCCCTGCCCGGAAGTCCTGGTGACAGGCCGCCTGCCTTGGTGACAGCTATCGCGTTTCGGCTCAACTCTCAGGCTCAGCCTCGCGACGTGGCGGTGACAGATACCGCGACCAAGTGACAACTATCTCGACCAGTCACACATGCCGAGTATCACTTTTGCAAGCATGCGCTTGCAATAGTTAGCGGTGCGACGCAGTATGTCCGTATGGCATCACTCAACGTCGGCAATCTCGGTGAGTATCTGCGCGAGCAGCGACGCAACGCGCAGCTCTCGCTGCGGCAGCTCGCCGATGCCGCCGGCGTGTCCAATCCGTATCTGAGCCAGATCGAGCGTGGGCTGCGCAAGCCGAGCGCGGACATTCTGCAGCAGCTGGCCAAGGCGCTGCGGATCTCCGCCGAGACGCTGTATGTGCAGGCCGGGATGCTCGACGAGCGGGAGCGGGAGGAGTTGGAGACGCGTGCCGTCATCCTCGCCGACCCCTCGATAAACGAGCGGCAGAAGCAAGTGCTTCTCCAGATCTACGAGTCGTTCCGCAAGGAGAACGCGCTCGACACGGAGAGTACGGAGAGTACGGAGCGTGCGGGGGACACAGAAGCCGCGGTGACCGCGGTGACCGCCGAACGGGACACCGGGGGCGCCGGTGGCGACAGTGGTCCCGGAAACCTCCGTGGCTCCTCCGGCGGCTCCAGTACGACAGACGGCAGTGCTGCCACCCCACCCTCAAACTGATCCGGGAGGACCACAGTCATGGCCATCACCGATGACCTGCGTAAGACCCTCACCGACCCGACGCCCCTCTACTTCGCGGCCGGTACCGCCGATATCGCCGTCGAGCAGGCCAAGAAGGTGCCCGGTCTGATCGAGCAGCTGCGGACCGAGGCCCCTGGGCGGTTCGAGGCCGTGCGGAATTCCGACCCGAAGGCTGTCCAGGAGAAGGTCACCGTCCAGGCCCGGGAGGCCCAGGCGACCGTTCAGGCCAAGGTCACCGAAGTGATCGGCTCGTTCGACACCGATCTGAAGAAGCTGGGCGAGACGGCTCAGGACCTGGCGCTGCGGAGCATGGGCATGGCCGCGGAGTACGCGATCAGGGCCCGCGAGACGTACGAGAAGGTCGCCGAGCGCGGCGAGCACACCGTACGCGCCTGGCGTGGCGAGGCCGCCGACGAGATCACCGAGATCGCCGTCGCCGTCGAGCCCGAGCCGGCGCCGAGGGCCGCCCCCGGGCCGGCCCCGAAGACGGAGACGAAGGCGCAGACCAGGGGCGCCGTCAAGCCCGTGGTCAAGTCTGCCGTCAAGCCCGCGGCCAAGCCCGTGCCGAAGGCCGAGCCCCGGACCGCCGCCGCGAAGAAGTCCACCCCGCGCAAGACGACGGCGAAGAAGACCACCCCGCCGGCCGGCAGGTAGCCGACCGGCGAACAGCACACCCGCGACGGAGGCGGGTCGGGCACCTCGGGGGTGTCCGGCCCGTTATCCAGGTACCTTGGCGTACGGGCCGCGACGTCTCCTCCACCCCTTAGGCGGTGCTCCGCATGTTGCTCGAAGGATTCGGCACTCTTCTCTGGCTGCTCAATCTGGCCATGCTCGTCCTTGCCGTCATCGCGCTGTTCCTCTCCGCCACGGCTCGTGAGGACGCCTACCGTGCGGCGGACAAGCAGACGAAGAAGTTCTGGCTGATCATTCTCGGTGTCACGGTCGCCGTGAACCTCTTCGTACCGATGCTGTTCCTCCAGATCGCCGGGCTTGTCGCCACGATCGTCTTCATGGTCGACGTACGGCCGGCCGTCCACGCGATCTCCGGTGGCGGCGGTGGAAGCCGTGGCGGCGGTTCCAGCAGTGACGGTCCTTACGGGCCCTACAACGGCGGTCGCTAGGCGGACCGGACAACGGGACCGGACAACGGGACCGGGCATCGGACGTACGACCGACCGGGCACCGGACCATACGACCGGGCATCGGACCCTACGGACAGGAATCAGGTACGCGCGGGTGGCTGAACGCCGCCCCGCCCCAGCAGCAGCACCGCCACATCGTCGGTCAGCTCCCCACCGTTCAGCTCGCGCGCCCGAGCGACCGCCGCCTCCAGCAGGTCGTCGCCGCTCAGCCCCTCGGCCAGCTGGCGGTTGATCATCTCGACCATGCCCTCCTGGCCGAGCCGCTGCTTGGCGCCGGGGCCGATCCGGCCCTCGATCAGGCCGTCGGTGTACATCATCAGACTCCACGACCCGCCCAGCTCGACCTGCCGGCGCGGCCAGCGTGCGCGCGGCAGCAGCCCCAGCGCCGGGCCGCCCTCCTCGTACGGGAGCAACTGCGCCGCCCGCCCACGGCGGGTGACCAGCGGTGACGGATGGCCCGCCAGACAGAGGCCCGCCCACCGGCCGTCGGGCGTGATGTCGACCGTGCAGAGCGTCGCGAAGATCTCCTCGCTCTCCCGTTCGTGCTCCAGGACCTGCTGGAGCGTGGAGAGCAACTCGTCGCCGCAGAGCCCCGCCAGTGTCAGTGCCCGCCAGGCGATCCGCAGCTCCACGCCGAGCGCCGCCTCGTCGGGGCCGTGGCCGCAGACGTCGCCGATCATCGCGTGCACCGTGCCGTCCGGCGTACGGACCGTGTCGTAGAAGTCGCCGCCCAGCAGGGCCCTGGAGCGGCCGGGCCGGTAGCGGGCCGCGAAGCTCAGGTCCGAGCCCTGGAGCAGGGGGGTGGGCAGCAGTCCGCGCTCCAGCCGGGCGTTCTCCTGCGCGCGCAGCCGGGACTCGGTCAGCTGGCGCTGCGCGACATCCGCCCGCTTGCGCTCGACGGCGTACCGGATGGCGCGGCTCAGCAGCCGTCCGTCCAGCTCGTCGCGGAACAGATAGTCCTGGGCGCCGACCCGTACCGCCGCGGCGGCGCGCTCGGCGTCGCCCTCCGCCGCCAGCGCGAGTACGGCATGGCGCGGGGCCAGCCGCAGGACGTCCTTCAGCGGGGCCAGCTCGTCGCTGTCGTTCCTCCCCGGAAGGGCGAGGTCCACCAGGATGCAGTGGATGTCGTCGGTGAGCAGCCGCTCGGCCTCGGTGAGGTTGCGGGCGGTGCGGATACGCAGGCGTGTGCCGGTCCCCTCCGGCAGCTCCGGAGCGGTGAAGATGCCTGCCGGGTCGTCCTCGATGACCAGGAGGACGAGGTCGCCGCCCTGGGCGGTCTCCTCGACGGGCTGTCTCTCGACTGTCGAACCTGTGCGCTGCCGGGGAACGGGTACGGGTACGGGCATCGGTCTGGGATTCCTTTCCCTCCCCCCGAGGGCGCGGGTGGGGCGCCGATCGACGACTCACCAGACCGGGACCATAGCGTTCGCCGCCGCCCCAGCGGAATGGCGTATCGGCGAAGAGCCTCCGTCATATGCCGCTTCCCGCCACGCATCCGGCGCCCAGCGGCCATGACAAACATCACGTACGGCTGCTCCGGGCTCACCGCCCGGACGTACGAGTCCGGGTTCGCCCGTATGGGGATGATCGGTGTGGATCGCCCTATTTATCCGGGCGTACGACCCCGAGAATCTGCATCGAGCCCGCCCCCGCCAGCGTCACGTTCCGGCCGGGACGGGGCGCGTGCACGATCGCGCCGTCCCCGATGTACATCCCGACATGGCTCGCGTCCTGGTGGTAGATGATCAGATCGCCGGGACGCATGTCCTTGATGTCGATCCTGGGCAGCAGCCGCCACTGCTCCTGTGAGGTGCGCGGGATGGGCCGTCCCGCCGCTGCCCACGCCTGGGAGGTGAGCCCGGAGCAGTCGTACGAGGACGGTCCCTCCGCGCCCCAGACGTACGGCTTGCCGATCTGCCCCGTCGCGAACGCGATCGCCTTCTTGCCCCGCTCGCTCGACGAGCGGTTGATGTCCTTCAGCGCGCCGGAGCCGAGCCAGGCCGTCTGCGCCTTGAGCGCCGCGTCGCTCTCCAGCCGCGCCAGCCGCGCCCGCTCCTCCTTCTCCAGGCTCGCTTCGAGTTTCTCGGCGGCGGCGATCCGCGTCGTGATCTCCTTCTTCGCCTTCTCCTTCTTGACCCGGGAGGTCTCGAGCAGCTGCCACTGCGTGGACGCGTCGGCGGTGTACGTCTTGAGGTCTTCCTGTGCCCGGGAGAGCTCGCCGATGAGATCGTGGGTGGCCTTCTGGCCCTGCTGTATTCGTCCCACCGCGTCCAGGAAGAGCTGCGGATCGTCGGTGAGCACCAGCTGCGCCTCGGGCGGCAGCCCGCCGCCCCGGTACTGCGCGCGGGCGGCGGCGCCCGCGCGCTTCTTCAGCTCGTCGATCCGCAGCTGGCCGGTGACGATGTCCTCCGCCAGCCCGATGACCTCGGCCGACTGCTTCTTGGTCTCTTCCTCGGCGAGGTTGTACGCGTCGGTGGCGGACGCGGCCTTCTGGTAGAGGGCCTCGATCTCCTTACGGATGTCTTCGAGGGACTTCTTGCCCGAACCGGTGGTGGAGCCGGGGGCGGGCGGCGACGTGGCGCCGGGCGGGAGTTCGACCGGTGGCGGGGCGACGGCCGACGCGGACGTCGAGGGGCCGGGGGGCGGGCCGGGGGCCGCGTACGCCCCGTTCATCAGGACCGGCGACGCCAGTACGGCGAGCGCGCAGACCACCGTGATCGCGGCAGCGGCACTGCGACGTCGGTTCACCAAGCTCCCCCTCCGAGCCAACCCCACCCTGCGGCGTGACAGACGAATCTGACGTATCGTCAGCAACCCTTTCCGACGCCGCGATCGTGTCATGCCCCGGGTCAAAGGGACAGAGGGATCCGGGCATCTCACAGGAAGCACCCGCCCCAGTGAGGACGAACGGGCAGCCGCCCGCGTTCCCGGGGTCAGCCTCCGACGCCCGGCCCGGCGGCCCTGCTGCCCGGCCCGGCGCCCGCGCCACCCCGTCCGGCGTCCGCGCCGCCCGTGCCCGAACCGGGCGCGAGCGCCGACCAGTTCACCGTCACCTCGCCCTGCCGCCGCCTGCGCGGGTCGTCCGCGAGCGGCCAGTCGGCCGCCAGATCCCGTACGGCCCTGATCCACCGCTGCCGCGCGCCCAGCGAGGCGTACGGAGCCGCCGCGGCCCACGCCCGGTCGAAGTCGCGCAGGAACGCGTGGACCGGCTCGCCCGGCACATTGCGGTGGATCAGCGCCTTCGGCAGCCGCTCGGCCAGATCGGAGGGCCGGTCCAGCGAACCGAGCCGGGTCGCGAACGTGACCGTCCGCGGCCCCTCGGGCCCGAGCGCGACCCACACATGCCGCCGGCCGATCTCGTCGCACGTCCCCTCGACCAGCAGCCCGCCGGGCGCGAGCCGGGCGCACAGCCGCGCCCAGACCGCGGCGACCTCGTCCTCGTCGTACTGCCGCAGCACATTGGCCGCGCGGATGAGCACCGGCCGTACGCCCCCGGGGAGCGGGACCTCGAAGCCGCCGTGCCGGAACCGGAGCCCGTCCCGCTCGTACGGGCGCGCGGCGGCGACCCGGGCCGGATCGATCTCGACGCCGACGACTTCGGTACGCGGCTCCGCCGTGCGCAGCCGCCGCAGCAACTCGACCGCCGTCCACGGGGCGGCGCCGTACCCCAGATCCACCACGACCGGGTCGGCCGAGCGGCGCAGCGCGAAGCCGTGTACGGCGGTGATCCAGCGGTCCATGCGGCGCAGCCGGTTCTGGTGGGTGGTGCCACGGGTCACCGTGCCCACCGGGCGGGGAGAACGGGAGGTCGCGGGCGCCATGGGAACGAGCGTAACGACGCCGCGGCCGGGTGGGCCCGGCGAGGCGCCGGGAGAGTTCGGCCGCGGGGACGGGAGGTTTCGGCCGCGGGGGCGGAGGACGGTTGAGCTTCCGTCGGTAATGATTTGGTAAAACGGAAATGCGGGACGGGATTCCGCTGTTGTCGGCCTTCGGAGGGGGTCACGGCCCTCTCTGCGCCGTGCTCCGAATCTCCGCGCGAGAGGACCGTAGACGTGAGCCAGTACGTGTCCCGTATCGCAGGCACGTTCGTGGGACCACCCCGTCTCAGGCTCCCCGGCCAGCACCGCCGGCCGCGCCGGATCGCCATGCTCAGCGTCCACACCTCCCCGCTGCACCAGCCGGGGACGGGCGACGCGGGCGGCATGAACGTCTATATCGTCGAGCTCGCGAAGCGGCTGGCCGCCATCGACATCGAGGTGGAGATCTTCACGCGCGCCACGACCCGCGGCCTGGATCCCACCGTCGAGCTGGCCCCCGGTGTGCTCGTACGTCATGTGGACGCGGGCCCCTACGAGGGCCTGGCCAAGGAGGAGTTGCCCGCGCAGCTCTGCGCCTTCACGCACGGGGTGATGCAGGCATGGGCCGGCCAGCGCCCCGGCTACTACGACCTGGTGCACTCCCACTACTGGCTGTCCGGCCATGTCGGCTGGCTCGCCTCCGAGCGGTGGGGCGTCCCGCTCGTCCATGCCATGCACACCATGGCGAAGGTCAAGAACGCCGCGCTCGCCGAGGGCGACCGGCCCGAGCCCACGGCCCGGGTCATCGGCGAGACGCAGATCGTGCGCGCCGCCGACCGGCTGATCGCCAATACGGACGAGGAGGCCGCGGAGCTCGTCCGCTTCTACGACGCTGACCCGGCCAAGGCCGCCGTCGTCCATCCCGGGGTGAACCTGGAGTGTTTCTGTCCGGCCGACGGCCGCGCCGCCGCGCGTGCCCGGCTGGGGCTTCCGCAGGACGCCTTCATCCCGGTCTTCGCGGGCCGTATCCAGCCGCTGAAGGCCCCCGATGTGCTGCTGCGCGCCGTGGCCGTGCTCCTGGAGCGGGATCCTTCGCTGCGGCGAAAGCTGGTCGTGCCGGTCGTCGGAGGTCCGAGCGGCAGCGGTCTGGCCAAACCGGAAGGGCTCCAGAAGCTCGCCGCGCGGCTCGGGATCGCCGATGTCGTACGGTTCCGGCCGCCGGTGGGCCAGACCCGGCTGGCGGACTGGTTCCGGGCCGCGTCCGTGCTGGTCATGCCGTCGTACAGCGAGTCCTTCGGCCTGGTCGCCATAGAGGCCCAGGCGGCGGGCACCCCGGTGGTGGCCGCGGCCGTGGGCGGGCTGCCGGTGGCGGTACGGGACGGGTCGACCGGCTTTCTCGTCCGGGGCCACGAGCCCGCGGCCTACGCGCGGGCGCTGCGCGAGTTCATCGAGCACCCGGAGCTGGTGGACCGGATGGGCGCGGCGGCCTCGCGCCACGCCCAGTCCTTCGGCTGGGACACGGCGGCGTCCGCGACGGCGGAGGTCTATACGGCCGCGGTGCACGACCACCCGGGGCGCGGCCGCGCGCACCACGGCTGAACACCACGGCTGAACACCCCGGCCTACGTAAGCGGAGGTACGCACCCACAGGTACACGCCGGTGCCGCACGCCTCCACAGCCCTCGCCCGGCCCACGCGTCGAACACCGCTGACGTACGCTCGATTCATGGCCGACGGACAGCAGACCTCCCCGGACTCCTCGCAGGCGGCGTGCGCCGCGCGGGTCATCGAGCAGACGCTGAAGGACGCCGAGCTGGGGTGGGAGAGCCCGGAGCCGGGCTCGTACGTCGTCACCCTCCCCGGCACCCGCAAGCTCTCCACGACCTGTTCCCTGCGCGTCGGCCGGCACGCGCTGTCCCTCAACGCCTTTGTGATCCGGCACCCCGACGAGAACGCCGAGGGCGTCCACCGCTGGCTGCTTGAGCGCAACCTCAGGCTGTACGGGGTGAGTTACGCGGTCGACGGGCTCGGGGACATCTATCTGACGGGCAAGCTTCCGCTGGCGGCCGTCACCGAGGACGAGATCGACCGGTTGCTCGGCTCGGTGCTCGAAGCGGCGGACGGTTCGTTCAACACCCTTCTGGAGCTGGGGTTCGCGCGTGCGATCCGCAAGGAGTACGCGTGGCGGGTGTCCCGGGGGGAGTCCACCGGGAACCTGGACGCGTTCGCCCACCTGACCCGGGCCCCGTCCGATCCTTCCGCCTGACCTCACCTCACCTCACCTCACCTGAGGTGACGTGACGTGCCCGTCGGGACCGGCCCGCCTGTCCGTCCGGCCCGAAATTCCGCTGGACGACTCGCTGTTCGACGTCTTCACGGGCGCCCAAGGCCGTGGCATGCTCACCTCCAGACGTGCACCTGAACATCGTTCACATACATGGAGGCGAGATCATGTCGATGGAGCCCCGACGTCAACGTGCCGTCGGCAGACGGACGGTGCTCGGCACCGCGATCGCCGTAGCCGCCACGGCCGGAGCGATGGCCACCGGACTCCCGGGAACCGCCGCCGCCGGAGAGCGCAGGCCGCCGAGGACGTCCGCGCTCTGGCGCGAGTTCGCCGCGTCGCCGTACACCCACCCGCAGATTCCGTATGTGGGGCGCGCGGGCCAGCGCGCCGGCGCTCGAAGCCTTCCGCGGTACCGGGTCGTGGCCGATGTCCGCGCGTACGGCGCCAAGGGCGACGGCTCCGTGGACGACGCCCCCGCCATCAACCGTGCCCTCGCCGCTGCCGCCGAGCGTGGCGGGGGCACGGTCTCCATCCCGCCCGGCACCTACCGGATCGACGACGTGATCCGGATCGCGCACAGCGGCGTCGTCCTGCGCGGCGCGGGCAGCGACCGTACGAAGCTGTACGCGACCCGGAACCTCACCGAGATGATCGGCCCCTACGGCAGCCGTTACGGCGGCGACAAATCCAGCTGGTCCTGGTCAGGCGGCCTCATCTGGCTCTGCCCGCAGGAGCGTTGGAACACGCTCACCACCGCCATCAAGGCGCGCGACTGGCCCTTCGAAGGCTGGACGGGCAACGCGCGCGACGAGTGGCGCACCCTCACCGGCATCGCCCGGGGCAACCGGGGCGACCGGTCCGTGACCGTCCGGGACGCCTCGCAGCTCAGGAGCGGACAGTTCGTCCTGCTCCAGCTCGCCGATGACGCGGACCACACCCTCCTGGAGCACATGGCGGGCGGCGGCCCCGACGCCGAGGCGTACGACTGGGCCGCCATGACCAAGCTGACGTCGTACGTACCGTACGAGTGGCCCGTACGCATCACCGCCGTACGCGGTCGCGAGGTCACCCTGGAACGTCCCCTTCCGCTGGACATCCGCCCGGAATGGGACCCGAGGTTCACCACCTCGGTCACCCCGCTCACCGGGTCCGGAGTCGAGGGACTGACCCTGGAGGCCGTCGAGACCCCGCAGTCCCCGCACCTCCTCGACAAGGGCTACAACGGGGTCGCGTTCCAGTGCGCGTACGACTGCTGGGCCGAGGACGTCGTCGTACGCCATGTCGACAACGGCTTCGGCCTGATCGGCGCCTCCGCCTGCACTCTGCGCCGCACTCGGGTCGCGGGCCGCGGCTCGCACCACCCGTACTACTGCCGCGAGGGCTCGCACGACAATCTGATCGAGGACTTCGTCATCGAGCGGCGTACGGTCCCGACACCGGCGGGCACACAGCTGCACGGCATCAATGTCGAGGGGCTGTCCAGCTACAACGTCTGGTCGCGCGGGCGGATGGAGATGGGCACGTTCGACACGCACCGGGGGATGCCCTTCGCCAACGTACGGACCGAGATCACGGTCAGCAACGACGGCCGGCACGGCGGCGACGCGATCGCGGGGCCGCTGTACGGGGCGCGGTTCGCGCACTGGAACGTCACCGTCACCAATGAGCGCGCCGGGCTGATCAAGATCGACGAGATCGCTCCGTACAGCGTGACGGCCGGGATCAGTGAGGTGCGGGAGTTCGACCAGATCGATGTGCCGGACTTCCAGGGTGAGTTGCACACACGGCTGGAGGCGTACGGCAGTCCCGGGGACATCCGGCCGCGCAACCTCTACGAGGCACAGCGCGAGCTGCGCTGACACCACCGGCGGCGGGGGCGGCGGCGGAGGCGGCGGCGGGGGCTCAGGCGAGACGGCCGACCCCGGGCCCGAGCGCCGGCGGCAGGCCCGCGGCGTGCGGGCCCGCGACGGTCGGCCGGAGCGGGCCTACACGGCCCCCGCCTCCGGAGCGGCCGCCTTCACCGGCGCGTCGGCCGGCGCCTCCAGCGGGCCCCCTTCCGCCTTCTCCTCCGGATCCGACAAACCCCGCATCAGCAGCCAGTACCCCGCGCCCGCCAGCGTCCCCAGGACCGCGCACGCGCACCAGAGCCACGCGGCGCCGAAGCGGTCGATCACGAGACCCGACATCAGCGGGGCGACCAGGGCCGCCACCGACCAGGACATGGTGTACATGCCCTGATAGCGCCCCCGGCCATGGACCGGCGAGAGCCGTACCACCAGCCCGGTCTGGGTGGGGGCGTTGACTATCTCGGCCAGGCTCCACACGCAGACCGTCAGCGCGTAGACGGCGATCGACCCGGCGAACGCGGTCAGGCCGAAGCCGTACCCCGCGAGGATCGACGAGACGATCAGCAGGCGGCGCGGGTCGCGGTGCTGGATGAAGCGGGTGACCGGGATCTGCATGACCACGATCAGAACGCCGTTGACCGCGATGGCGAAGCCGTAGTCGGCGCTGGTGAACCCGTCCGCTCCCATGGCCACCGGCAGCCCGACATAACCCTGCTGGAAGATGAGGGACACGACGAAGGACAGCGTGACGACGCTCATGAAGCGGCCGTCCCGCACGACCGTCCCCATCCCGATCTTCGCCTCGGGCCCGGCTCCCGCTCCGGCTCCCGCTCCCGCGGTCTTTCCAGCGGCGGCTCGCGCCGGAGTCCCGGCCGGCCCCCGTTCCGGTCGGGACTCCGGCAGTTTCAGGAAGACCAGTACGGCGCAGGCGAGCGTCATCGCGGCCTCGCCAAGGAACCCGGCGAGGTAGCTGTACTGCGCGACGAACCCCGCGCCCGCCGACGAGATCGCGAAGCCCAGGTTGATCGCCCAGTAGTTCAACGAGAACGCCCGCACCCGGTCCTCGGGCTTCACGATGTCCGCCATCATCGCCTGCACGGCGGGGCGCGACGCGTTGGAGGCCATGCCGACCAGGAACGCCACGGCCGCGATCGCGACCGGCTCCCGCATGAAGCCGAGCAGCGCGACGGACGCGGCCGTGGACGACTGCGCGATCAGCATCGTGGGCCGCCGGCCGAGCCGGTCGGTCATCACCCCGGCGACCAGCGACGAGATGACCCCGCCGAGCCCGTGCAGCGAGGCCACCAGCCCCGCGTACGAGGCCGAATAGCCCTGGTCCAGGGTGAGATAGAGCGCCATGAAGGTGGCGACGAAGGCGCCCAGCCGGTTGACCAGTGTGCTGGTCCACAGCCACCAGAACTCCCGGGGCAGCCCCGAGACGCTCTCCCTCACGGCGCGTCTCAGACCGGCGGCCGACGCGGCGGCCGATGTGGCGAAGGACATGCGGAATCCCCCAGGAAACAGCGGTAGCGGCCGGACGGCCCGGTAAGTGGCCGAATGGCCATGGGCAACTTACGTACCGCGGCTCCAAGACCGCCACTCAATTGACGGCAGACGTCAATCGAAGGCGGTCCGGTGGGTCCATTAGGCTTTGGCTCATGGCCGACGCACCGTACAAGCTGATCCTGCTCCGCCACGGCGAGAGCGAGTGGAACGCCAAGAACCTGTTCACCGGCTGGGTGGACGTCAACCTCACCGACAAGGGCGAGAAGGAAGCGGTCCGCGGCGGTGAGCTGCTCAAGGACGCCGGCCTGCTGCCCGACGTTCTGCACACCTCCCTCCAGAAGCGCGCCATCCGCACCGCGCAGCTCGCGCTGGAGGCAGCGGACCGCCTCTGGATCCCGGTCCAGCGCTCCTGGCGGCTGAACGAGCGCCATTACGGTGCGCTCCAGGGCAAGGACAAGGCGCAGACGCTCGCCCAGTTCGGCGAGGAGCAGTTCATGCTGTGGCGCCGCTCGTACGACACCCCGCCGCCGGCCCTGGAGGACGGCACGGAGTTCTCGCAGAGCGACGACCCGCGCTACGCCACGATCCCGAGCGAGCTGCGTCCGCGCACCGAGTGCCTCAAGGACGTCGTCGAGCGGATGCTGCCGTACTGGTACGACGCGATCATCCCGGACCTGCTGACCGGCCGTACGGTCCTGATCGCCGCCCACGGAAACAGCCTGCGCGCGCTGGTCAAGCACCTCGACGGGGTCTCGGACGCCGACATCGCGGGCCTGAACATCCCGACCGGTATCCCGCTCGTCTACGAACTGGACGCCGACTTCCACCCCCTCACGCCGGGCGGCACCTACCTGGACGCGGACGCGGCGGCCGCCGCGATCGAGGCCGTGAAGAACCAGGGCAAGAAGTAGACCTGACGCGCGAAGGCCCCGTCCAGCAAGGCGACGCACCGCTGGACGGGGCCCTTCGGGTTTAACCGCAGCCGCCGCCGCACTGGCATGAGCCGCCCGACTGGCAGCCGCAGCCGCAGCCCGAGCCGCAGCCGCATGCGCCGAGGACGGGCAGACGGGTCACTGAGGCAGGGGCCGCGGGGGCTTCCTGCGGGGGGACGTGGGTAGGGGAATCGGCCATGGGATCCTCCTCGAAGGCGTGCTTGGATGGCGCCTGGGGCGTGTCTCCGAGCGGGCGCCGGGCCCGCCCTCCGGGCGGACGGCACTACTTCGACGACACGCCCCAGCCCATTGGATGCCCTGGGGGGCGGGCGCATCAACGGCGCACGTGCGCAGGCGCCGAGGAGCGCTTCTTCGCGCCGTTCCGCTGTCCCGTGCGCCGCTCGGCGCTTTCCGGCGCCGAATCCCCGCCTTCCCCGCTCCCTACGCCCCTTCGACCGGGGTGTCCACCGGCTGGATCTCGTCCGCGTGCTCGCCCGTCACCAGGAAGACGACCCGCTTGGCGACCGCCACCGCGTGGTCCGCGAACCGCTCGTAGTAGCGGCCCAGCAGCGTCACGTCCACCGCCGTCTCGATGCCGTGCTTCCAGCGGTCGTCCATCAGGTGCTGGAAGAGCGTGCGGTGCAGCAGGTCCATCTCGTCGTCGTCCTGCTCCAACTGGAGCGCCAGCTCGACGTCCTTGGTGATGATCACCTCGGCGGCCTTCGCCATCAGGCGCTGCGCCAGCTGACCCATCTCCAGGATCGTCGCGTGCAGATCGTGCGGCACCGGCGAGACCGGGAAGCGGAGCCTGGCCAGCTTGGCGACATGCTGCGCCAGGTCGCCCGAGCGCTCCAGGTCGGCGCTCATCCGCAGCGAGGTCACCACGATCCGCAGATCGGTCGCGACCGGCTGCTGCCGTGCCAGCAGCGCGATGGCCCTGGCCTCCAGGTCGTGCTGCAGGTCGTCGACCCGCTGATCGGCGGCGATCACGGTCTCGGCGAGCTTGAGATCCGCGTCCAGCATGGCCGTGGTGGCCCGCCCGATGGCGGAACCGACCAGCCGGGCCATCTCGACCAGATCCTCGCCAATCGAGTCCAGTTCCTCGTGGTACGCGTCCCGCATGGGGTTGTCCCTCTCTTCACGTTCCTGCCCGGGGCCGGGGGCCGGGGGCTGTGCCCCCACGCTCCCACGTTCCGGGCAGTACGCGTCCGGCTCCTCCCTCACAAATGAACCGGCACTTTCCCCTCGGTGAACTCTGAGCGACGAGTGTCGGAGGAGACACCCTGATGACTGGGAGAGTGTCCTTGGCCGCGCATAACCTGGGATACATGGACGTGAACGCGGCGGTCGCCGCATTGGCAGCGATCGCCGGGGTGTGCACCGGCGTGATCGCCATGCTGGCATTCCGCTGGAGCGAACGCGACCAGGCAAGACCCACCCGGACCTCGCTGCACACGGATGCCGTACTGCCCCCGGGCGTCGACACCGTACTGTCCGTGCTCCGTTCCTCCGCGGTCGTTCTCGACGAGAGCGACTCCGTGGTCAAGGCCAGCTCGGCGGCGTATGCGCTGGGCCTGGTCAGGGGGGGCAAACTCGCTGTCGAGCCGATGCTGCACATGGCGCGGGACACCCGGCGCGACGGCGAGATAAGACAAGTGGAGCTGGACCTCCCCCGGCGCGGTACGGGCCGGGGCGAGGCCCTGGCAGTCTCCGCCCGGGTCGCTCCGCTCGGCTCCCGCCTCGTCCTTCTTCTGGTCGAGGACCTCACGGAAGCCCGCCGTATCGAAGCGGTACGGCGCGATTTCGTGGCGAATGTCAGCCACGAGCTCAAGACCCCCACCGGCGCGCTCTCCCTGCTCTCCGAGGCCGTGATGGACGCCTCGGACGACCCTGAAGCGGTCACCCGCTTCGCCGGCCGCATGCAGATCGAGGCGACCCGGCTCACCAATCTCGTACAGGAACTCATCGACCTCTCCCGGGTGCAGAACGACGACCCGCTGGAGGACTCGGAGTCCGTACGGGTGGACGAACTGGTCGCCGAGGCCATCGACCGGTCCCGGCAGCCCGCGTCCACCAAACAGATCACCATGGCCTCGGGCGGTACGGCCGATCTGTATGTATGGGGCAACCGCGGCCAGCTCGCCGCCGCTCTCGGCAATCTCGTCGAGAACGCAGTCAACTACTCCCCGGCCCGCACGCGCGTCGGTATCGCCGCGCATCGCGTCTCCGCCACCGGCGGGGACCTGATCGAGATAGCCGTGACCGACCAGGGCATAGGCATCTCGGAGAAGGACCGCGAGCGGATCTTCGAACGCTTCTACCGCGTGGACCCGGCCCGCTCCCGGGCCACCGGCGGTACGGGGCTCGGCCTCGCCATCGTCAAGCATGTGGCCGCCTCGCACGGCGGGGAGGTCACCGTATGGAGCTCAGAAGGCCAGGGCTCCACCTTCACCCTGAGGCTGCCCGAGGCGGGCGCCGGACGGGACCGCACACCCACCGGCCCGGACAAAGTCGACCGGCGCTATGACACTGACCCCAGCATCGAGCTGGATCCCCCGACCGTGATTCCTGCCCCGGAGGTCCTTCCGTGACCCGAGTGCTCGTCGTCGAGGATGAGGAATCCTTCAGCGACGCTCTTTCCTACATGCTCCGCAAGGAAGGCTTCGAGGTCGCGATCGCGACCACCGGGCCGGCGGGGCTCGACGAGTTCGAACGCAACGGCGCCGACCTCGTCCTGCTGGACCTCATGCTGCCCGGCCTGCCGGGCACCGAGGTCTGCCGCCAGCTGCGCGGCAAGTCCAATGTCCCGGTGATCATGGTGACCGCCAAGGACAGCGAGATCGACAAGGTCGTCGGCCTGGAGATAGGGGCCGATGACTATGTCACCAAGCCCTTCTCCTCGCGGGAGCTGGTCGCCCGTATCCGCGCGGTTCTGCGCCGTCGCGGCGAGCCGGAAGAGGTGACCCCGGCCGCCCTGGAGGCAGGGCCGGTCAGGATGGACGTGGACCGCCATGTGGTGACGGTCTCCGGCGGCAAGGTCGACCTGCCGCTGAAGGAGTTCGACCTGCTGGAGATGCTGCTCCGCAACGCGGGCCGGGTGCTGACCCGGATGCAGCTGATCGACCGGGTGTGGGGCGCGGACTACGTCGGCGACACCAAGACCCTGGACGTCCATGTCAAGCGGCTCCGCGCCAAGATCGAGCCCGATCCCGGTGCCCCGCGGTATCTGGTGACGGTCCGCGGCCTGGGCTACAAGTTCGAGCCGTAAACCGGACTCCGTCCGGTGCCTGAGTTCCGCGTGTGATGTGTGACGCGTCACGTGTGGCTGTGGTGTGGCGCTCTGCCCGGATCCCGGGCGGGGCGCCACAGCCATGTCGCGCCGGACCTCAGCCCGTGGCGTCGTGCGAGGCGGACGCGGAGTCCGACGGCGTGTCCGCCGGGGTGTCCGCCGTACCGCCCGGTTGGCCGCTCTCGCCCTCCGCGCCCTCGGCGGGCGTTCCCGCCGTGTTCCCCGACTGCGTGCCCGACGGGCTTTCTGCCGGGCTTTCCGAGGGGTTTCCCGACGGGGTCGGCAGCGTGCTCGGGCCCACGCCCTCGAAGTAGCTGTTCGCCGGCCAGACGAAGGCACGCAGCCCCACGTCGCCGGTCTTGCTGAAGGTGAAGACGACCTGCTGCGCGTCGCCGTTCCTCGCGGCCTCGCTGCCGTTCTCGATCACGGCGGAGGCGTTGCCCGCGCCACCGAGCTGGACGGAGCCCTGGGCCGGCACGGTGACCGGGCCCGAGCCCTTGGCCGGGGAGAGCTTCACCGTCACGTTGGTGCCGGGCAGCTCGATCGAGTCGAGGGTCTGCGCGCTCCCGCCGTTGTTGAAGACCGTGCCGGTGACGACCGCCGGGCCCGCCGCGTCGGCCTCGGGCTGGGTGACGACCGTCGCGTTCTGGATGGTGATGACGTCGACAGAGGTGGCGGCGTTGTCCGGCCTGACGCCGAGGGTCTGCGCGTTGTTGCCGGCCCCGCACGCGGAGAGCGTGGCGAGCGAGAACACGAGGGCGGTAGCGGCGAGGGCGCCGCGTCGAAGGCTGCGGCTCACGGCGGCGGCAACTCCTAGGACGTACGGACGGAGGGGCTGAGGACGAGCTGACCAGCCTGAGATCGGGCTAAAGGAGCGTCAGCGTCCCTCAGGTTACCGAGCCGTTGTCGCGGCCCCGCACCCGACCCGCCTCCGACCGGTTCCGGCCGCTCCCGACCGCGTCGGGCGCACTGGATCACCCTGCTGATCCCACCCTGATCCCACCCTGATCACGCCTCTGATCCCGCCTTCGATCAGCCATGTGATCGTGGTGTTTCGCACGCTGTTCACATAATGCCGGTGATCAATTTCTTCGGGCGCCACACATTCCTTACGAATACCGCGCGGGAGGCCATGGTGATCAAATTCAGAATCCCTCGTACTTGCGCTGTACTTCCGACGTACTTCCCGTCGTTCGAGTGACCGACATCCGAACGGAGTACGGGAAGACCAGCCCCTTGAATCCGGCAAATCGGGATGTTCGACCTCTCCGGGAGGTGTTCCACGGCGGGTGGCGCGCGTGTTTCCGGGTGCCCGCGCAGCCGCTCCGACCTGCGAATACCCCCTTCCGGATGCCGCTCGCAGCACGTTCCTGGCGCTGTTGTCAAGCCCCGAGATGCGCCCTGACCTGCGAAAACGCCATTCAGAAGATGCCATTCTCGTGTTACCCTGGATAGCCACGGAAGGGGTACCTGTCACATGACGTTCAAGGTTGGCGACACCGTGGTCTATCCCCATCACGGGGCCGCGCTGATCGAGGCCATCGAAACTCGCCAGATCAAAGGCGTGGACAAGACCTACTTGGTGCTCAAGGTCGCCCAAGGCGACTTGACGGTGCGCGTACCGGCGGACAATGCGGAGTTCGTCGGCGTGCGCGATGTGGTCGGTCAGGACGGGCTGGACCGGGTCTTCGAGGTGCTCAGGGCACCGTACGCAGAGGAGCCGACGAACTGGTCCCGTCGCTACAAGGCAAATCTCGAAAAACTCGCCTCCGGCGATGTCATCAAGGTCGCCGAAGTTGTGCGTGACCTGTGGCGCCGGGAACGTGAGCGTGGACTCTCCGCAGGTGAGAAGCGCATGCTCGCCAAGGCGCGACAGATTCTTGTCAGCGAGCTGGCTCTCGCGGAGAACACGAATGAAGACAAGGCCGAGGCTCTGCTCGACGAGGTCCTCGCGTCCTGAATATCTTGACGCAGTGAAGCACTGAATGCCGTGGTGCCCGCTGACCAGCTATGAGGAAAAGGCTGCGTCGCCGGGCGCTGCGGCATGTCCGTACATCCGCATCCCGTCCGACATTCCGTATGCATCCCCCGTACACATTGACTTGTCGTGATGCTCGCGACACCACCCATGTGTCGCGTCATGGTGTCGCTCATGCCGCTCGCGGCCGGCGCGGTACGTCTCGACCCGGTGTCACGGAAGGGTCCGGTCAAGGCGTCGCGCCCGGCACGCTGTGGCCATACCCATGTCGGCCGAGGAAACAAACCTGCCGGAGTGCAACCGATGTCAGAGGAAGCCAGGCCCCACCGCACCGCCGCGGTGATCCCCGCCGCAGGCCGGGGCGTACGGCTCGGTCCCGGCGCCCCCAAGGCGCTCCGCACCCTGGGCGGCACACCGATGCTGATCCACGCCGTCCGCGCGATGGCCGCCTCCCGTGCCGTCTCGCTCGTCGTCGTGGTCGCGCCGCCCGAGGGCGCCCCCGAAGTGAAGAACCTCCTCAACGAACACGCGCTGCCAGAGCGCACGGACTATCTCGTCGTACCCGGCGGCGAGACCCGCCAGGAGTCGGTACGGCTCGGTATCGAGGCCCTGCCCGAGGGCATCACCACGGTCCTGGTCCATGACGCGGCCCGCCCGCTCGTGCCCGTCGACACCGTGGACGCCGTGGTCGAGGCCGTACGGGACGGAGCGCCGGCCGTCGTGCCCGCGCTGCCGCTCGCGGACACCGTCAAACAGGTCGAGCCCCGGGAGAAGGGCGAGCCCGAGCCGGTCGTCGCCACGCCCGAGCGTGCCCTGCTGCGGGCCGTACAGACCCCGCAGGGCTTCGACCGCGAGACGCTCCAGCGCGCCCACCGGAGCGAGACGGCGGTCGGTGAGGGCGCCACGGACTGCGCCGGTATGGTCGAGCGGCTCGGTGTGCCCGTGGTGGTCGTACCGGGACACGAGGAGGCGTTCAAGGTGACGCGGCCGCTGGATCTGGTGCTGGCCGAGGCGGTACTCGCCCGGAGGAGGGCCAACGATGGCTTCTGACAGTCGGCCGCCGGTGGCCGTAGCGCTGCCGCAGGTCGGTATCGGCACCGACATCCACGCCTTCGAGGAGGGCCGCGAGCTGTGGTGCGCGGGCCTGCTCTGGGAGGGCGAGGGCCCCGGGCTCGCCGGTCACTCCGACGCGGACGTCGTCGCGCACGCGGCCTGCAACGCGCTGTTCTCCGCCGCCGGCCTCGGCGATCTGGGGGCCCACTTCGGTACCGGCCGCCCCGAGTGGTCCGGCGCGTCCGGGATCACCCTCCTCACCGAGGCCGCCAGGATCGTCCGGGCCGGGGGTTTCACGATCGGCAATGTCGCCGTACAGGTGGTGGGCGTGCGGCCGAAGATCGGCAAGCGGAGGGAAGAGGCGCAGAAGGTCCTCTCCGCGGCGGTCGGCGCGCCGGTCGCGATCTCCGCCGCCACCTCCGACGGGCTCGGCTTCACGGGCCGGGGCGAGGGGCTGGCCGCGATCGCCACGGCGCTGGTGGTACGGGACGACTGACCGGCGCTGGTGGTACGGGACGACTGACCGGCGCTGGTGGTACGGAACGACTGACCGGTCCGCGACTGACCGGTCCGCGACTGACCGGTCCGCGACTGACCGGTCCGCGACTGACCGGTCGGCGAGCGCCCGGTCGGTGACAGACGCCCGCGGACCGACCGGCCTGAAATGCCGGTCGGCGGGCGTGGGTTGAGGGAGCATCGACGGGCACGCGAACCGGCGTCCGCGCCTCCGGTCCATCCCGTGTGCCAGGCAGCAGGATTCAGGCATCAGGAAGGCAGTCATGTCAGCCGAACTCTCCGAAGACCTCAAGCACCTCCTCGACGAGCCGATCTTCGTCAGCATCGCCACCATCCAGACCGACGGCAGCCCGCAGGTGTCGCCGGTCTGGGTGAAGCGCGACGGGAACGATGTGCTCATCTCGACGACGGTCGGCCGCCGCAAGGAGCTGAACCTGCGCCGCGACCCCCGGGTGACGGTCGTCGCGCAGCCCACCGACGCCCCGTACACGTACGCGGAGATCCGCGGCACCGCGGACCTCACCACCGAGGGCGGCCAGGAGCTGATCAACGAACTGTCGCTCAAGTACACCGGAAAGCCGTACGCCGAGTTCAACCCGGCCTCCGCGGACGACGCCGAGCGCGTGGTCGTCCGTATCACCCCGCGCAAGGTCGTCGGCCGCATCTGAGCTCGCCGGCTGCGGCCGATCCGGCTGAGGCCGAGCCGTCCGCCGCTGGGCCGTCCGCGTCTGGGCCGGTCGAGGCCATAATTGTCACGCTTCGGTGTCCCGTGGCCCAAACGGTCGCGGGGCACTGCCCCAGGCGCACTACCCTTGTCGCGTGACTATTCGGCTGTACGACACCGGCGCCCGGCAGATCCGTGACTTCACCCCGCTCACGCCGGGCTGTGTCTCGATCTACCTGTGTGGCGCCACCGTGCAGGCCGCCCCGCACATCGGGCACATCCGGTCCGGACTGAACTTCGACATCATGCGCCGCTGGTTCGAGTACCGCGGCTACGACGTGACGTTCATCCGCAACGTCACGGACATCGACGACAAGATCATCGCCAAGTCGGCCGCCCAGGGCCGGCCGTGGTGGGCGATCGGCTACGAGAACGAGCGCGCCTTCAACGCGGGCTATGACGTCCTCGGCTGCCTGCCCCCCAGCTACGAACCCCGCGCCACCGGCCACATCACCGAGATGATCGAGATGATGCGCGGCCTGATCGAGCGCGGTCACGCGTACGAGGCCGAGGGCAACGTCTACTTCGACGTCCGCTCCTTCCCCGGCTATCTGGAGCTGTCCAACCAGGACCTGGACGATCTGCGCCAGCCCTCCGGAGAGGGCGAGACCGGCAAGCGCGACCAGCGGGATTTCGCCATGTGGAAGGCCGCCAAGCCCGGCGAGCCCTCCTGGGAGACCCCCTGGGGGCGCGGCCGGCCCGGCTGGCACCTGGAGTGCTCGGCGATGGCCCACAAGTACCTGGGCACCGTCTTCGACATCCACGGCGGCGGCATCGATCTGATCTTCCCGCACCACGAGAACGAGATCGCGCAGGCCAAGGCGTACGGGGACGAGTTCGCCAGGTACTGGGTGCACAATGCCTGGGTCACCATGAGCGGCGAGAAGATGTCCAAGTCGCTCGGCAACTCGGTGCTGGTCTCCGAGATGGTCAAGCACTGGCGTCCGATCGTACTGCGCTACTACCTCGGCACCCCGCACTACCGCTCGATGATCGAGTACAGCGAGGAGGCCCTGCGCGAGGCGGAGTCCGCCTTCGCGCGGATCGAGGGCTTCGTCCAGCGGGTGGTGGAGAAGGCCGGGGGAGTGGTGGAGCCGGCCGCCGAGGTGCCGCCCGCCTTCGCCGAGGCCATGGACGACGACCTGGGCGTCCCGCAGGCGCTGGCGGTCGTCCACACCACCGTCCGTCAGGGCAACTCCGCGCTCGCCGCAGACGACAAGGAAGCGGCCGTCGCCCGGCTCGCCGAGGTACGGGCCATGCTCGGCGTCCTCGGTCTGGACCCGCTCGACCCGCACTGGGCCGGCGAGACGGACCGCGGCGAAGATCTGCATGGAGTCGTGGACACGCTCGTACGGCTCGTACTGGAACAGCGCGAGGCGGCGCGCGGCCGCAAGGACTGGGCCTCCGCCGACGCCATCCGGGACCAGCTCCAGCAGACCGGACTCGTCATCGAGGACGGTCCGTCCGGCCCGCGCTGGACGCTCGGACCGCGCTGACCTGGACATATGTGCCGCCCGGTCCGCCGGGCGGCACACTTGCGTACGCTGACGCGTAAAATCCGACGTCGCGCACGCACGTCCGAAGCACGCCCGAAGTACGTCTGAAGCACCTCTGAAGCAACGAAACAGGTAGGTCATGGCCGGGAACAGCCAGCGCAGGAACCGCCGCACGTCCAACAAGAAGGGCGCGCAGGTCGGCAGCGGTGGCAAGCGACGCCGCGGGCTCGAGGGCAAGGGCCCGACACCGCCCGCGTCCGCGCGCAAGGGCCATGTCCAGAACCGCGTCGCCAACGCCAAGGCCAAGCAGTCCGCCCGCCGCCAGGTGGCGCGCCGTGGCGGCAAGGGCACCAGCGAGATGGTCGTCGGCCGCAACCCCGTCTACGAGGCGCTGCGCGACGGCGTGCCCGCCTCGATGCTCTACGTACAGCAGTTCATCGACAACGACGAGCGGGTCCGCGAGGCGCTCCAGCTCGCGGCCGACCGCGGCGGCATCCATCTGATGGAGGCCCCCAAGCCCGAACTGGACCGGATGACGAACGGCCTGAACCACCAGGGCCTCGTCCTCCAGGTCCCGCCGTACGAGTACGCCCACCCCGACGACCTCGCCGCGGCGGCCTTCGACGACGGCGAGGACCCGCTGATCGTCGCGCTCGACGGGGTCACCGACCCGCGCAACCTCGGCGCGGTCGTCCGCTCCGTCTCCGCCTTCGGCGGACACGGTGTCGTCGTACCGGAGCGGCGCGCCGCCGGGATGACGGCCGGTGCCTGGAAGTCGTCGGCCGGTACGGCGGCCCGTACACCGGTCGCCCGCTGCACCAACCTCACCCGCACGCTGGAGGCCTACCAGAAGGCGGGCCTGACCGTCGTCGGCCTCGCGGCGGACGGCGAGGCGGAGGTCGGTGACCTCGAAGCCCTCGGCGGCCCCGTCGTGATCGTCGTCGGCAGCGAGGGCAAGGGGCTGTCCCGGCTGGTCGGCGAGACCTGCGACTTCCGGGTCAGGATTCCGATGCCGGGCGGCGCCGAGTCGCTGAACGCCGGGGTCGCCGCCGGAGTGGTGCTGTACGAGGCGTCGCGCCGCAGGTCCTGAGGGCCGGCCCCGGGCCCCTGAACGGGCATCCGTGGTGATCTTGACGGGTCTCGGACATTTCCCGCGCGTCAAGGCAGTGTCCTAAACACAAGTCACTCGGTTAGATGAGTGTGGACACCAGAACGCCCCGGCCCGGGTTCGACGATCAGCCCTCGCTGAGCATGCTCAAAGTGGACTGCGACCCCGCGCAGGTCATCGTGAACCACGCCAGCTTCCGGGTGAAGCTCGCATCGCCCCAGCCCCCCGGCGCCGCGCGCGCCGCGGCCGCGGACACCGCGCGTATCCCCGCCATGAGCGGCGGGGGCGGCGGGGGCGGTGGGGGAGGAGCGCGCCGCAGGGCGCCCGTCGTCTGGAGCGGAAAGTCCGAGCCGGGGGACCCCGGAGCCAGTGGACTTCTCCAGGCCGTACGGAACTCCTCCGCCATGCCGGCCCGCGGTGCGTACCGCGACACGCCCGGTCTGCCAGAAGTCCCCGGAAGGGGGTACGACAGCGGCGCCACCCAGGTCATCCCACGGATCGGTGTCGACGGCGAGACGACGGTCCCGACGCCCGTCGTCGGCGGCTCGCGCGTTGGCGTACCGGCTCCGGCCGGCCCCCGTACCGTCGCCACCCCGCTGCTGCCGCCCATGCGGCAGGCGGTCGGCGCGTACGACACGGACACGGCCCACCACCCCGATTCCCGCTACGGATCGCGCTACGACACCCGCTATGACTCCGGCTACGACGCCGGATACGACGCGCCCGAGGAGCCGTACGAGCTCGGCCCCGACCCCGACGACCAGGACCGCTTCCGGCGGGACGGCGCGGAGGGCGCGCGCGCCGGCGACGCGGGCGTACGGCACGCGTACTACCCCGGCCGCCGGATGAACCTCGGCGTGGTGCTGCTCCCGCTCCGCGTCTTCCTCGGCTTCATCTCGATCTACGCCGGCATGGGCAAGCTCTGCGACCCCGTCTACTTCGACGGCGGCGAGCGCGGCTCGATGGTGAAGTGGCTCAACTCCCTGCACCCCTGGGCCCTCGCGGAGCCGCTGCGGGACTTCGCGCTCTCCCACCCCGTCGGCGCGGGTCTCAGCGTCGCCTTCCTCCAGATCGTGGTCGGCGTACTGACGGTCCTCGGCCTCTGGCAGCGGGTCGCCGCCGGCGTGGGGGCGCTGCTCTCGGCGGCGCTGCTGCTCACCGTCAGCTGGCGGACCGTCCCGGCGTACGACGCGCCCGACATCATCTATCTCGCCGCCTGGTCCCCGCTGATCATCGCGGGCGCCCCGGTCTACTCCGTGGACGGCCGGCTCGCGGGCGAGGCATGGCGCAGGCTCGGACCCCGCTCGGAGATCTGGGATCTGCGGCGCCGGGTGCTGCGCCGGGGCGCGGTCGTGGCGACCGTCGTCATCGGTCTCACGCTGCTGATCGGCTCGGTCCTGGGCGGAGCCGTACGGTCCTCCGAGATGGTGACCGTGCCGGGACCCAACGTGGACCCGGTCAACCAGCTGCCGGGCGTCCCGCTGCCGCAGAAGCGCGGCGGAGGGACGAGCAGCGCGTCCGGCACGCCCGACAGCGGGGGCGCCAAGGGCGGCACGTCGTCCGAACCGTCGGCGACCCGCTCGGGCAGCCCCAGCGCCCCGCAGACCGCGCCCGGCAGTGACGGGCAGGTCCGCGAGAGCGGCGGCGCCACGACGGGTACGGGACGCACGCAACAGCCCAGCCAGACCCAGGGAACGGTCCAGCAGGCCCCGCGGACGGCGGAGCAGGCCCCGCCGCCCTCCAGCAGCCAGGGACCGTCCTCCACGGGCGGTACGGGCGACGGGAGCGGCGGAGGAAGCGGCGGAGGAAGCGGCAGCGGCAGCAGCGGCGACGGGGGATCCGGCACCGGAGGCTCGTCCTCGGGCGGCGACAACCGCAACCCGATCGGCGGCCTGCTCGGCTGACGCCGTGCGGAGACGACCGAGATCAGGACCGACAGGACTGAGGGGCGGCCACCCCGGGTTGGGTGGCCGCCCCTCAGACATGCTTGTGACGTGCTCTCAGGAGCCGTCAGCGTCCTGCGGGGATCCCAAGGCTCCCAGGGCTCTCAGGACGCCCGGGGCCACCGGGGCCGGGGCCGCCGGAAGCGAGCTCCTTGGCCGCCTCCGTGAGGTCCTTCGCGGTGTCGATGGCCCGCCAGTACGCCCCGTTCGGCAGCGGATAGCCCGCCAGCCGACGCTGCCGCGCCAGCCGCGGGAAGGTGGTCCGCTCGTGGTCGCCGCGGTCGGGCAGCAACTCGACGAAGCCCGTGGAGAACACGTACACCCCCGCGTTGATCAGATACGGCGACGGGGGCGACTCGATGAAGTCGAGGACATGGCCGAACTCGTCCGTCTCGACGGCCCCCCACGGGATTCGCGGCCGGGCGAGGGCGAGCGTCGCCGTCGCGTCACGCTCGGAGTGGAACGCGGCCATCTCGCGCAGCGAGAAACGCGTCCAGATGTCGCCATTGGTGGCGTACCACGGCTGATCGGGGGCGGGCAGGCGCGCGGCGGCGTACTTGAGGCCGCCGCCGCGCCCCAGGGGCTCGGGCTCCACCACGGTGGTGACACGCAGGGGAAGATCCGCCGAGTCCAGCCATTCCTGGAGGACTTCGGCGAGATGGCCGCACGAGATGACGACGTCGGTCACGCCCTCGGCGGCGAGCCAGGAAAGCTGATGGCCGATGATCGGGGTCCCTGTTCCGGGGATCTCGACCATCGGCTTGGGCCGGTCATCGGTGTACGGGCGCAGCCGCGACCCCTGGCCGCCCGCGAGAACCACGGCCTGCGTCGGATACGTATGCATGCCGTGAACGATAGGCGGGCCGGGCAGGGAGCCGTCGGTCAGCTCCCCGCGGTCTGCTGGGAGACGCCGTACGCGAACGATGTGTCGCACACGGGACGCGAGAAGGACTGCGCGCGCGTGGGGCCGTACGAGGCCACGGCGGCGCGGCCGAGGGCCCGCGCGATCGACATGCAGTGCCTGGCGAGCGAGGGGCGCTCCTCGACCTGCCGCTGAAGGTGCGTCAGGGCGATGCCCGGATCCTTCTCCTGGAGCTCCACGAGGAGCTGGTCGCGCAGAATGTCCTGGGGTGTACGGGACTTGGCCCGGACCGAGGCGGTGTCCGAAGAGGCGGTCAGGACCTGCGACTCGGTGTTGCTGGCCGCCCACGGAACACGGGCGACCGCGAGGGTCCCGGAGAGCACCAGGACGACGGGCAGTACGAGAGCGAGAGTTCGGCCGATACGGCGGGCTGTGTGGGTCACGCAGGCGAGCGTAGCGGTCAGTAATGATTTGGCGACATTGCGTCACTCGTGTGAGGGATGGTTCGATAGGGCTTTTCGAATCGGGCGTTGACACTCCCTGTCCGAAATGGCCTGTCTGCCGGGGTATTTGTCGACACACGCGGACGGCCCCGCACCGGAGTGCGGGGCCGTGCGGACGAATTCGGACCGGAGTGTCTGCGGGCGCGTCAGTCGTACGCGCCCGTAAACACGCCGTCCTGGTCGGTCGGGTCAGTCGGTCAGGCGCTCGCCGGTCGAGGTCGAGAAGACGTGCGTCTCACCGGCGCGCGGGACGACGTGCAGCTTGGCGCCCTTGTCCGGTACGGCGCGGCCGTTGACGCGGACCACGAGGTCCTTCTTCTCGCTGCCGAGGTCGGCGGTGCCGTAGACGTAACCGTCGGCGCCCAGCTCCTCGACGACGTTGACGGTCACGGCCAGACCGGCCGGAGCGTCCTTGGAGAGCGTGGCACCGGCGACGCTGTCCTCCGCGAGGTCGAAGTGCTCGGGACGCACGCCGACCGTGACGGTCTTGTCACCCTTGTCCGCGGCGGCGGCGAGCGCCTCGCGGGAGACCGGTACGACGCTGTTTCCGAACTTCACACCACCGTCGGTGATTGGCACCTCGACCAGGTTCATGGCCGGGGAGCCGATGAAGCCGGCGACGAAGAGGTTGTTGGGGCGGTCGTACATGTTGCGCGGCGAGTCGACCTGCTGGAGCAGACCGTCCTTGAGGACCGCCACCCGGTCGCCCATGGTCATGGCCTCGACCTGGTCGTGGGTCACGTACACCGTCGTGATGCCGAGGCGGCGCTGGAGCGACGCGATCTGCGTACGGGTGGAGACACGGAGCTTGGCGTCGAGGTTCGACAGCGGCTCGTCCATGAGGAACACCTGCGGCTCACGCACAATGGCGCGCCCCATCGCGACACGCTGCCGCTGACCACCGGAGAGCGCCTTCGGCTTGCGGTCGAGGTACTCGCTGAGGTCGAGGATCTTCGCGGCCTCCTCGACCTTCTTGCGGATCTCCGCCTTGTTCACACCGGCGATCTTGAGCGCGAAGCCCATGTTGTCGGCGACGGACATGTGCGGGTACAGCGCGTAGTTCTGGAACACCATGGCGATGTCCCGGTCCTTCGGCGGCAGATGCGTGACATCGCGGTCACCGATACGGATGGAGCCGCCGTTGACGTCCTCAAGACCCGCGAGCATGCGCAGGGAGGTCGACTTGCCGCAGCCGGAGGGACCGACGAGGACGAGGAACTCGCCATCCTCGATCTCGATCTCCAGCTGATCGACAGCGGGCTTGGTGGAACCCGGGTATACGCGGGTTGCCTTGTCGAACGAGACAGTTGCCATGGCGATGTGTCCCCTCACCGGCAGGAACGTGCCGGACGATCCGAGTAAAGGAGTGGGTCCTCCACCGGGGGCGGAGGATGGGTCTAGTCCACCTGGGTGAACTTGAGGTGACGGTACCTGTCCATTGCTGATCTGTCAGTAGTCCTGCGCGAATGAATGTCGCCGACTCGTGGCCCGGCGGGGCACAGCTCCGGATTTTTGACCTCGGCGGCCACGCGCTGCCGCGTACCCGGCTCCTCGGCACGGTTCTTCAGGTCGCGGGGACGCACCAACTCTGTGGCTGGGGCGGAGGAGCGCTGTGTAGAGTGTGAGGGCTTTCGCGCGCTGTTTTGACGTGCGCACATTGCCGCACATTGCCTCCTTAGCTCAGTTGGCCAGAGCAACGCACTTGTAATGCGTAGGTCGTCGGTTCGAATCCGACAGGGGGCTCATTCAAGGCCCGGGACAGACACCCTCTGACCTGGGCCTTTTGCTTTCGGTCAGTGGCGGCCCGAGACGCGGTTCGCCGCGCGGGCCAGGGGGTGGGTCCCTGGGGTGGGGGACGTGGTCTCCTTGCGGTCCGCCGTGCGGTAGGCCGCGTACATGCCGTGCACGCCCAGCCAGCGGAAGGGCTCCGGTTCCCAATTGCGGACCTTGTGGTTGACCCAGGGGAGGGTGGTCAGGTCCGTGGGACCCGACTGGCCCGAGTCCTGTTGGATCAGGTCGCGGAGGGTGCGGGCCGCGAGGTTGGTGGTGGCTACGCCCGAGCCCACGTAGCCGCCCGCCCAGCCCAGGCCGGTGGTGCGGTCGAGGGTGACCGTGGCGCACCAGTCGCGGGGGACGCCGAGGACGCCGGACCAGGCGTGGTCGACGCGGACGCCCGCGGTGGTGGGGAAGAAGTCGACCAGGATGTCGCGGAGGGCCCTGATGGTGGCGGGCTCGGTGCTGGAGGCGTGGCCGAGGCGGGCCGCCTTCGAGCCGTAGCGGTACGGGTGGCCGCGGCCGCCGAGGGCGATGCGGTCGTCGGCGGTGCGCTGCGCGTACATATAGGTATGGGCCATGTCGCCGAGGGTTTCGCGGCCGTCCCAGCCGATGGTGTCCCAGATCTCGGCGGGGAGCGGTTCGGTGGCGATCATCGAGGAGTTCATCGGGAGCCAGGCGCGGCGGGCGCCCTTGAGGGTCGCGGTGAAGCCTTCGGTGCAGCGCAGGATGTAGGGCGCGCGGACGGTGCCGTACGGGGTGATGGCGTGCTTCGGCTTGATCTCGGTGACCGGTGTCGACTCGTGGATCGTGACGCCGAGCGCCTCGACGGCCGCGGCGAGGCCCTTGACCAGTTTGGCGGGGTGCAGCCGGGCGCCGTGCGGGGTCCAGCTGGAGCCGACGGCTCCGGTGACCCGGACGCGCTCGGCGGTCTCGCGGGCGCCGTGGAGGGTGCGGTCGGTCTCGCCGAAGGCGATCTCGACGGCGTGGAACGCCTTGAGGCGGGCGAGCTGGGCAGGCGTACGGGCGACTTCCAGAACGCCGCCCCGGTGGATGTCGGCGTCGATCTTTTCCTCGTCGGCCACGCGTATGACCTCGGCGACGGTGTCGTTCATGGCCTGCTGGAGGCGTACGGCGGACTCATGGCCGTGCAGCCGGGCGTAGCGGTCGCGGCCCGCGACGCCGTTGTAGAGCCAGCCGCCGTTGCGCCCGGAGGCTCCGTAGCCGCAGAACTTGCCTTCCAGGACGGTGATGTTGAGGAACGGGACGGCCTTCTTGAGGTAGTACGCCGTCCACAGGCCGGTATAGCCGCCGCCGACGATGCAGACGTCGGCGGTCGCGTCTCCGGGGAGCGGCTCCCGGGGGGCGGGGGTGCCGTCCTTCGCGTACCAGAAGGAGATGCCGCCGTTGCTCGTGGCGCCGTTGCCCGTGCCGCCGTTGCTCGTGGCGTCGCCGCCGCGTCTGTCGCTGCCGTCGTTGTTCGCGCTGGTCATGAGGGTGTTCGTACACCGCTGTCCGTACCTCTGTCCAGGTTCCGGGGGCGTCCGCGGCCCCGGGTGAGCGGGTAGCAGGCGAGACCGATCAGGACGGCGGCGAAGTGGCCGATGTCGGTGAAGCTGCGCTCGGCGATCAGGGGGGTGCCGAAGAAGATGAGGACGGCGCCGAGGTAGGGCAGATGCCAGGGCTTCGGGACGCGGTACGTCAGGACGGCGACGACGCCGGCGAGCGCGTAGCTGACCCCGACGTCGAGCGTGTTGACGGCGGACTGCGGGGCGTGGCCGTGGCGGATGGCCCAGTCCAGGAAGCCTTCGCCGATCAGCGTGGCGCCGAGATGCGCGAGGGCGGCGACGGCCAGCCAGCGCGCTGTGCCGAGCCAGTGTTCCGCCGGGGCGTGGAAGACCGTGTAGAGCACGGCGTACGGGGCCCATACGCCGCCGTCGATCCAGAAGGCGCTGACGATGAGCACCCGGACCGGGTCGGTGGACAGCTCATGGATGTTGGTGGAGCGCCGGCGCAGGAAGTCCTCTTCGAACTCCGGTGACATGCGGTGCAGGGCGACGGTGGTGACGAAGAGGGCCGCCAGCCAGAGATAGGTGCCGGGGGCGCTCGTGATCCAGACGGTCACGGCACGGACCGCGCGGCGGGTCTGGGGGAGGAAACGGCGCATGGGCCGATTCACCCACGCCCGTAGGATCGGTGAGGTGATTGACATTCCGGTGGAGTTGGCGGAAACACAGTCGAAGTTCCTGGGCGAGACGGGCCGCGCCTTCATCGCGGCGCTGCCGGGCCGGGCGGCGGACTTCCTGGAGCGGTGGGAGCTGCGCCGCACCGGCCCTTCGATGTACGGCATGTGCGCGCTGGTGCTGCCGGTGGAGCGAGCGGACGGTACGCCCGCCGTGCTGAAGCTCCAGCATCTGGACGAGGAGTCGGCCGGGGAGCCGGTGGCGCTGCGGGTGTGGGGCGGCGACGGCGCGGTACGGCTGCTGGGGTACGACGACGAGACGGGCACGCTGCTGCTGGAGCGGCTCGACACCCGGGACCTGAACGGGGTGGACTCGCGCGAGGCCGTCCGGATCATCGCGGAGCTGCTGGCACGGCTGACGTCGGTGCCGGCCCCGGCCGGGATGCGCGGCCTGGGGGAGATCGCCGCGCGCATGCTCGACGACGTATCGGTGGCGTCGCGGTCGCTGCCGGACGAGAGCGAGCGGAGGCTGCTGCGGGACTGCGCGGCGGCGGTGCGCGAGGTGGCGGACGAGCCCGGGGACCGGTTGCTGCACTGGGACCTGCACTACGAGAATGTGCTCGCGTCCCACCCCGCCGACCCCCGGGGACCGTGGCTGGCGATCGACCCGAAGCCGCTGGCGGGCGACCCGGGGTTCGAGCTGATGCCGGCGCTCGACAACCGGTTCGACGCGGCGGAGACGCTGTGGCGCTTCGACCTGATGACGGATGTGCTGGGTCTTGACCGGGAGCGGGCACGGGCATGGACGCTGGGGCGGGCGCTCCAGAACAGCTTGTGGCACATCGCGGACGGGGAGCGCACGCTGCAACCGGACCAGGTGTCCATCGCTCGGTCGCTGCTGGCGCGGTAGGCGGGCGGCAGGGGAGTCTATGGCCATGATTCGTACTGCCACATCCGCCGACGTTCCGGTGATCCACGCGATGATCCGTGAGCTGGCGGAGTATGAGAAGGCCCTGGACGAGGCGCGCGCGACCGAGGAGCAGCTGCGCGAGGCGCTGTTCGGGGAGCGGCCCGCCGCGTACGCGCATATCGCCGAGACGGAGGACGGGGAGCCGGCCGGGTTCGCGCTCTGGTTCCTCAATTTCTCCACGTGGCGCGGTGTCCACGGCATCTATCTGGAGGATCTGTACGTACGTCCCGACCGGCGCGGCGGCGGGCACGGCAAGGCGCTGCTGACCGAGCTGGCGCGGATCTGTGTGGAGCGCGGCTATGAGCGGCTGGAGTGGTCGGTCCTGGACTGGAACGAGCCGTCGATCGGGTTCTACCGGTCGCTGGGCGCGCTGCCGCAGGACGAGTGGACGGTGTTCCGGCTGACGGACGGGGCGCTCGGCGAGCTGGGGGCAACGCCCCGGTAGTCGTCGATGGCCGTCCGTGCGGGGGCGGCCGGCGGATGCGGCCGGCGGATGTGGGGTCGGCTGTGCGGCGGGGCGCGAGGGGGTGCCGTACCGGCGCTGGACCCCCGTCCCGGCGCCGGTACGGGGTCCCCTCCCCCCCCGTTTGTGTGGCGGTTACGGCTCCAGGACGACCTTCCCCATCGTTCCGCGGGTCTCCAGTGCTCGGTGGGCCCGAGCCGCGTCCGCCAGTGGGAAGCGCTGTACGGCGGGGCGCAGCCGGCCCGCGGCGGCCTCGGCGAGTGAGCGCTCTTCGAGTGCGCGGACGTCGCCGCCCGCCTTGGCGATCATCACCGGCCCGAGGACGGACTCGGAGGTGATACCGCGCTCGGCCAGTTCCTCGTCGGTGAAGGTCAGCGGCCCTCCGTCGTGCAGCCCCTCTCCCGACCAGCCGAAGACGATGTGCTTGCCGCCTCTGCCGAGGAGGTCGACGGCGGCGAGCCCGGTCGCCCCGCCGACGGAGTCGAAGACGACGGTCGCGCGCCGGTCTCCCAGCCGGTCGCGCAGGTGGTCGCGGACCTGGTCGGGCCAGTCGGGCAGGGTGTAGTCGACGGCGAGGTCGGCGCCGTTCCCGGCGACCCGCGTGACCTTGGCCGCGCCGCCCGCCAGACCAATGACGGTGGCGCCCGCGTTCTTCGCGTACTGGACGAGGAGCGTGCCGATGCCGCCCGCCGCCGCCGGTACGAGGACGATGTCGGCGGGGCCGAGGTCCGTGAACTGGAGGATGCCCATGGTCGTACGGCCCGTGCCGATCATGGCGACGGCCTCGGCCTCGTCGAGCCCGGCCGGGATCTCGTGGAGCCGTGCCGTGTCGGTGACGGCCAGCTCCGCGTAACCGCCGGTGGGGGTCCGGGGGTGTCCCCCGGAAGGAAGGGGTATTCCGAGATGGGCGACGACGCGCTTGCCGAGCCAGCCCGCGTCCACGCCCCCGCCGAGCGACTCGACCGTACCGGCCACCTCGCGGCCGGGGATGGTGGGCAGTTCGGCGGCGGCGGGGTACGGGCCCGGCATGCCCTCGCGCAGGGCGGTGTCCAGGAGATGGACCCCGGCCGCGGCGACGGCGATCCGGACCTGGCCGGGGCCGGGTACGGGGTCGTCGGTCCACTCGTGGACGAGGTTCTCGGCGGGGCCGAAGGCGTGGAGACGGATGGCGTGCATGGCGGGCTCCCAGGGACTGTCCGGTGTGCGGGGTGTTCCGGTGGTCGGGGAACAGCCAACGACCTCAAGCATGCTTGAGGTCAAGCGGCGTCGGAGCTCCGCTCCTTGAAGGCCGAGAGTTGCTGGACGGCCAGCGCCGCAGCGCCGATCCCGCTGTTGAACGAGACCTCCGTGAGCACCCCCGGCGCGGCGACCTCGTCACCCGCGAGGAAGACGCCCTGGCCGCGGTCGATACGGGGCCGGTCCCGCCAGGTGGTGCCCGGCAGGTCGACGGCTCCGGTTCGGCCCGCCGCGAGGGACTCGCGCCGCCAGGTGGTACGCGCGCGCCAGTCGGGGAACCCCAGGTCGAGCAGGTTCTCGGCGCGGGCGATGCCAGCGGCCTTGGACTCGTCGGGGCCGACCGGGAAGTGTCCCTGGAGCAGTTGCTCACCGGCCGGGGCGAGGGACGGATCCTGCGCGGTGAACCGTTCGAGCCAGCCGGGCGCGTCGAGGTCCGAGATGATGAACGGGTCGTCCTTGCGCGTCCGCAGCGCGAGATCGAACAGCGCGGTACGGCCGCCGGTCCAGCGCAGGCTGTCGTCCTTCAGGAGGCGGCGGGCCGCTTCCAGGGAGGTCGCGACGATCACGGGGGTGTGCTCGGGGAGGCTGTCGATCCGTACGTCCGTCTCGATCCGTACGCCCAGATTCCGGGCGTGCGCGGCCATCCGTTCGGTCAACCGGCCCCAGCCGCCGACCGGGTAGCGGGCCTCGGGCGGCAGGGCGGTGGCGCGCCGCAGCCGCTCCTGGACGAAGGCGGCGGAGAGCGCGCCGGGGTTGTGGTGGAAGAGGGCGACGGCGGCGAAGTGCGCGGCGGCCCGCGCGGCGTCGGGGCCGGCCAGTTCCGTGGCCCAGGTCATGAAGTCGGTGTCCACCGGGGCGGTTTCGGCCTTGCGGCGGGCGAGGGTGAACACCCCGAAGGGCGGGGTCCTGCGCAGGGCGCCGCCCCGGTGGAAGCGGAAGCGGTGGCTCTCGCGCAGGGGCGCGACCGCCATCGGACCGAGCAGACCGCGCCGGCGCAGCCAGACCCAGTGCGGCCCGTGGCTGTAGAGAGCGTGCGGCCCGGCGTTGACCGCGTACGGGCCCTGAGCGGTGCGGCCCCGGCCGCCGAGGGTCTGGTGGGCCTCGTACAGGGTGACCGCGGCGCCCGACTCGGCGGCGCTGATGGCGGCGGTCAGCCCGGCGAAACCGCCGCCGATGACGGTGATGCGATGGCTGGGATTCATGGTCCGTCTCTCTCCTTCGCTCGCTGTCTCACCGTTATGACGGGAACTGGACAGCCGACTGTGACATCGGCGCGTTGTCAGTGCTGTACGTCACCATGGGGGCATGGCACGGAAGACAACGAAGAGCGGGGCGAGCGGCGCGGGCGGGGCGAGCGCGGTCCCGGCCGCGCGGCGGGCTGAGGTACGGCTGCCGCCGCTGAGTCCGTACGGCGGCGGGCTCGACCCCGACGGCGATTACGACGGGCTGGAGTTCAAGGACCTCGACCTGTCGGGGCAGGAGGGGCCCGGCTCGCGGTTCATCGACTGCGCGCTGCGGGACTGCGGACTGGACGAGACGGCGCTGGGGCGGGCGCGGTTCATCGATTCCGTACTGAGCGGTGTCCGGGGGGTGGGCACGGATCTGGCCGGGGCGTCGCTGCGCGATGTGGAGGTGGTGGACGCGCGGCTGGGCGGGACGCAGCTGCATGGCGCCGTGCTGGAGCGGGTGCTGATCCGGGGCGGGAAGATCGACTATCTGAACTTCCGGAAGGCCCGGCTGAAGGACGTGGTGTTCGAGGGCGTCGTCCTGTCCGAACCGGACTTCGGGGGAGCCGAGTTGGTACGGGTCGAGTTCCGGGACTGCGTGATCAGACGGGCCGATCTGAGCGGGGCCCGGATGAAGGACGTCGATCTGCGGACGGTCGCCGAGCTGGATATCGCGCGGGGCCTGGACCGGCTGGCGGGGGCGGTCATCAGCTCGGCCCAACTGCTGCAGCTGGCACCGGCGTTCGCGGCGCAGATCGGGGTGCGGGTGGAGGACTGACGAGGCCCCGTCCTTCGAAGGCCCCGACCTGGGGGGATGGGGTCGGGGCCTTCGTGGTGCTCCAGAGGCACGGCCTTCTGTGGGGGGAGGAAACGGTCGCCCGATTCCCGGCTGTGCCCCGGCAGAACATCGTCTGCCCGGTGCCGTGGGATGTACGCCTGCCGATCCGGAAAACGATGGGTGGGGTGTGTGACCGTGATGTGGGGGCGGTGCGGCGGCCCAGGCGCGCGCTGGCCCAGGCGTGCGTTGGCCCAGGCGTGGGCTGGTCCCGGCGCGCGTTGGCCGCGGCGTGGGCTGGTCAGCTGCGGGGGAAGCGGGACTGGAGGTCCCAGACGATCGGGTTGTCGGTCAGACCCTCGTGCATGTCGGCGAGATCCGCGATCAGATCGTGCAGGAAGTCGCGCGCCTCACGGCGCAGCAGCCGGTGGCTGAAGGTGAGCGGCGGCTCGTCGCCGGGCATCCAGTCGGCCTCCACATCGACCCAGCCGAAGCGCCGCTGGAAGAGCATACGGTCGGCGGACTCGGTGAAGTCCAGCTCGGCGTACTGCGGCTTGGCCGCGCGGCTGCCGCGCGGATCGCGGTCGAGCTGCTCCACGATGTCGCACAGCGCCCAGGCGAAGTCGAGCACCGGTACCCATCCCCAGGCTGTGGACACCTCGCGGTCCGCGTGGGTGTCCGCGAGATAGACGTCCCCGCAGAACAGGTCGTGCCGCAGCGCCCGGACGTCCGCGAGGCGGTAGTCGGTCTGCGGGGGATCGGGAAAGCGCCGGGAGAGGGAGTAGCCGATGTCGAGCACGGGCCCGATGGTGTCACGGCGGCCCGGCGGACTCGTGGGGTGGTCGAGCACCGGGCGCCCACCCGTCCAGGAGCGCCGGCTTGTCGGTGGAGCGTCCCTGGCACCGCGCCCCGGGTGACCCGGCGTGTCCCCGCCACCCGGCGAGTTCCCGCCACCCGGCCTACGATCACCGGGTGTACCCGCGCACGGCACTCCGCCCCGCCTCCGCCCCCGCACTCCCCGTCGCTCTCGCACTCCCCGTCGCTCTCGCACTCCCCGTTGCCCTCGCCCTCGTTCTCGGCGGCTGTGTGCCGGGCGCCGGCGTGCACGGCAAGCCCGGGGCCGCGAGCCTGCGCGATCCCTACTTCCCACGGCTCGGCAACGGCGGGTACGACGTCCAGCACTACGGTCTGACCCTCGACTACGCGCCGGACGCCGGCCGGCTCCAGGGCACCGCCGAGATCACCGCCCGCGCCACTCACGATCTCAGCGCCTTCAACCTCGATCTCGACGGGCTGACGGTGGACTCCGTGACCGTCGACGGCGAGAAGGCCGCGTTCCACCACGCCGGCAGCGAACTGACCCTGCGTCCCGGCGACGACCTCCGCCGTGGCGGCACCTTCCGTACGGTCGTCCGCTACTCCGGTACACCCCGGCGCATCACCGACCCCGACACCTCGGAGGAGGGCTGGCTCCGGTCCGGGGCGCGCGCGGTCGGGCTGGGGGAGCCGACCGGATCGATGGCGTGGTTCCCGGGCAACCACCACCCGAGCGACAAGGCGTCGTACGACATCCGGATCACCGTGCCCGAGGGGCTGAAGGCCGTCTCCAACGGGGAACTGCGCGAGGAGCGTACGGCGGACGGGCGTACGTCCTTCGACTGGCATTCGGCGGAACCGATGGCGAGCTATGTGGCCATGGTCGCCATCGGCCCGTACACGACGCGTCAGACCGACGGAACGAAGGGAATGGTGCCCATCTATACGGCGGTCGACCCGACCGCCGCCCGTAGCGGCGCGCGACTTCTCAAGGAGCTCCCCGCGATCATGAAATGGCAGGAGAAGACCTTCGGGCCGTACCCCTTCTCCTCCACCGGTGTGGTGATCGGGCGGCGGGGCGACTCCGGATACGCCCTGGAGACCCAGAACAGGCCCTTCCTCCCCGGCCCCACCAGCGTCGCGACGCTGGTCCATGAGATGGCCCACCAGTGGTTCGGCAACTCCGTGACCCCGAAGTCCTGGCGGGACATGTGGCTCAGCGAGGGCTTCGCGGAGTACACGGAGTGGCTCTGGACGGAACACACCGAGCACGTACCGGTCCGCCAGAGCTTCGCCGACGCGTACGACGCCGACGCGAACTGGGCCTTCCCGCCGGCGCGTCCGCCCTCCGCGGTGAACATCTCCGACGCGCCGGTGTACGGACGCGGCGCCATGGTGCTCCAGCGCGTACGGGAGACCGTCGGCGACGCGGCCTTCTTCCGTATCGTGCGCGGCTGGGTCCACACGCACCGTCACGGCAACGCCGACACCCACGACTTCACGACGTACGTGGAGCGGGAGTCGGGCCGCGAACTCGGAGAGCTCTGGGACACCTGGCTCTACGGGGAGGAGAAGCCATAGCGGCGGCGCGCGGACGGGTGGGCACCGGCCGGAGCCGGGACCCACCCGTTACGCGCGGTTATCCGTGCGGCCTTCGTGTCAGAGGTTGACGCCGAAGTCCGTGGCGATGCCCACGAGGCCCGAGGCGTAGCCCTGGCCGACCGCGCGGAACTTCCACTCCGCGCCGTTGCGGTACAGCTCGCCGAAGACCATCGCGGTCTCGGTGGCGGCGTCCTCGCTCAGGTCGTAGCGGGCGATCTCGGTGCCGCCGGCCTGGTTGACGATGCGGATGTACGCGTTCCGCACCTGGCCGAAGTTCTGGCTGCGGGTCTCGGCGTCGTAGATCGAGACCGGGAAGACGATCTTGTCGACGTCGGCGGGCAGGCCCGCCAGGTTGACGTTGATCGCCTCGTCGTCGCCCTCGCCCGCGCCCGTGCGGTTGTCACCCGTGTGGACGATCGTCTGGTCCGGCGTCGACTTGTTGTTGAAGAAGACGAAGTGGCCGTCGGAGACGACCTTTCCGCCGCCGTTCACCGCGATCGCCGAGGCGTCGAGGTCGAAGTCGGTGCCGGTGGTGGTACGGACGTCCCAGCCGAGGCCGACCGTGACGGCGGTCAGGCCCGGTGCCTCCTTGGTGAGCGAGACGTTGCCGCCCTTGGACAGGCTTACAGCCATGGGGATGTCCCTTTCGTTGTCGTGTGCGGGCTTCGGGTGGTCCCGAAGCTACCGTCACCCGGCATAACGCAGGCAGAGGTCCGGGAGGTTCCTCAGCCTTTACTTTCTTTACCCGGGATGGCGCACGCCCGGGGAATGCCACGGGAACGCCGGGGAAAAGAGGGTGACGGAAGCGGGCCGGACACGGGACCATAGGGGTATGTCCGGACCCGCTCATGTCATCCGCGGTTCGGTCTCCCTGCCGGAGGCCGAACTGATGTGGCGTTTCTCAAGGTCCTCCGGGCCCGGCGGACAGCACGTCAACACCAATGACTCGAAGGCGGAGCTGCGCTTCGATCTCGCGAAGACGGAAGCGCTGCCGCCGGTGTGGAAGGAACGCGCGCTGGAGCGGCTCGCGGACCGGCTGGTGGACGGCGTGATCACCGTACGCGCGTCGGAGCACCGCTCTCAGTGGCGCAACCGCGAGACCGCGGCCGTACGACTCGCCTCCCTGCTGGCGGAGGCGACCGCCCCGCCGCCGCGCCCGCGTCGGAAGACGAAGATCCCGCGCGGGATCAACGAACGCCGGCTGCGCGAGAAGAAGCAGCGCGCCGAGACGAAGCGTGGCCGTACCGGCCGGGGCTGGACCTAGACGAGTAAGTTCGGGCGCCGTGCATTGATGGAGCGCCGTCCGTTGATGGGGCAGGGGGATCAGCCCTGGCGGTATCGTCACCGGCCGATCCTACGAACCCAACTGCCGGTAGCGCCCCTTGAAATACATCAGCGGCCCGCCCTCCGTGCTCGGCAGCTCCGCCGTCAGCACCCGGCCGATGACCAGCGTGTGGTCGCCCGCCTCGACCCGCTGTTCCGTACGGCACTCCAGCACCGCCAGCGATCCGCCGATCAGCAGCGCGCCGCTCACCTCTCCCCGGCGGTACGGGATGTCCTCGAACAGCAGCCGGTCGCTGATCCGGCCCTTCATCGCGAACCGGCCCGCGACATGCCGCTGGCTCCCGGAGAGCAAGGAGGCCGCCCACAGCGGCTGTTCGACGAGCAGATCGTCCATGCGGGAGCCGTTGCGGACGCTGACCAGGACCAGCGGCGGGTCCAGCGAGACCGACATGAAGGCCGTCGCCGTCATCCCGGCGTCCTCGCCGCGCGGTCCGGTGGCGCTCAAGGGCGGTTCGTGCGCTGTCACCAGCACCACACCCGAGGCCAGCCGGGCGAGGGCGGCGCGGAACTCTTCGTTGCTCACCCCCTCAGGATGGGGGATGGCGTCGATGGCGTCGGTACGGGTGTCAGGGGTCGTCTGGGGCACGGAGGAGACGCTAGCCCCGGCTCCCCCCGCCCGCATCGGGCCAGGGGACCAGCCCGGTCCTAGGACCTGTCTTCAAAGTCCCGCCTGCCCGGCGCCTGCCGCCACGCCGCCACCGCGTCGGCCGCTACTGGAATCGCCTCCGCACGCATCCTCGCGGCCCGTCCGAATTTGCGTTCAAGAAAGTGGTGGAGCGCTCCCATCAGGCCTTCCATCCCCTCATCGGATCGTGTGACTTGACTCACAGAGTGCGGTATTTGTTGACCCTGTGTACCGAGCGCGCAGCTCCCTGTGATTCAGTGGCGATGCCAGTGCAGGACGAGAGCCGATGAGAATCCTGGAGTTGTTGTCGAGGTCTCGGGGGAGAGCGAGCAATGGAGACCGAGTCGGAGCCGTATGTCCGTCTTGCGACCCTGCGGCAGTTGCATGAGGCCGTCGCCGAACTCAACACCGCCCGCAGCCTTGCGGACACCCTGCAGACCGTGGCCGACGGTGTTGTCTCCGGGCTCGGGTACGAACTGGCCTGCGTCAATGTCGTCCAGGCCGACGGCGACCTCGTCGTCGCCGCCTTCGCCGGAAGCGCCGCCGCGGAGGCCCTGATCACCGGCCGGGTCGGCTCCCGGGCCTCCTGGGAGCGGCGGCTCGTGATGGGCGAGGGCTGGGGCGAGCTGCGCTTCATACCGCACACCGAGGGCTGGGTGCTGCTGGAGGACGACGTTCCGCAGTGGTACACCGAGGGCCCCGATCCCCGTTTCGAGGACGAGTGGCACCCGCAGGACCGGCTCTACGCGCCGATGTACGCCTCCGGCGGCGGGCGCGAGCTGCTCGGCGTCATCTCCGTCGACCGGCCGCGCGGCGGGCGCCGTCCGGGCCCCTGGGGGCAGGAAGCGCTCCAGATGTACGCGTCCCAGGCCGCCATTGCGATCAGTAACGCTCGCCTCCGAGCAAATATGCAGCGCGCGCTGGTCCGTCTCGAACGCGAGCAGCAGGCGCTGCGGGCCAGTGAGGAATCCTTCCGCCAGGCATTCGAGTACGCGCCCAGCGGGATGGCCATCGCCGAGATGGGCGGTGATCAGCACGGCCGGCTGCTGCGGACCAATGACGCGCTCTGCCGGCTGCTCGGCCGCCCGGCCTCCGCGATGCGCCGCCTCTCGTTCTCCGATCTGGTCCACCCCGAGGACATCGGGACGCTCCTGCGCACCTCCGCCGAGGGCGGTCGCGCCGAACTGCGGCTGCTGCGGCGCGATGGCACGTACGTCTGGGCCTCGCTGCGCAACTCCGTGGTCGCCGACACCGCCGACGGACCGCGCTTCCTGCTCACCCACGTCGAGGACATCGAGGAGCGCAAGAGCCGCGAACTCCAGCTCGCGCACCGCGCCTCGCACGACTCCCTCACCGGCCTGCCGAACAGCGCCGAGCTGCGCTCCCGCCTCAGCGCCCGGCTCTGTTCGCGGCCCCACGCGATGCGGGAGACCGCGGTCGAGGCGCTGGACGCGGCGTACGGAGGGTACGAGGGCACCGTCCTGTACGAGCCCGGATACGACGCGTACGACGGCTATGACCAGTACGAGGAGCGCGGCGGCCGGCAGGGCGGCGGACGCCCAGCCGTCCCCGCGGTGGGCAGCGTGCCCCTCGACCACCATGTGCACATGGTCGCGCCCAGCGACAACCCCGAGGTCGACGACGGCACGAAGGGCCTCGCGGTCCTCTTCTGCGACCTCGACGGCTTCAAGTCCATCAACGACCGGTTCGGCCACAACACCGGCGACGCGGTGCTGATCGAGGTCGCGCACCGGCTGACCACCGGCGTACGGGACGGGGACACCGTCGCGCGCCTCGGGGGTGACGAATTCGTCGTTCTCGCGGACGGACTCGGCACGGCGGACGCCGCCGATCTCGCCGTACGGCTGCGGAACGCGATCATTCCGCCGATCAGGGTCGACGGCCGGGCGGTCCGGGTCGGGGCGAGCTTCGGTATCAGCTGGGCGAGCTGCGGGATGTCGGTGGAGGAAGTGCTGCAATCCGCTGACCAGCGGATGTACATCGAGAAGCGGTCGCGGAGCAAGGTTCACCGGCGTGCGGGGTAAGTGCGTCTCCGACGGGTTCTCCGGGCGGGCCGGCAGGAGTCCCGGACCTGCCGGGAAGGGTCCCGGAGGTGTTCGGGACAGGGCTGGGACATCTCTGCGATCCGTTGTTCACCCACGGGTCGCAGACTGGCTGCCACCCGTCAAGGCCCGTCCGTGGCCTTGCCCATTCGAGGTAGGCTCGGCCGGTCGGCGACGCTGGCGAGATGGTAAGGAGTGACCAGGGATGACGGCCGGGAACAACGGCGCTAGCACGCCCGAGGACGACGATCCGTTCGGCTATCTGTACGAGGACGGACAGGCGGCAGGCGGCAATCAGCGACGCCAAGGCGGCTACGGCTACCCCGGTCCGGCCGCGCAGCCTGGCGTGCCCCGGACGTCGTACAACCAGGTCAGGACCGTCGGCGAGCGCCAGTACGGTCAGCAGCAGCCGGCCCCGCCGCAGCAGGCGCCCTACGGTCAGCAGCCGCAGTACGGCCAGGCTCCCTACGGTCAGCAGCAGGCGCCGTACGACCAGGCGCCGTACGGCCAGCAGCAGAACCCGCACTACGCGGCTCCCGAGACCCACCCCGGCGGTGCCACCACCCGCCAGGTGCCGGCCCAGCGGGGCAGCGGACGCGGCAGCGGCCCCAACACCAAGGGCCTGCTGATCGGCGCGATCGCCGTCGTCGCGGTGGTCGTGATCGGTATCACGGCCGCGCTGCTCACCAACGGCGACGACAAGAACAGCAACGCCGACGCGACACCGACCGGCGGCCCGACCTCCTCGGCCGAGCAGTCGCAGCAGCCCACCGACGGGGCGAGCGACAAGGGCGACACGTCGCCCGACGGGATCGGCCTCCCCAAGCAGGACGCGGCGACGCTCAAGCTGGGCCCGCCCGCCGTCCTCGCGACGGACATCGAGGGCGCCGACGGCACCAACGGTTCGTATGTGACCGGCTTCAACGCCGTCGGCGCCTCGGTGACCTGGACCGCCGACATCGAGAAGGCCGGCTCGTACGCGCTGTCCGTGCGCTACGCCATACCCGCCAAGGACGCCAACGCCACCCTGACCGTCAACGGCAAGCCGAACAACTCCCCGCTCGGGTTGAAGAACTTCATCAACTCCAACGACCCCGACTGGTCGAAGAACTGGCAGACCACATGGGCGCCGGTCGAGCTCCAGGCGGGCGAGAACACCCTCAAGATCTCCTGCGAGCAGGGCAATCAGTGCGACGCCATCCTCGACTGGCTGGAGGTCACGCCCCCCAAGGGGTAGTGATCGCTCAGTCGCGGACCCGGCCACTCGCGGGAACGCCGACCACCCGCAGGAAACCCGCCACCGTCCCGGCCATCGCCTCGCGAGCCGGGACGAGGTATTTCCGGGGGTCCACCGTCGTCGGGTGCGCCGCGAGATAGTCGCGTACGGCGCCGGTGAAGGCCGTGTTGAGGGCAGTACCCACGTTGATCTTGACCATGCCGGAGGCAACCGCCCGGCGGATCTCCTCGTCCGGGACGCCGGACGAGCCGTGCAGGACCAGCGGTACGGGGACGGCGTCGCGCAACGCGGCGATCAGGGTGTGGTCCAGGACGGCCGTGCGGTGCGTCATCGCGTGGGACGAGCCGACCGCGACGGCCAGCGCGTCCACGCCGGTCCCGGTGACGTAGACGGCCGCCTCGGCCGGATCCGTACGTACCCCCGGGGCGTGCGCGTCGAGGGACGGCTCGCCGTCCTTGCCGCCCACCGCGCCCAGCTCCGCCTCGACCCAGATGCCGTGGTCATGGCCCCAGCGCACGGCCTCGGCGGTGGCCGCGAGGTTCTCCGCGTACGGCAGCTTCGACGCGTCGAACATCACCGAGCTGAAGCCGGCCTCGGGCGCGGCCCGCAGCAGTGCGGCCGATTCGACATGGTCGAGATGGAGGGAGAGCGGCACGGAGGAGGCGCGGGCGACGGCCGCCGCGGCGGCGGTGACCGCGCCGGGGTCGCCGCCGTGGAACTTCACCGCGTTCTCCGATATCTGGAGGATCGCGGGTGCTCCGGCCCGCTCGGCGCCGGTGGCGATCGCCTCGGCGTGCTCCAGGGTGATGACGTTGAAGGCGGCGATCCCGTGGTTCCCGGCCCCGGCGGCCGTGACGAGTTCACCGGTGCTGACGAGCGGCATGTTGTCCCTCCTGCGGTCCGGGTCCTGCGGTCCGGGTCCTGCGCGGTCCGGGTCCTGCGGTCCGGGGCTTACGTTCTTGGTTCTACGGTCCGGAGTGTTCCGCCACCGTCACCCGCGGCAGCAGCTCCTCGTACGCCTCCGCGTCGAACTCACCCGCCGCCGGGGCCAGCACCGTCGCCGTGGCCAGGGCGACCGCGCGGGCCAGCCGGGCCGGCCAGGGCAGCTGCTCGACGAGACCCGAGAGCAGCCCGGCCACCGCCGAGTCGCCCGCGCCCGTCGGGTTGCCCTTCACGGGCGCGGGCGGGGTCGCCTGCCAGATACCGTCCGGGGTGGCCGCGAGGATGCCGTCGGGTCCGAGCGAGGCGATGACGGCGTGCGCGCCGCGACGGCGTGCGTCGCGGGCGGCGCGCAGCGGCTCGCGGGAGCCGGTGAGCCGGGCGAGTTCGTCGGCGTTCGGCTTGACCAGATCGGGGCGGGCGGCGACGCCGCGGCGCAGCGGTTCGCCGCTGGTGTCGAGGAGCGCCGGTACGCCCGCGGCGCGGGCCCGGCGGATCAGCTCGGCGTACGCGCCGACATGGATGCCGGGCGGCAGGCTGCCGCACAGGGCCACGGCGTCCGCGCCGGTGAGCAGCCGCTCGTACGCGCCGAGGAAGGCGGACCACTCGCCGGACGAGACGGTCGGGCCCGGCTCGTTGAGCTGGGTGGTGTCGCCGCTCGTCTCGTCGACGACGGCGAGGGTGCGGCGGGTGGACCCGGAGATCGGTACGAGCGCGTCCACCGGCCGGCCCCTGGAGCCCCCGGGGCCGCAGCTGCCGAGCAGCTCCCGCAGCACGTCGCCCGTCCGGCCGCCCGCGAACCCCGTCACCACCGACTCGTGGCCCAGCGCCGACAGCACCCGCGCGACGTTCAGGCCCTTGCCGCCGGGCCGCTCGACGACATCGGTGACGCGATGCGTGGTGTGAGGGACCAGCTCGGGGGTGCGGTACGTGATGTCCAGCGCGGCGTTGAGCGTGACCGTCACAATCATCCGTCGCACCCCCGGGAAACGCGCTCGCACGGCCGCTCGCTCGCTCGGCCGATTACCGGAGCGATCATGCCAAACAGAAGGCGGTAGGCCCAGACCCCGGGCCGACCGCCTTCGTATGGCTTTCCTCGTTCTTGCGGCTAAATCGGCCGTCTTTTCATTGAATCGACCTACTTGGGCTCAATTACCCATTCGCCCTTGTGCAGGACACCCTTGACCGAGAACGTGTCGTCCAGGACCACCAGGTCCGCGTCCTTGCCCGGCTCCAGCGAGCCGACCTTGTCGTACACGCCCAACAGCCGCGCCGGGTTGGCGGAGATCGCCCGGACGATGTCCTCCACCGGCAGCCGGTCCACCGTCGCCGCCCGCTTGAACGCGGTGTTCTGGGTCAGTGTGGAGCCGGCGATCGAGCCGCCCTCCACCAGCCGCGCGACGCCGTCCTTGACGTCGACCGCGAGCGGGCCGAGCTGGTAGCGCCCGTCGCCGAACCCGGCCGCGTCCATCGCGTCCGTGACGAAGGCGACCCGGTCCGCGCCCGCGCGGTGGAACGCCAGCTCCAGCGCCGCGGGGTGCAGATGCGTGCCGTCGTTGATCAGCTCGACCGTGACCCGCTCGTCCTCCAGCAGCGCGGCGATCGGTCCCGGAGCGCGGTGTCCGAGGGTCGGCATCGCGTTGAAGAGATGCGTCGCGACGGTCGCGCCCGCGTCGATGGCCTCCACGGTCTGCTCGTACGTCGCGTCCGTGTGGCCGACGGCGGCGATCACGCCGTGCTCCACGAGCAGCCGTACGGACTCGATGCCGCCCGGCAGTTCGGTGGCGAGCGTGACCATCCTGGCCGTGCCGCGCGCCGCGTCGAGCAGCTTGCGGACCTCGGCCGGGTCGGGGTCGCGCAGCAGCGCCTCGCTGTGGGCGCCCTTGCGGCAGGGGGAGATGAACGGGCCCTCGAAGTGGATCCCGGCCAGCTCGCCCTGCTCGACCAGCTCGGAGAGGAAGCCGGCGCGGTGGGCGAGGAAGTCCATCTCGCCGGTGACGGTGGAGGCGACGAGGGTGGTGGTGCCGTGCTCGCGGTGTGTGCGGATGCCCTTGAGCACGTCGTCCACCGAGCCGGAGGTGAACGAGGCGCCGCCGCCGCCGTGGTTGTGCATGTCCACGAAGCCGGGGACGATCCAGTGGCCGGAGAGATCCAGCGAGGCGGCGTCGTCGTGGGCGGTGCCCGCGATCCGGCCGCCCTCGATGATCACCTGCCCGCCGTCCACGGTTCCGGTGGGCAGCACCACCCGGGCGCCGGTGAGAACGGTGCTTTCGGCGCGTGGGATGTGTGCGGCGTGCGCGGCGCGTGGGGCGCTAGCGGCCATCAGGCGGATACCTCCGTGGCGAGTGGATCGTCGGCGGGCGGGTCGTTGTCGTCGGTGGGGTGCGCTTCTGTGGGGTGCGCTTCCGCGGTTCGTGCTTCCGCGGGTCGTGCCTCCGCGGGTCGTGCCTCCGCGGCGGGCCGGGCGGCGGCGAGCAGGTCCCAGGCGAGCAGCCCCGCGCCCAGACAGCCCGCGGTGTCGCCGAGAGCCGCCGGGACGATCTCGGGAAGTTTCTGGAACGTCACCCGCTCCTCGACCGCCGTCCGCAGCGGTGTGAACAAGGTTTCCCCGGACTCGGCGAGACCGCCACCGATGATCAGCGTCCGGGGGTCGAGCAGGGTGAGCGCGGTGACCAGTCCGGCGGCGAGCGCGTCGACCGCGTCGAGCCAGACCCGTACGGCCGCGGGGTCGCCGGACTCCACGGCCTTCGCGCAGTCGGCGGCGTCCGCCTCCGGGTCGCCGCTCGCCGCGGCCCAGGCGCGGGTCACGGCCGCGGCGGAGGCGAGGGTCTCCAGACAGCCGCGCTGTCCGCAGCCGCAGTCGGGCCCGTCGGGGCGGACCACGACATGGCCGATCTCGCCCGCGTAGCCGTGGGCACCGGCCTCGATGGTGCCCGCGATGCCGATGGCCCCGGCGATCCCGGTGCCCAGCGGCACGAACAGGAACCGGTCGGCCCCCCGGCCCGCGCCGAGCCGCCCCTCGGCGAGACCGCCGGTGCGTACGTCGTGCCCGAGCGCGACGGGTACGCCGCCGAGCCGGGCGCCGAGAAGATCGCGCATCGGTACGTCGCGCCAGCCGAGATTGGCGGCGTACCGCGCGATACCGCGCTCGGCGTCGACGATGCCGGGCACCGCGACCCCGGCGGCGACGGCGCTCTCGCCGAAGTGCTCGGTGCCGTACGCGCGCAGGTCTGCGGCGAAGCCGAGGATGGTCTCCACGACGGCCTCGGGCCCGCGCTCTCTGCCGGTCGCCCGCCGCGCCTGGTACAGCAGCGCGCCGTCCGCCCCCACCAGGGCGGCTTTCATGCCGGTGCCGCCCACATCCAGGGCGATGACGTGTCTCACGGGAACAGTCTCGCGCGTAGACCCTTGAAAGGTCTAGTCCACTGCCCAGGATTGTTGAGTCTCCATACAAACGGACCTGGCCGGTGGGACGCGGCTCCGGCGAGTGAGCCGAAGGGGCGCGCCCCTGTCGTAAAGGGAGGCTGTGCTCGATATGCGGCTTCACCGGGCGGCCGCGGGGACGTTGCCTAAGTGAAACCGACCCCAGGTGGACCCGAAACCTCCGGATGGGGGAAAATCGCTGCTTCATAACAATGCGTCACGGGGGACCGACCGGGGCCTTACGCGCAATCGAAGAACAAGGGCGGGAACACAGCCGTGCGACAGCGCTATCTGGGAATGACCGCGGCGATAGCCGCATGGGGCATGACAATGGCGCTGGCCGGCTGTGGCAGTACGGGAGGGTCCGGGGACGTCACCCTCAAGTTCGTCGCCGCGGACTACGGCACCAACTCGGAGAACTCCTCCGAGAAGTACTGGTCCGCGCTCGCCTCGGCGTTCGAGTCCAAGAACCCCGGCATCAAGGTCGACGTCAGCGTCCGTCCCTGGAAGACCGTCGACAGCGATGTCGCCACGATGGTCGAGGAGGACCGGGCCCCCGACATCGCGCAGGTCGGCTCGTACGCCAACTACGTGAAGCAGGACCAGCTCTACACCGCCGACGAAGTGCTCTCCGTCCCCACGCAGGCGAACTTCCTCGCCCAGCTCTCCGAGGCCGGCAAGGTCAACCGCATCCAGTACGGACTGCCGTTCGTCGCCTCCACCCGGCTGCTCTTCTACAACAAGAAGCTCTTCGACCAGGCCGGTCTGGACGCCCCGGAGAACTGGGACGACATCCAGTCCGACGCCGAGGCGCTCAAGGGCCTCGGCGTGACGACACCGTTCGCGCTGCCGCTGGGCTCCGAGGAGGCGCAGGGCGAGACCATGATGTGGCTGCTGAGCGGCGGGGGCGGCTACACGGACACCGCCGACGGTTCGTACAACATCGACTCGGAGCAGAACATCGCGACGTTCCAGTGGCTGCAGAAGGAGCTTGTCGGCAAGGGGCTGACCGGTCCCGTCGCCCCCGGGAAGCTCGACCGCGCCATGGCGTTCAAGGCGTTCACCAGCGGTCAGGTCGGCATGCTCAACGGGCATCCCTCCCTGATGGCGGAGGCCGCGAAGCAGGGCGTCAAGGTCGGGATGGTGACGCTGCCCGGCGTCAACGGCAAGGCCAAGGCGTCCATGGGTGTGGCCGACTGGATGATGGCCTTCAAGCAGAACGGCAACCGTACGGCGATCGGCAAGTTCCTGGACTTCGCGTACGACGACAAGAACGTGATGTCCTTCGCCGGGCAGTACGACCTGCTGCCGGTCACCTACAGCGCGAACGACGCGATGGCGGCGGATCCGCAGTACGCGGACCTGCGCAAGTTCCTGGACGCGCTGCCGACTTCCGAGCTGATTCCGTACGGCAAGAACTCGTGGGCGAGCGTGAGCGAGAGCTTGAAGAAGAACATCGGTAAGGCCGTCGAGCCCGGTGCCAGCCCGTCGAACGTCCTCGGCGGGATCGCCAGGGACGCGGCGGCGGCCGAGGCCGGCGAGTAGCGTGCGGTCATATGACCGCGTCTGATCCCGCCGATCCCGCCGATTCGGCCGATTCCGCGGAGCCCTCGGGGCTGTCCGAGCGGGACCGCGCCGTACTCGCCATGGAGCGGCGCGGCTGGCCGGGGCCCGGCGCCAAGGAGCGGGCGATCAGGGAGGGGCTCGGCCTGTCGCCGACCCGCTACTACCAGCTGCTGGGCGCGCTGCTGGACGATCCGCTGGCGCTGGAGCACGACCCGGTGACGGTGAACCGGCTGCGGCGGATCAGGGACGAGAGACGCCGCCGCCGCTAGTGCGGCGACCGGCACCAGGTCCTGTCCGGCCGGACAGGGCCTAGGCCGGCCGATCTTCGTAAGCCCGCGGCGGCCCTCCGTTGGCCGGACAGGCTCTCCGCGGTGGCGGGCGCCGATAAGGTCGTGGCATGGGCAGCAACCCGTACCCCCTGCCGAAACCGGCCACCCCCGCCGGCGCCGACGGTCTGGCCGCGCTCCTCGCGCGGCCCGGCAAGTCCGTCGTCGCGCTCGACTTCGACGGCACTCTCGCCGAGATCGTCCCCGACCCCGAACAGGCCCGCGCGCATGCGCGCGCCGTCCCCGCCCTGGCCGCGCTCGCGCCGCACGTCGCGTCGGTCGCGGTCGTCACCGGCCGTCCGGCCGGGGTCGCGGTGCGGTACGGCGGCTTCGCCGGAGTGCCGGGCCTGGACCATCTCGTGGTCCTCGGCCACTACGGCGCCGAGCGCTGGGACGCCGTCTCCGGCACCGTCCGCGCCCCCGCCCCGCACGAGGGCGTCGTGGCGGTCCGTGCCGAACTCCCCGGCGTCCTCGACCGATTCGGCGCCTGGCGCGGCACCTGGATCGAGGAGAAGGGCCAGGCGGTCGCGGTGCACACCCGCCGCGCCTCCGACCCGAGGGCCGCCTTCGAGGCCCTGCGCGACCCGCTCACCGAACTGGCGGCCCGCCACGGCCTGATCGTCGAACCGGGCCGCATGGTCCTGGAGCTGCGCCCGCCCGGCATGGACAAGGGCGTGGCGCTGCTGGAGTACGTACGCGAGATCGGCGCCGAGACGGTTCTGTACGCGGGCGACGACCTGGGCGACCTCCCGGCGTACGCGGCGGTCGAGAAGCTCCGCTCGGACGGCCACCCCGGCCTGCTGATCTGCAGCGGCTCCGAAGTACCCGAACTGGCCGAGCGCGCCGACCTGCTGCTGCCGGGACCGGCGGCGCTGGCGGACTTCCTGGCGGCGCTGGCGGAGACGATGGCCTGAGAGCCCGGCAGGTGCGTCAGGCGCGCAGCGCCGTCAGCTGGTCCAGGAACCACTGCCGCGGCGGCAGCGCCGTCGCCGCCGCGGCCAGCCGCTTGGCGCGTTCCGCGCGCTCGTCGGCGGGCATGGTCAGCGCCTCGTGCAGGGCCGCCGCCGTGGCGCTGATGTCGTACGGGTTCACCACCAGCGCGTCCCCGCCCAGCTCCTCGTACGCCCCCGCCTCGCGCGACAGCACCAGCGCGCAGCCGCGCTCCGAGACGAGGGGGATCTCCTTCGCGACCAGGTTCATGCCGTCGCGGATCGGGTTGACCAGTGCCACGTCCGCCAGCCGGTAGGCGCCAAGCGAGCGGGCGAAGTCGTCCTTGACGTGGAGGACGACCGGGACCCAGCCCTCCGTGCCGAACTCGGCGTTGATCGCATCGGCCACCCGCTGGACCTCGGCGGTGTAGTCGCGGTAGACCGCCAGGTCCTGCCGGGACGGGTAGGCGAAGGCGACATGGACCACGCGTTCGCGCCATTCGGGACGGTCGGTCAGCAGCAGCCGGTAGGCGAGCAGGCCGCGCACGATGTTCTTCGACAGTTCCGTACGGTCCACCCGGACGATGGTCTTCCGCTCCTCGCCCTTGCTCGTACGGCCGATCTGCCCGCGCAGGGTCACGATCCGCTCGTCCACGTCGGGGCGGTGCGCGCGCTCGCGCAGGAAGTCGCCGTCCGCGCCCAGGCCGTGCACGCCGATCTGTGTTTTTCCCGTGCCGCCCCTCCCGCCCAGCAGCTCCGTACAGCACGCGGTGAAGGCGTCGGCCCACCGGTGCGTCAGAAAGGCCGCGCGGTCCGCGCCCAGGATGCCGCGCAGCAGCTGGCGCGCGATGTCGTCGGGCAGCAGCCGGAAGTAGTCCACCGGGGCCCAGGGCGTGTGCGAGAAGTGCCCGATCCTCAGGTCGGGGCGCAGGGCGCGCAGTATCCCGGGCACCAGCGCCAGGTGGTAGTCCTGCACCAGCACGGCCGCGCCGTCGGCCGCCTCGTCGGCCAGCGCCTCCGCGAAGGCGCGGTTGTACGTCTCGTAGGACGCCCACCGCGCGCGGAACTCCGGGCCGAAGGACGGCTCCAGCGGGGTCTGGTACAGCAGGTGGTGGACGAACCAGAGCGTGGAGTTGGCGACGTCGTTGTAGGCGTCCGCGTACACCTCGGGCGCGATGCCCAGCATCCGCACCCGTCGGCCGCCCGTGTCGGCCGTGTCGAGCCGGCCGCCCGTACGCCGTACCGCCTCGCGGTCGCCGTCCCCGAGCGCCGCGCACACCCACACCGCGTCCGCGTCCGGACCGATGGCCGACAGGCCGGAGACCAGCCCGCCGCCGCCCCGCTTGGCCTCCAGCGCGCCGTCGTCGCGCAGCGTGTACGAGACGGGGCCTCGGTTGGACGCGACGAGGACCTGGGCCCGGGAGGGCGGCTCGGTAACCATGTGCCGAAACCTAGCCCGTCACGGAAACGCTCAAACGTACGGGCGCGGCCCTGTCGTCGGCTGTGCCGACCGTCCTGCGGGCGACGCTGTCGTCAGTCCCGTCGGCCGCGCAGGGCGGCCAGCGCGACCACCCCGGCGCCGCTCAGCGCGAGCACCACCCCGCCCAGCAGCCACAGCCGCTCGGCGGCGCTCCCGGTCTCGGCCAGATGCGCGTGCACAGCGGTCAGAGGCCCGGTCAGCGTTCCAGCCACCACATGATTCATGACCATAATCGGGCAATCTAGGGAACTCGCATGATCGCATTCCGTTACGCCGCGCGTCCGGCCGTGTACTCCGCGATCTCCCGCACCGGCGGCCGTTCCTCCGTGTCCACCGCGTGCGTACGCGGCACGAAACCGTTCTCGCCGCGCTCGAACTGCGTCAGCTCCGGCCGTACCAAGTGCGCCCGGGACAGCCGCAGCTGCGCCGTACGGTAGATCGCCGCGGCCATCCGCCCCAGCGCCCGCTCGTCCTGGTGGCGGTGGATCCGTACCCCGACGTCGACCTGCCCCAGCGCGTCGAGACCCGCCATGTGCAGCGCGTCCACGAGCAGCCCCAGCTCGACGCCGTATCCGACGGGGAACGGCAGCCGCTCCAGCAGGGAGCGCCGCGCCGCGTACTCGCCGCCCAGCGGCTGGACGAAACCGGCCAGCCGGGGCCAGTGCAGATTGAGCAGCGGCCTCGCCACCAGCTCGGTCACGCGTCCGCCCTGGCCGCCCTGGCCGCCCTGGCCGGGACCCCGTTCCGCCGCGGGCTGGTGCAGCGGACGGTCGTACATCGCCTTCACGAACTGCACGTCCTGATCGGTCAGCAGAGGCCCCACGATGCCCGACACGAAATCGGCCGAAAACCGTCGCAGATCGGCGTCCACGAAGCACACGACCTCGCCGCTCGTCACCAGTAGCGACCGCCACAGCACCTCGCCCTTGCCGGGCAGTGCCGGCAGCCGCGGCAGTATCGCGTCCCGGTGCTCCACGCGCGCGCCCGCCGCCGCGGCGACCGCGGCCGTACGGTCGGTGGAACCGGAGTCGATCACCACAAGTTCATCGACGAGCGGTACCCGCTCCATCAGTTCGCGCCGGATCACGGACACGATCTCGCCGACCGTCGCCTCCTCGTTCAGCGCCGGAAGGACCACACTCACCGACGTGCCGCGCGCGGCCTTCGCCACCATCAGCCGGTCGAGCGGGCGGTCGGCCACGGACCAGGAACGCCTGGTCAGCCAGTGCTCCACCTCTTCCAGCACGGTCGGTACTCCCTGTGCGTGTGCCATGAACGTGATCCATCTCGCGGTGCGGACGACTATCTCAACCGTGCGCTCCTTCGGTTACAGTCTTGAACAACACGAATGACCACCGCATGCCGGGGGTCGTTACGTGAAAAAACGTGTCGGACCCCGGGTCCGGCTCCATAGCGCTCATCCAGAGGGACTGAGGGAACGGCCCGTTGAAGTCCCGGCAACCCTCCCGCCGACCATTCGAGGTCACGGTGGGGAAGGTGCCAATTCCGTCTCGTGGCGAAGTACGTCGCGAGGAAGATGAGGAGAAAGGGCCTCGCCTCCATGTCTGTGCAGACCGCCGTACAGAACGCCGACTCCGACGCAGCCGGCACCAACTCGGCCGCCACCGGCGCCGTCGATCTCGGACCCGCCGCCGCACTCTCGTGCCGCGAATGCGGAGAGCGCTTCGACCTCGGTCCGATTTTCGCCTGTGCCAGCTGTTTCGGGCCGCTCGAAGTGGCGTACGACCTGCCGAGCGGCACCCCCGAAGAGCTGAAGAAGCGCATCGCCGAGGGCCCGGACAACATCTGGCGCTACGCGCCGCTGCTGCCCGTCCCCGCCGATGTGGCCACGAAGCCCAGCATCAACCCCGGCTTCACCAAGCTCGTCAAGGCCGACAACCTCGCCCGTGAACTGGGCGTCACGGGCTCCCTGTACGTCAAGGACGACTCGGGCAATCCGACGCACTCCTTCAAGGACCGCGTCGTCGCCATCGCCGTCGAGGCCGCCCGCGCCTTCGGATACACCACGCTCTCCTGCTCGTCCACGGGCAATCTGGCCGGCGCCGTCGGCGCCGCCGCCGCCCGTGCCGGCTTCCGCTCCTGCGTCTTCATCCCGCACGACCTGGAGCAGGGCAAGGTCGTCATGGCGGCGGTCTACGGCGGTGAACTCGTCGGTATCGAGGGCAACTACGACGACGTCAACCGCTTCTGTTCCGAGCTGATCGGCGACCCGCTCGGCGAGGGCTGGGGCTTCGTCAACGTCAACCTGCGCCCGTACTACGGCGAGGGGTCCAAGACCCTGGCGTACGAGATCTGCGAGCAGCTCGGCTGGCGGCTGCCCGACCAGATCGTCATCCCGATCGCCTCGGGCTCGCAGCTCACGAAGATCGACAAGGGTCTCCAGGAGCTGATCAAGCTCGGCCTGGTCGAGGACAAGCCGTACAAGATCTTCGGTGCCCAGGCCGAGGGCTGCTCGCCGGTGTCCACCGCCTTCAAGGCCGGACACGACGTCGTACGGCCGCAGAAGCCGGACACCATCGCCAAGTCCCTGGCGATCGGCAACCCCGCCGACGGCCCGTACGTCCTGGACATCGCCCGCCGCACCGGCGGCGCCGTCGAGGACGTCAACGACGAACAGATCGTCGACGCGATCAAGCTGCTGGCGCGCACCGAGGGCATCTTCGCGGAGACGGCCGGGGGCGTGACCGTCGGCGTGACGAAGAAGCTGATCGAGGCCGGTGTCCTCGACCCGGCCCTCACCACCGTCGTCCTGAACACCGGCGACGGACTCAAGACGCTCGACGCCGTCGCCCCGACGACCGGCCCGACGGCGATCATCCGCCCGAGCCTGGACGCGTTCCGCGACGCCGGCCTGGCCGGCAGCTGACGACCACCACGACGTTACGGAAGACGGAAGGCAGAACACCCATGAGCGTCAACGTCCGCATCCCCACCATTCTCCGTACGTACACCGGCGGCAAGGCCGAGGTCGCCGCCGAGGGGACGACCCTCTCCGAGGTCATCCAGTCCCTGGAGGCGAGCCACCCGGGCATCGCCGCCCGCGTCCTGGACGACCAGGGCAAGCTGCGCCGCTTCGTGAACGTGTACGTGAACGACGACGACGTCCGCTTCGAGCAGGGCCTGGAGACCGCCACTCCGGCGGGCGCCGGCGTCTCGATCATCCCCGCCGTCGCCGGAGGCTGATCCCCGGGATTCCGCTGGGATTTCGCGGATTCCCCTGATTTCCCGGATTTCCCGGATTTGCTCCGCTCTGTTACTGGTACGGCCCCCTCCGCGAGAGAAGCGGAGGGGGCCGTTCTACATGGTTGAGCGCGGTACAGTATGGGAACGCCCCGCTGTCGCCCCTGCCAAAGGCATGCGAGAACGCGACAACATGGAGTGGAAGTCGGAGTGCCGTATGCGCCGTAGGTGCGCTTTGCCCGGCCCGACTTGCCCTGGAACGCAGGGAATTCATCAGTATGTGTGTTCAGCCATGCCCAGAATTCTCGTCCGATTGACCTGTTGCAGAGGGCAGTTGGGCAGATACATTCAGCCGCGGTCGACGCGTTCCGGCGTGAAGTGTGGCCCCGTGCAAGGGCCAGTAATAGGGGAGTTAGGCATGGCTCAGGGCACCGTCAAGTGGTTCAACGCGGAGAAGGGCTACGGCTTCATCGCGGTAGACGGTGGTGCGGATGTTTTCGTCCACTACAGCGCGATCCAGATGGACGGTTACCGCACCCTTGAAGAAGGTCAGCGAGTGGAGTTCGAGATCTCGCAGGGCCAGAAGGGTCCGCAGGCGGACATGGTCAAGCTCGCCGTCTGATCCCGGCGCGATCGGCCACCGACGCACTGACGTACGTACTCACGCCGAAGGGTCCGCATCCCGAACAGGGGATGCGGACCCTTCGCGCGTTCCGGAGGAGGCCGGCCGCGGGAGGCTGTCCGGAGGCGCTGACAGGAGGGGTTGAAGGGGCCGCGGTGTACTGGCGGAGCTTGCACTCTCGGGGGCCGAGTGCTAATCATTGGCGTTAGCACTCTGCAAGTGAGAGTGACAACTTAAGGACCGGGTCGGTGAGGCCCGAAGAGCCGGTGGGGTAAGGAACCACACGGCTCTCAGGCCGTCCGTCGCGGGCGCCAGCACGGTCCGGAGCAATCCTTCCCCAAGCTCTCAACTGCGTTCGAGCAGGGGAGACCCCATCCGTCCGGGAGGACCACTTCACATGGCCAAGATCATCGCGTTCGACGAGGAGGCACGGCGCGGTCTCGAGCGCGGGATGAACCAGCTCGCCGACGCCGTCAAGGTCACCCTTGGCCCCAAGGGCCGAAACGTCGTCCTCGAGAAGAAGTGGGGCGCCCCCACGATCACCAACGATGGTGTGTCCATCGCCAAGGAGATCGAGCTCGAGGACCCGTACGAGAAGATCGGCGCCGAGCTGGTCAAGGAAGTCGCCAAGAAGACGGACGACGTCGCCGGTGACGGTACGACCACCGCCACGGTGCTCGCCCAGGCGCTGGTCCGCGAGGGCCTGCGCAACGTGGCCGCCGGCGCCAACCCGATGGCCCTCAAGCGCGGTATCGAGAAGGCCGTCGAGGCCGTCTCCGGTGCCCTGCTGGAGCAGGCCAAGGACGTGGAGACGAAGGAGCAGATCGCTTCGACCGCCTCCATCTCCGCCGCTGACACCCAGATCGGCGAGCTGATCGCCGAGGCGATGGACAAGGTCGGCAAGGAAGGCGTCATCACCGTCGAGGAGTCGCAGACCTTCGGTCTTGAGCTTGAGCTCACCGAGGGCATGCGCTTCGACAAGGGCTACATCTCGGCGTACTTCGCCACCGACATGGAGCGTATGGAGTCGTCCCTGGACGACCCGTACCTCCTGATCGTCAACTCCAAGATCGGCAACGTGAAGGACCTCCTTCCGCTGCTGGAGAAGGTCATGCAGTCGGGCAAGCCCCTGCTGATCATCGCGGAGGACGTCGAGGGCGAGGCGCTGTCGACCCTGGTCGTCAACAAGATCCGTGGCACCTTCAAGTCCGTCGCCGTCAAGGCCCCGGGCTTCGGTGACCGCCGCAAGGCGATGCTCAACGACATCGCCATCCTCACCGGCGGTACGGTCATCTCCGAGGAGGTCGGCCTCAAGCTGGAGAACGCCGGCCTGGACCTGCTGGGCCGCGCCCGCAAGGTCGTCATCACCAAGGACGAGACCACCATCGTCGACGGTGCCGGTGACAGCGACCAGGTCGCCGGCCGGGTCAACCAGATCCGCGCCGAGATCGAGAACAGCGACTCGGACTACGACCGCGAGAAGCTCCAGGAGCGCCTCGCGAAGCTGGCCGGCGGCGTGGCCGTCATCAAGGCCGGCGCCGCGACCGAGGTCGAGCTCAAGGAGCGCAAGCACCGCATCGAGGACGCGGTGCGCAACGCCAAGGCCGCCGTCGAGGAGGGCATCGTCGCCGGTGGTGGCGTGGCTCTGCTCCAGGCTTCCTCGGTCTTCGAGAAGCTTGAGCTCACGGGCGACGAGGCCACCGGTGCCGCGATCGTCAAGCTCGCGCTGGAGGCTCCGCTCAAGCAGATCGCCGTCAACGGTGGTCTTGAGGGCGGCGTGGTCGTGGAGAAGGTCCGCAACCTGACGGTGGGTCACGGCTTGAACGCCGCGACCGGCGAGTACGTCGACATGATCGCCGAGGGCATCATCGACCCCGCGAAGGTGACGCGCTCTGCCCTGCAGAACGCTGCCTCCATCGCGGCGCTGTTCCTCACCACCGAGGCTGTCATCGCTGACAAGCCGGAGAAGGCCGGCGCGGCCCCGGCCGGCGGCGGTATGCCGGGCGGTGACATGGACTTCTGAGCCTGACGGCTCGGACCCGGTCCATGGTCCTGATGTGACCGAGGGCGGTACCCCTGTTGCGGGGGTGCCGCCCTCGGGCGTTTTCCGGTGGCTTCGTCAGCGGGTGTAGTCCTTGAGCTTCTCGGTTTCGAGGGTGATGGAGACAGGGTGAGGGAGCTTGACCGTGGCGCCGTACGCGTGTGAGGCGCGGCTCTGGTACTCGCCCTTGTACGGGTCGGTGTAGACGACCAGCTTTTCGGCGTCCCGGTCGACAAGGAGATAGACGGGGATGCCGGTCGCGGCGTAACCGTCGCGCTTCTCGACGCGGTCACGGAGGTCCGTGTCGCGGTCGTGGGAAGTGACCTCGACCGTCATGAGGACGCCATCGGCAGGCGCCCACTCGCCATGACCCACGAAGTGGTCGAGGGGCGCGAGGGCTCCGTCTGGCCGGGCGCGGCCATTACGGTACGTCTCGACCTTCAGGCCCTGCTCCGGATACAGCGCCAGTTCAGGGCGCTGCTGCATGCACTGCCTCAGGAGCCACATGACGATGGCTCCGTGATCGCCGTCGGGCACCGGCTTGACCTCTAGCTTTCCGTTGATGAATTCGAGTCGCACGGTCTCGGGCGCGCCCCGTTCGAGTTCTTCGAATTCCTCGACCTGCATCTGCGGCCTGGCCTGGCGGCTTGAGCTGGGGGTCATGGTGTCGCCTCCTCCCCTCCATGGTGCCCCGGCTCTATGGCGGCGGATCGACTGGAGGGTCATGTACGGGTCCTTTCGGGTGGGCGCGTCGCCGCCGCGCGGGCCTCGGCCACGCGGGCGCGGACCTGGGTGGGGGAGAGCCGGGAAGCAGGGGATACGGGGACGGGCTCACCCCGGCACGGGCCGCACTCGCCGTCGCTGAGCGCTTCGGGGCGGCCGGGGGCGCCGCACTTCGCGCACTCCAGGACGCGCAGCGGCGGGCGTGGCGCGCGGATCCGCTCCGGTGGGAGCTTGGACGTCAGCCGTACGCGGGCGATCGCCGCCGGGTGGTGGACGTCAGCGGGGAGTCCGGAGGTGAGGGCACGCAGGATGTCCCTCTCGGTGGTGCCCCGTTCGAACCACGGCGTGGTCAGCGGCTCCAGCGCCGCGCAGTCGGCGGCCGACAGCGACATCATCGGCGCGCTGCGACCGAGCGCGGCGAGCAGGATGAAGGCGCGGGAACGCGTCGGCGGGTGTGAGGTGTTGGCCCGTGCGTCCGCCGTGGCCAGATCGCCGGAGACGAACGCCGCCCACCAGTCGTTGCCCCGCGCGGTACGGGAGAACCACGTACGCGTCACCCAGCGCATGCCGTCCCGCCCGGAGAGGTGTTCCTTGCCACGCCGCAGATGCCGGCCACCTGGAGCCGGCGGAGCGCGGTACGCAGGGCGCACTGCCCGTACGGCAGCACCTTCGCGAGGGCCTTCACCGAGATGTCTGTCCCCTCGGGCAGCCGGTCGATGAACGCGGCGACGGCGGCCTCGCGCGGCGGCAGCCGCGCGAAGTCGTCACTGCTGCGGGCCTTTTGGCCGGGCGTCGAACGCTTGCCGTAGCCGGGGACCGCCATCGGGGGAGATGTGGGTGAAGCGGGTGAGGCCGCATGCGTCTCGGGCACGGCGGCACTAAGCTGGCTCTCAGCCATGGGATCGGGTCCTAACCCGTCGATCTTGTTGGTCAAGCCCTCGCAGGTGTTGCTAGCACCGGCGGGGGCTGTTTTGTGCGTTGAGGGGCACGCTAGAGCGTCGCGACCCTGCGTGGCAAGTCGGTCACTGAAAGTCAACTCCCCAGGCGGGGAGGGTGGGTGGGTCAAGGCCCTCCGCCCCATCCCTGGAAAGAGGGCTCGGATCCCGAGGCTTGAGCCCCGGGCGCTCGCGGGGCGGCCGGGACGAGCGGGCGGAATGGTGCCGTGCGGAACGCTGCCTCCATCGCGGCGCTGTTCCTCACCACCGAGGCTGTCATCGCTGACAAGCCGGAGAAGGCCGGCGCGGCCCCGGCCGGCGGCGGTATGCCGGGCGGTGACATGGACTTCTGAGCCAGACGGCTCGGACCCGGTCCATGGTCCTGATGTGACCGAGGGCGGTACCCCTGTTGCGGGGGTGCCGCCCTCGGGCGTTTTCCGGTGGCTTCGTCAGCGGGTGTGGCCCTTGCGCGGTGTCGGCCCCTGAGCGGCGGTCATTCCGATTCGTACGGGGCGAGAACGCGGCTGAGCAGACGGGTCAGAGTCTGCCGGTCCTCGGCCGACAGCGGTTCGAGCAGATCGTCCTGCACCTGATCGAGCACCCCGTCCATGCGTCGCAGCTGCCGGACACCGTCGCCGGTGAGGGTCACCTTGTTGCGCCGTCCGTGGTCCGGGTCGGGCGCCCGGACGATGAAGCCCTGCTCGACCAGTTCGTTGACGGCCGCCACGACGTCGCTGCGGTCGATGCGGCACCGGCGGCCGAGCTGGGCCTGGCTCGCGGGCCCGAACTCGTGCAGTGCGGCCAGGATGCGGTAGTGGTATCCGCGCGCCCCCGCGGTGGTGAAGCCGTCGGACACCAGCCGGCGGGCGTGCACGGCCAGCTGGGTGATCAGCCAGCTCGGCTTCACCGTCAGGCGCTGGGGGATCTCGTCCATGGTGGCCACTCTCATGGTGGCCAGTCTATCAGTGTTGGTCGGGCCAACACTTTGAAGCGGCGCGGTCGGCCCGGACCTCGGCCCTGACCGCGCGGCGGGCCGAGGCCACCTCTCCCGCTTGAGCCCCGGGCGTCGAGGGCGGGGCCGTTGTCAGAGGTGGGCCCTATGATCAGGCGCGTATTCGAATATGTGACGGCTTTTCAGGCCGTCGCAGGAACCTGGGGGGTTCTGATGCGCGAAAGAGCGCTCACCGTGGCTGCCGTCTGCGCGGTCACTGTTCTTGGCCTTACCGCCGTGGCGCCGGTCGCCGGCGCCGCGCCGGTGGCCGTGGGGGGAAAGGCCGCGGGAGGAAAGGACGCCGACTTCAACGGCGATGGGTATCCGGACTTCGCCACCGGGGCTCACACCTCGACGGTGGGGGACGTCAAGCGGGCCGGGGTCGTCACCGTCTCCTATGGGTCGGCCGACGGGCTGAAGCTCAGCAGTGCCTCGATCGTCAGTCAGGCCACGCCCGGGGTTCCCGGCGAGCCCTTGGATGACGGGCGGTGGCGGGAGGTCAGTGCGTTCGGGGATCTGGACGGGGACGGGTACGACGACCTGGTGATCAACTGGGCCGAGCGGACCACCGTGCTCTGGGGGAGCAAGGACGGCATCACCGGCGCCGGGACCACCGTGGCCGTCGGGAACGCCACCGCCGCGAACCCGAAGGCGCTCGGCGGCACGATCGGTGTGGGGGACGTCAACGGTGACGGCGTGGACGACTACGTCACCCGGGGGCACAACGGCAAGACCTACGGCCTCTCCGTCCGGCTCGGTCCGATGAACCGGACCACGGGCGGGTCGGCCGGGGTGTGGTTCCGTGACACCGGGGGACTCGACAAGCTGCTGACCTCCGCCGCCTTCGTGGGTGACATGACGGGTGACGGCATCGACGATGTCGTCGTCAGCGGCGGGGTCGTGCTCGGGAACGGCACGCCGGGGGCCGTGGTGTTCAAGGGGTCGGCCACCGGGCTGGTCAAGAGCGGCACGTTCAGCGGGCTGTACCAGTACAGCACCTACTATCCGTCGGCCTTCGGCGATCTGAACAAGGACGGCTACCAGGACCTGGTCACCGGTCACGCGGACCTGGACAAGGTCTATCTGACGTACGGCGGCCCGAACGGCATGAGCGACACCCTGAAGCCCCGCTCCTACAGCCAGGCCGACACGGGCGTTCCGGGGATTGAGGAGCCGGGCGACGAGTTCGGCTCGGCGGTGGCCATCGGGGACACCGATCAGGACGGCTACGACGACGTGATCATCGGTGCCTCCTACGAGACCGCCTCCGACGTGGCGACCACCGCGAAGTCGGGCGCGATCACCGTGCTGCGCGGCAGCGCCTCGGGTATCACCACCACGGGTGCCGTGACCTTCACCCAGAACTCCAAGAGCATCCCCAGCACCTCCGAGAACGACGACCACTTCGGCGCCGCGGCGGCTGTGCTCGACTCCGACAAGGACGGCAGCCCCGAGGTCTACGTCGGCGGCAATGGCGAGGACGGCTACAAGGGCCGGGTCTGGAAGCTCCTGACCGGCCCCACCGGTGTCACGGGCACCGGCGCCACCAGCTTCCACCTGGGCACCCTCGGGGGCTCGACCGGCGGCGGCAACTTCGGCTACCGCATAGCCGGCTGACCGGTTCCGGTTTCCGCGGGCCGGGGGCCCCGGCCCGCGCGCGTGTCAGTGTCAGGCCTTGGCGCGGCGGATGTCGATGTTGCCGTAACGGGTACGGGCCCTGACCTCGACGGTGTCCTCGGACGTGTCCGGGCTCTCGGACGCGCCGAGCGCGTTGCGCACCTGGCCGGAGTTCGCGCTGACGTCGAGCCAGGCGGCCGTGCCCTCGCGGACGCCGATCTCGATGGCGCCGTAGGAGGTCTCCAGCTGGACGGTGCCGCGGGCGACTTCGTCGAGGCGCACGGTGCCGTGGGCGGTGGTGGCGGCGACCGAGCCCTCGGCGTGCTCGATGAGGATGTCGCCGTGGGCGCCGCTCACGCGCAGATCGCCCAGGGCGGTGCCGACGGTCGTGGTGCCGTGCGAGTTCTTCAGGACGGCGGTGCCGTCGACGGTGCCGACGCGCAGGCTGCCGGTGCTGGTGGTGATCTCGGCGGACCCCTCGACGCGGTCCACGGTGATGCTGCCGTGGGACGCGGTCAGGTGCAGCGGCCCGGTGGTTTCGAGGCGGGTGTCGCCGGACGAGGTCTTCACGCGGACCTCGCCGAGCCGGCCCTCGCCGTGCACCTGGGCCCAGGCGCCGGTCAGGTCGATGCCCGAGCCCGTGGGCAGTTCGACCGTCACGTCGACGGTGCCGGTGCGCCCGATGAGATAGCGCTGCTTGGGCGTCCTGATGGTCAACAGGCCGCCCGCGAACCGTACTTCGGTCTGGTCTGCCGCCCGTACGTCCTGGTCCTTCTTCGGGTCGCGTGGTTGCACCTCGACGAGGGTGTCGAGCCGGTCGGTGGCGATGAA